>CAUPQO010000006.1:0-43383 GCA_963513295.1 uncultured Hylemonella sp.
GCCGTCGGGTTGTTCGGATAGGCGATGTAGGTGATGCTGGGCTTGTGCTTGGCAATGGCCCCCAGCATGGCCGTCACATCGAGCTCGAACTCGGGCGTGAGCGGCACACCATGGAAGCTCAGGCCCTGCAGTTGCGCG
Organism: uncultured Hylemonella sp.; assembly: GCA_963513295.1. Lineage (GTDB taxonomy): Bacteria > Pseudomonadota > Gammaproteobacteria > Burkholderiales > Burkholderiaceae_C > Hylemonella. The sequence goes on from CAUPQO010000006.1 coordinate 139, forward strand.
CTCATGGCATACATCACGAAACCCGGCACCGGCGCCAGGATGGAAGCGCCCGGTACGTCGCAGGCCAGGGCCAGCAGGGAGATCAGTTCGTCCGAACCATTGCCCAGCATCAGCGCATAGCCCTCCGGCATGCCGGCGTAGCTTGCGAGCGCGGCCCGCAGATCGTTGACGCGGCCATCAGGGTAACGGTTCAGCGCCAGCTGGCCCAGGCGCTGACCCAGCTCAGCCTGCAGCGCGGGCGGCAGGCTGTAGGGGTTCTCCATGGCATCGAGCTTGACCATGCCAGCCGACTCCTGCACGGCATAGGCATGCATGCCCTGGATGTCCTGGCGGATCAGGCGCTGCAGCTTGGGATCAAGGGACGTCATTTCTTGTGATCTTTCAGGCGCATTTCGGCCGCACGGGCATGGGCTTGCAGGCCTTCACCGTGCGCCAGCACCGAGGCGATCTGCCCCAGGGTCTGCGCGCCGGCTTCACTGACCTCGATCAGGCTGCTGCGTTTCTGGAAGTCGTAGACGCCCAGCGGCGAAGAGAAGCGGGCCGTGCCGCTGGTGGGCAGCACGTGGTTGGGGCCGGCGCAGTAATCACCAAGTGACTCGCTGGTGTACGCCCCCAGGAAGATGGCGCCCGCGTGCTTGAGCAGCGGCTCCCAACGGTGTGGCTCCTTGCTGGAGACTTCCAGGTGTTCGGGCGCGATGCGGTTGCTGATGGCACAGGCCTCTTCCATGCTGCGCGTATGGATCAGGGCGCCGCGCCCATTGAGGGACTTGGCAATGATCTCGGCACGCGGCATCTGGGGCAGCAGGCGGTCGATCTCGTGCTGAACCGCCTCGATATAAGCCGCGTCCGGGCAGAGCAGGATGCTCTGCGCCAGCTCGTCGTGTTCGGCCTGCGAGAACAGGTCCATGGCCACCCAGTCGGCCGGGGTCGTGCCATCGGCCAGCACCAGGATCTCGCTGGGGCCCGCAATCATGTCGATGCCGACCTGGCCGAAGACGCGGCGCTTGGCGCTGGCCACATAGGCATTGCCCGGACCGGTGATCTTGTCCACGCCGGGCACGGTGGCCGTGCCGTAGGCCAGGGCCGCCACGGCCTGGGCGCCACCGATGGTGAAGGCGCGTGTGACGCCGGCCACATAAGCGGCGGCCAGCACCAGTGGGTTTTTCTCGCCCCGCGGCGTGGGCACCACCATGATGATCTCGCCCACCCCGGCCACGTGGGCGGGGATGGCGTTCATCAGCACGGAGGAGGGATAAGCCGCCTTGCCGCCGGGCACGTAGATGCCCACGCGGTCCAGCGGCGTGACCTTCTGACCCAGCAAGGTGCCGTCGGCGTCGCGGTAGCTCCAGCTCTCGCCGCTGGCACGCTTTTGCGCCTCGTGGTAGCTGCGCACACGCTGGGCAGCAGCGGTCAGGGCCTCGCGCTGGGCGGCCGGCAGGGCCTCGTAGGCGGTTTTCAGTTCGGCCTGTGTCAGTTCCAGGTCCTTGAGCGCGCCAGCCTGCAGACCGTCGAAGCGGGCGGTGTACTCCAGCACGGCCGCGTCACCACGCTGGCGCACGTCGGCCAGGATCTCGGCCACGCGCAACTCGATGGCCGTGTCGGTCTCGCCGGACCAGTGCTGGCGCTCCTTGAAGCGCTGCTCAAAGTCAGCTTGCGCGGTGGACAGGCGCAGGGGGCGGGCTGCCAGGCTCATGGCTGCCCCAGGGCCAGGCCGAAGGCGTCGATGATGCGGCGGATCGGCTCGCGCTTGAGCTTGAGGGCGGCCTGGTTGACCACCAGGCGCGAACTGATGTCCATGATGCGCTCGACCTCGACCAGATGGTTGGCCTTGAGCGTGTTGCCGGTGGAGACCAGGTCAACGATGGCATCGGCCAAGCCGGTCAGCGGCGCCAGCTCCATGCTGCCGTAGAGCTTGATCAGGTCCACGTGCACACCCTTGGCGGCAAAGAATTCGCGCGCGATGGCCACGTACTTGGTGGCCACACGCAGGCGTGCGCCCTGGCGCACGGCGGCCGCGTAGTCATAACCCTCGCGAACGGCCACGCTCACGCGGCACTTCGCGATCTGCAGGTCCAGCGGCTGGTACAGGCCCGCGCTGCTCGCAGCGCCGCCCCATTCCATGCCGTGCTCCAGCAGCGTGTCCAGGCCGGTGATGCCCAGATCGGCGCCGCCGTACTGCACATAGGTCGGTACATCGGTGGCACGCACCAGCACCACGCGCACCTCGGGCTGGTTGGTGGCCAGGATGAGCTTGCGGGTTTTCTCGGGATCGTCCAGCACCTCGATGCCGGCCGCCTTGAGCAACGGCAGGGTCTCGTCGAAGATGCGACCTTTGGAGAGGGCGAGCGTGATCATTTGGTCATTTTCTCACTTGATACGCTCGATGTCCGCGCCGATGGCCGCCAGCTTGGCTTCCATGCGGTCATACCCCCTATCCAGATGATAGATGCGGTCTACCACGGTCTCGCCTTCAGCCACCAGGCCGGCGATCACCAGGCTGGCCGAGGCCCGCAGGTCCGTGGCCATGACAGTGGCGCCCGAGAGATGCTCCACGCCTTCGACCACGGCCACCTTGCCATCGATCTGGATCCTGGCGCCCAGGCGCACCAGCTCGTTGACGTGCATGAAACGGTTTTCGAAGATGGTCTCGGTCACCTTGGCCGTGCCCTGGGCGATGCAGTTGAGCGCCATGAACTGGGCTTGCATGTCGGTGGGGAACCCCGGGTACTCGGTGGTACGGAAACTCTGCGCCTGCAGGCGGCCCTGCGACTGCACGCGGATGCCCTCAGGCAAGGCGGTCACCGTGGCGCCCGCAGCCACCAGCTTCTCGATCACGGCGTCCAGGTGGTCGGCACGCCCATGTTTGAGCACCACATCGCCCCCCGTGGCAGCCACTGCTCACAGGAAGGTGCCTGCCTCTATGCGGTCGGCCACCACCTGATGCTCACAGCCGCGCAAGGCCTCCACGCCCTGGATGCGGATGCGGCTGATACCGTGCCCCTCGATCCTGGCGCCCATCTTGATGAGCATTTCGGCCAGATCCGGAATCTCCGGCTCCTGTGCCGCGTTTTCCAGTATGGTCTCGCCTTCGGCCAGGGTCGCCGCCATCAGCAGGTTCTCGGTGCCCGTGACGGTGACCATGTCGGTCGTGATGCGCGCGCCCTGCAGGCGTTTCCTGCCCTTGGGCAATTTGGCGATCATGTAACCATGCTCGACCGTGATCTCAGCCCCCATGGCCGTCAGGCCCTTGATGTGCTGGTCCACCGGACGCGAGCCGATGGCACAGCCGCCGGGCAGCGAGACCGTGGCCTCGCCGAAACGCGCCAGCAGCGGCCCCAACGCCAGCACCGAAGCGCGCATGGTCTTGACCAGCTCATAGGGTGCCTCGGGCGAACTCAGCCGGGCCGCGTCGATGCGTACCGCGCCGTCGGCCGACTGCTCGACGCTCACACCCATGTTGCGGATCAGCTTGAGCATGGTGGCCACGTCCTGCAGACGCGGCACGTTGAGCAGGGTCACCGGCTGTGCCGTCAGCAGGGCCGCACACAACTCGGGCAAGGTGGCGTTCTTGGCGCCGGAAATCGGCACCTCGCCGCGCAACTCGCGGCCACCACGTATCAGCAATTTATCCATGGAAAGTCACCTGGGTTGCGCCGCCCATTCGGCCGGCGTATAGGTTTTCATCGACAAGGCATGCACCTCGTCGGTGTGCATCTTCTGGCCCAGCGTGGCGTAGACGCGCTGGTGGCGCTGGATGGCCCGCTTGCCCTCGAACTCCGGCGACACGATGGTGGCATACCAGTGGCGGCCGTCCCCGGTGAGCTCGATATGCTCACATTTCAGCCCCGCCGCGATGATGGATTGCAGTTCGTCAGAAGTCATGTTCTCAGCCTCGAATCTTGTAACCGGTGCGTAGCAGGTGCACCGCCAGGCCACCCACAACGATGAGGGCAGTACTGACGATGGCCAGGCTCAGCCAGGGCGACACATCGCTGACACCGAAGAAGCCATGGCGAAAGCCGTCGATCATGTAGAAAAAGGGGTTGAGATGGCTCACCCCCTGCCAGAAGGCCGGCAGCGAGTGGATGGAATAGAACACGCCGCTGAGGAAGGTCATGGGCATGATGACGAAGTTCTGGAAGGCCGCGAGCTGGTCGAACTTCTCGGCCCACAGGCCGGCAATCAGGCCCAGCGAGCCCAGCAGGGCCGCGCCCAGCACCGCGAAGACCAGGATCCACAGCGGCGCCTGCACACTCAGGTCGGTGAACCAGAAGGTCACCAGGAACACCCCCGTTCCCACCACCAGGCCACGCAGCACCGAAGAGCCGACATAGGCCAGGTACCAGGCCCAGTGCGACAGGGGCGTGAGCAGCAAGAAGACCAGGTTGCCCATGATCTTGCTCTGGATCAGCGAGGACGAGCTGTTGGCAAAGGCATTCTGCAGCACGCTCATCATCACCAACCCCGGAATGAGGAAGGCGGTGTAGCCGATGCGGTCGTAGACCTTGACGTGGTCTTCCAGCACATGGCCGAAGATCAGCAGGTAGAGCACGGCTGTCAGCACCGGCGCGGCAATGGTCTGGAAGCTGACCTTCCAGAAGCGCAGCACTTCCTTGTACAGCAGGGTCTGCCAACCGCTCATTTCTTGTCTCCCATCACCTGGAGGAAGACGTCTTCCAGATCGGCCTTGGTGATCTCGACATCGTCCACGATCACCCCGGCCTCGCGCACGGCTGCCAGATAGCTCTCGATCTCGCGCGCGTCATGCGCCGGGAACTGCACGATGCGTCCGGTCACCCGCGCCTGCGCGGCCAAGTCGGCCGGTAGCTGGCCCTCGATCTTCATGCGCAGCACATGGCTGGACGCGGTCTTGAGCAACTCGCTGGTGCGCTCCAGCGCCACCACCCGACCCGTCTTGAGCATGGCAATGCGGCCGCACAGAGCCTCTGCCTCCTCCAAGTAGTGCGTGGTCAACAGCACCGTGTGGCCCTGCTTGTTCAAACGCGAGATGAAAGCCCACAGGGTCTGGCGCAACTCCACGTCCACGCCGGCGGTGGGCTCGTCCAGCACGATGACCGGCGGCTTGTGCACCAGGGCCTGGGCCACCAGCACGCGCCGCTTCATGCCGCCGGAGAGCTGGCGCATATTGGCCTGGGCCTTGTCGGCCAAGCCCAGGCTGTCCAGCAGTTCGTCGATCCAGGCGTCGTTGTTCTTGACACCAAAGTAGCCGGACTGGATGCGCAGCGTCTCGCGCACATTGAAGAAGGGGTCGAACACCAGCTCCTGCGGCACCACGCCGAGCAGCTTGCGTGCCTGCGCGTAGTCGGCCTGCACATCGTGGCCCAGCACGGAGACTTTGCCGCTGCTGGCACGCACCAAGCCAGCCAGGATGCTGATCAGGGTGGTCTTGCCGGCGCCATTGGGCCCGAGCAGGCCAAAAAATTCGCCCTGCTCGATGTCCAGGCTGACATCGTCCAGAGCGGCGAAGGTGGCGCCCTTGGGACCGCGGGCGAGCGGGTAGTGCCGGGAGACGGACTGGAAGGAGATGGCGGGCATGGGAACCCGCTATTTTAGGCGGTCGGGAGAGACCCCGGGCTCAGGCGGCCGGCAACAGCAGTTCGGCGACCCCGTACAGGCGTGCCAGATCGACCAGCCGGGACGAGAGGCTACGGATTTCGAAGCCCTTGCCCAGCGCCACGCTGGCACGCCGGAATTCCAGCAGCACCGCCAGCGCCGAGGAATCGAAACGCGTGAGCGAGGCGGCATCCACCACCACCGCCGGACCGGTCTGGGACGGCAGTCCTTGCACCAGCATGCGCAGGCAGGCCGAGGCCTGCTTGTGGGTGAGTTCAGAGGGCAGGACCAGCATGCTCAGGCTTTCTTGGCGTTGGCCTTGTTGCGCTCGACCAGCGAGGCGATCAGGCCGTCGATGCCCTTGGCATGTACTTCCTGGGCAAACTGGCTGCGGTAGGTCTCCACCAGCCAGACGCCCATGACGTTGAGGTTGTAGATCTTCCAGCCGCGGCCTTCGCCCGGGGTTTTCTCCAGGCGGTAATCCAGTTGCACGGGCTCGGGGTTGCCCTTGCCCCTGACTTCCGTGCGGACCACGACTTCCTTGTCCTCGGGCGCTGCACGCATGGGCTTGAGCGACACGGTCATGTCGTTGACCTGCGAAAGCGCACCGGCATAGGTGCGCACCAGCAGGATCTTGTATTCCTCCTGCAGGCGCTTCTTCTGCTCAGGGCTGGCCTGGCGCCAGCCGGGGCCGACCGAGGCCGCCGTCATACGCTGGAAATTCACATTCGGCATGATCTTGCTGTCGACCAGGGTGATCAGGCGATTGATGTCGCCGCCCTTGATCGCTGCATCGGCCTTGATGCTGTCGAGCACCTCGTTAGACAGCTTCAGGATCATGACATCGGCGCCCTCCTCGGCCGCCCAGGCGGGCGTCAGCGCCTGCGCCAGGAAAACAGCCGCGCCGGCACAGGCAGCCAGCAGGCGGTGGAAAACTCGTCTTTGCATGGTGTAACACTCCAGAACACTGGCCATGTGCCGGCCGGGCGCCGACCCATTCCTCATAACCTTAACGCCTGCCGTCTGCAACCAGCCGACATGGCTCACCTGGCGGGCTCCCTCTCGTCGGGCGCCTCATCTTCGATCATCGGCTCCTCCGGGGGTTCCCCGTCGTAAACGAGATTACGCCGGTGCTGCAGATAGGCATCGCGCAGGAAAGTATATTTGTCCAGCGCAGCGTCTTCAAGCAAGCCCTCCTGCTTCAGCAGGCGCGCGCGCCTGTGCACCACACGGACAGCGGCCAGCGTGTTGCGCGTGGGCACATCCTCGATATAGCTCACGATGTCTCCGCGCCACTCCGCCGGCAGCGCCGCCGTGTCGCGCACCGTGGAAGGCCCCAGCAGGGGCAGCACCACATAAGGCCCAGCCCCCACGCCCCAATAGCCCAGGGTCTGGCCGAAATCCTCGTTATGACGCGGGATCTGCATTTCGCTGGCCACGTCCAGCACGCCGCCGATGCCGAAGAAGGTGTTGACCCAGAAACGGGTGAAGCTTTCACCGGCCACCTGGCCCTTCAATTGCAGGACGCCATTGAGCGTGGTCCATGCATCTTCCAGGTTGCCGAAAAAATTGCCGACACCCCTGCGCAGCATCTCCGGCACCGAGTCCTGATAGACCGTGGCCACAGGTTTGAGCACGGCGCGGTCGAGCGTGTCGTTGAACTGGTAGACACCGCGGTTCCAGGGCTCAAGCGGGTCGGCGGGATTGGCCTGCGGACCGGTGGCACAACCAGCAAGCAGCAGACCCAGCACCAGGATCTGCAGCCGCAAGAACCAGGACAGCAGGACTTGCCCGCCCTGAGCTGAACGATCCGGCAATGTCATTTCTTGGCCGCGTTCGGCCCAGCGCCCTCAGCCGACTTGTTGTAGATGAATTGACCGATCAGGTTTTCCAGCACGATGGCGGACTGGGTGGAGGTGATCACGTCGCCGGCCACCAGGACCTTTTCCTCGGCACCGGCTTCGACACCGATGTACTGGTCACCCAGCAGGCCGCTGGTCAGGATCTTGAGCGAGCTGTCCTTGGGAAACTTGTAGCGGCTCTCCAGGGCCAGGACCACCCGCGCCTGGAAGGTCCTGTCATCGAAGCTGATGGCCTCGACCCGACCGACGACCACACCGCCACTGCGCACGGCCGACTTGGGCTTGAGGCCGCCGATATTGTCGAAGCGCGCTTCGACCCGGTAGGTGCTCTGGAAGCTCAGGCTGAGCAGATTGGCCGCCTGCAGCGCCAGGAACAGGATGGCGGCCGCGCCGATCAGGACAAACAGACCGACCCAGAGATCATTTCTTGAGCGTTGCACCACACTCTCCTCAAATCGTAAACATCATGGCGGTCAGGATGAAGTCCAGACCCAGAACTGCCAGCGAGGCCATCACCACCGTCCGCGTGGTGGCACTCGCTACCCCTTCAGGCGTGGCCTGCGCCTCATAACCTTGCAGCAAGGCGACAAAGGTGACCGTGAAACCGAACACGATGCTCTTGACGACGCCGTTGCCCACGTCCTGCCAGACATCCACTCCACCCTGCATCTGGCTCCAGAAGGCGCCGGGGTCGATGCCGATCATGACCACGCCAACCAGCCAGCCCCCCATCACACCCACTGCGCTGAAGACGGCAGCCAGCAGGGGCATGGCGATCACGCCGCCCCAGAAGCGTGGCGCCAGAATGCGGCGGATCGGATCCACCGCCATCATCTCCATGGCGCTCAACTGCTCACCGGCCTTCATCAGGCCGATCTCGGCCGTCAGCGACGTGCCAGCCCGCCCGGCAAACAGCAGGGCGGCCACCACGGGGCCGAGTTCACGGACCAGGCTCAGCGCCACCATCTGGCCCAGGGCCTCGTCCGAGCCGAAGTCCACCAGGATGTAATAACCCTGCAGGCCCAGCACGAAACCGACGAACAGGCCAGACACCACGATGATGGCCAGCGAGTGGTTGCCCAGCAGGTGCACCTGGTCACGGACCAGACTGAAACGCCTGAAGGTGGGGCCCGCCAGCTGCAGCAGACGCAGGAAGAGGCGAGCACCATAGCCCATGTCGCCCAGCTTGCGGCGCACGGCATACCCCACATCCGACGGTCGCCACCAGCTCATGCGGCCTCCCCGCCAAAATCCTGCTCTACTGTGGGGCCCGGGTAGTGAAAATGCACCGGCCCCTCGGCCTGGGCCTGCACGAACTGCTGCACCAGCGGATCGGTGGATCGCTTCACCTCATCGGGCGTGCCCTGGGCTGCAATGCCGCCATTGGCCAGGATCACCACCTTGTCGGCGATCTGGAAGGTTTCCTCCAGATCATGCGAAACGACGATGCTGGTGATGCCCAGGCTGTCGTTGAGTCGACGGATGAGCTGGGCCGCCGTCCCCAGGGAGATCGGGTCCAGGCCGGCGAAGGGCTCGTCATACATCACCAGTTCGGGGTCCAGCACGATGGCGCGTGCCAGCGCGACACGCCGTGCCATGCCGCCGGACACCTCGCTGGGCATCAGGTCACGCGCACCGCGCAGACCGACGGCATTGAGTTTCATCAGCACGACATCACGCAGCAACTCTTCGGTCAGATCGGTATGTTCGCGCAGCGGAAAGGCGACGTTCTCCAGGACGCTGAGGTCGGCAAACAAGGCACCGAACTGGAACAGCATGCCCATGCGGCGCCGTGCCACGTAGAGCTGCTGCGGATCCATGCGCGTCACGTCCTCACCATCGAACAGCACCTCGCCCTCCTGGGCGCGGTTCTGCCCACCGATCAGGCGCAGGACGGTGGTCTTGCCGCCACCGGAGGCGCCCATCAGGGCGGTGACCTTGCCACGCGGCACGCTCAGGCTGACCTTGTCCAGAATGACACGGTCACTGTAGCCAAAGGTGACGTTACGCAGCTCGACCAGGGAGGTATCTGATGATGCAGCCATAAAAATGCAAAAGCCGGTTTGTTCCGGCTCTTGCATCATACGGCAAAGTACTGTGTCAGTGCGCCAAGGTGCTGGCACCCATGAGGAACTCGTCAAGCGCACGCGCAGCCTGGCTACCCTCGCGCATGGCGGGCGACCAGCCCGCCATTCCTGTTGCGCCCATCGGGCGATTCGGGAAGACCGCCTAGCGCGGAAGGGTGCTGCTACCCATCAGAAACTCATCGACGGCCCGGGCAGCCTGGCGGCCTTCCCGAATCGCCCACACCACCAGGCTCTGGCCGCGGCGGATGTCGCCGGCGGCAAAGACCTTGGGGGCGCTGGTGACGTAACCACCCTGGAAGTCCGTGCTGGCCTTGGCGTTGCCACGGCCGTCCTTGCTCACGCCGAAAGCGTCCAGGATGGTCGCCACCGGGCTCACGAAACCCATGGCCAGCAGCACGAGGTCGGCCTTGTATTCCTTCTCGGTGCCGGGAATCTCGACGAACTTGCCGTCCTTGAACTCGACGTGCACGGTCTTGAGGCCCGTGACCTTGCCGTTCTTGCCGATGAATTCCTTGGTCGAGACGGCGAACTCGCGGGCGCAGCCTTCTTCATGGCTGGAACTGGTGCGCAACTTGAGCGGCCAGTAGGGCCAGACCAGGGGCTTGTTCTCCTGCTCGGGCGGCTGCGGCATCACTTCGAACTGGGTCACACTGGCCGCGCCATGGCGGTTGCTGGTGCCCACACAGTCGGAGCCGGTGTCACCGCCGCCGATCACGATGACGTGTTTGCCCGTGGCCATGATCTGGTCCTTGACCTTGCCGCCCGCGTTGACGCGGTTCTGCATCGGCAGGAACTCCATGGCGAAATGGATGCCATCAAGGTCACGCCCCGGCACTGGCAGGTCACGCGACTGCTCGGCGCCACCGGCGAGCACGACCGCATCAAACTCCTTCTGGAGCTGCGCGGGGCTGATCGTTTCCTTGGCCCAGTTGGTGACCTTGGAGTCCTTGGGCAGTTCGCCGACCATGACGTTGGTCTTGAACACCACACCCTCAGCTTCCATCTGCTTCACCCGGCGGTCGATGTGCGACTTGTCGAACTTGAAGTCCGGGATGCCGAAGCGCAGCAGGCCACCGATGGTGTCGTTCTTCTCGAACACGGTCACGGCGTGGCCGGCACGTGCCAGCTGCTGGGCGGCCGCCATGCCGGCCGGGCCCGAGCCGACGACGGCGATCTTCTTGCCGGTCTTCACGGCAGCCGGCTGCGGCTTGACCCAACCCTGTTCCCAGGCCTTGTCGATGATGGCGTGCTCGATCGACTTGATGCCCACTGCATCGTTGTTGATGTTGAGCGTGCAGGCCGCCTCGCAAGGTGCCGGGCAGACACGGCCCGTAAAATCGGGGAAGTTGTTGGTCGAATGCAGCACCTCGATCGCGTTCTTCCAGTCGCCCCGGTAGACCAGGTCGTTGAAGTCCGGAATGATGTTGTTGACCGGGCACCCGCTGTTGCAGAAAGGCGTGCCGCAATCCATGCAGCGTGCCCCCTGCACCTTGGCCTGCTCATCGCTCAGGCCAATCACGAATTCCTTGTAGGTCTTGACACGCTTCGCTACGGGCTCGTAGCCCTCCTCAATGCGCTCGTACTCCATGAAGCCGGTGACTTTTCCCATGATTCTTTCCTTCGTCCTTCTTCTTACTTGGCCGCAGCGGCTTCTTTCTTGGCCGCCACCTTGGCCGGAGCAGCGTCAGCCTTCCTGGCGTTGATCTCGCCCAGGGCACGCTTGTACTCGTTCGGGAACACCTTGACGAACTTGGCACGGGCCTCGCTCCAGTGGTCCAGCAGCTCGCGTGCGCGCTTGCTGCCGGTCCAGCGGTGGTGGTCTTCCAGCAGCTTCTTGAGCTGGGCCTCGTCGGTCTGGTCACGGTGCCAGATGGCGCGCGGGATATTCTTTTCCTGCTCAGCCGCTGGCAGCACCTTGTCCAGCGACACCATGGCGGTGTTGCAGCGCGCGGCGAACTGGCCGTCTTCGTCGTAGACATAAGCTAGGCCGCCGCTCATGCCGGCGGCGAAGTTGCGGCCGGTCTTGCCCAGCACGGCCACCGTGCCACCCGTCATGTACTCGCAGCCGTGGTCACCTGTGCCTTCGACCACCGCATTGGCGCCCGACAGGCGCACGGCGAAACGCTCGCCGGCCACGCCGCTGAAGAAGGCCTCACCACTGGTCGCGCCGTACATCACGGTGTTGCCCACGATGATGTTGCGAGTGGACTCACCGCGGAAATCGATGCTCGGGCGCACCACGATGCGGCCGCCCGACAAGCCCTTGCCGGTGTAGTCGTTGGCATCACCGATCAGATAGAGCGTGATGCCGCGCGCCAGGAAGGCACCGAAGGACTGGCCGCCCGTGCCTTCGAGCTGGATGCGCAGGGTGTCGTCGGTCAGCCCTTCCGGGTGCACCTTGGTCAGTGCGCCCGAGAGCATGGCGCCCACCGAACGGTTGACGTTGCGCACCACCTCCATGAACTGGACCTTCTCTCCCTTGTCGATGGCAGCCCGGGATTTCTCGATCAGCACGCGGTCCAGGCTCTTTTCCAGACCGTGCTCCTGCTCGGCCACATGGAAACGGGGCACGCCGGTGGGCACGATGGGCATTGCGAACAGACGGCTGAAGTCCAGGCCACGGGCCTTCCAGTGCTCCAGGCCCTTGCGCACGTCGAGCAGGTCGGCGCGGCCGATCATCTCGTCGAACTTGCGGATGCCCAGCTGGGCCATGATCTGGCGCACTTCCTCGGCGATGAAGAAGAAGAAGTTCACCACGTGCTCGGGCTTGCCCGAGAACTTCTTGCGCAGCACCGGGTCCTGCGTGGCCACACCCACCGGGCAGGTGTTCAGGTGGCACTTGCGCATCATGATGCAGCCCTCGACCACCAGCGGCGCGGTCGCGAAACCGAACTCGTCCGCTCCCAGCAGGGCGCCGATGGCCACGTCGCGGCCGGTTTTCATCTGGCCGTCGGCCTGCACACGGATGCGGCCGCGCAGGCGGTTGAGCACCAGGGTCTGTTGGGTCTCGGCCAGGCCGATTTCCCAGGGACTGCCGGCGTGCTTGATGGAGGACCAGGGCGAGGCGCCCGTGCCGCCGTCGTGGCCTGCGATCACGACGTGATCACTCTTGCACTTGGCCACGCCTGCAGCGATGGTGCCCACACCGATCTCGGACACCAGCTTGACGCTGATGCTGGCGTGCGGCGCCACGTTCTTCAGGTCGTGGATCAGCTGGGCCAGATCCTCGATCGAGTAGATGTCGTGGTGCGGCGGCGGCGAGATCAGACCCACACCCGGGACGGAATAACGCAGCTTGCCGATGTACTCGGACACCTTGCCGCCCGGCAGCTGGCCGCCTTCGCCCGGCTTGGCGCCCTGGGCCATCTTGATCTGGATCTGGTCCGAGCTCGAAAGGTATTCCGCGGTGACGCCGAAGCGACCCGAAGCCACCTGCTTGATCTTGGAGCGCAACGAATCCCCGTCCTGCAAAGGCAGGTCGACCTCCACCTGCGCGTCACCGATCACGCTCTTGAGGGTTTCACCCTTCTTGATCGGGATGCCCTTGAGTTCATTGCGGTATCGCGCCGGGTCCTCACCGCCTTCACCGGTATTGCTCTTGCCGCCAATGCGGTTCATGGCCACGGCCAGCGTGGCATGGGCCTCGGTCGAGATGGAGCCCAGGGACATGGCGCCGGTGGCAAAACGCTTGACGATCTCGCTGGCCGGCTCGACGTCCTCGACCGGAATGGCCTTGGCCGGATCCAGCTTGAACTCGAACAGGCCGCGCAGCGTCATGTGCCGCTTGCTCTGGTCGTTGATGATCTGCGCGTATTCCTTGTAGGTGCTGAAGCTGTTGGCACGCGTGCTGTGCTGCAGCTTGGCACTGGCGTCGGGCGTCCACATGTGCTCTTCGCCACGCGCGCGCCAGGCGTATTCGCCGCCGGTGTCCAGCATGGTGGCCAGCACCGGGTCGTTGCCGTAGGCGGCCTTGTGCTTGCGGATGGCTTCCTCGGCCATCTCGAACACGCCGATGCCACCCACGCGGCTGGGGGTGCCGGTGAAATACTTCTCGATGGTCTCGTCGTTGATGCCGATAGCCTCGAACAACTGGGCGCCGCAGTAGCTCATGTAGGTCGACACGCCCATCTTGGACATGATCTTGGACAGGCCCTTGCCGATCGCCTTGATGTAGTTATAGATGGCCTTGTCGGCGCTCAGGTCGCCCGGCAGATCCTGATGCATGGCCGCCAGGCTTTCCATGGCCAGATAGGGGTGGACCGCCTCGGCGCCATATCCCGCCAGCACGGCGAAGTGATGCACTTCACGTGCGGTCCCGGTTTCGACCACCAGGCCGGCCGAGGTACGCAGACCCTCGCGGACCAGGTGCTGGTGGATGGCCGACAGGGCCAGCAGTGCAGGAATGGCTACCTGGGTGGCACTGACCGCGCGGTCGCTGATGATGAGGATGTTCTTGCCGCCCTTGATCGCGTCCACCGCTTCGGCGCACAGCGAAGCCAGCTTGGCCTCCACACCCTCGCGGCCCCATACCAGCGGATAAGTGATGTCCAGCGTGGCGCTGCGGAACTTGCCCTGGGTCGTGGCCTCGATGTTGCGCAGCTTGGCCATGTCCGAGAAGTCCAGGATGGGCTGGCTCACCTCGAGACGCATGGGCGGGTTGACTTGGTTGATGTCGAGCAAATTCGGCTTGGGGCCGATGAAGGACACCAGCGACATCACGATGGCTTCGCGGATCGGGTCGATCGGCGGGTTGGTCACCTGGGCGAACAGCTGCTTGAAGTAGTTGTACAGGGGCTTGTTCTTGTCGGACAGCACGGCCAGCGGGCTGTCGTTGCCCATGGAGCCGATGCCCTCCTCGCCATTCACGGCCATCGGGGCCATCAGGAACTTGATGTCTTCCTGTGTCATGCCGAAGGCCTGCTGGCGGTCCAGCAGGCTGGCTGCTTCGGCCTTGGGCAGTTCGGCAGCGCCGGTCTCGACGTCGTCGAGCTTGATGCGCAGGTTCTCGATCCACTGCTTGTAGGGCTTGCTGTTGGCGAGGCTGGCCTTGAGTTCCTCGTCGTCAATCATGCGGCCCTGCTCCAGATCGATCAGGAACATCTTGCCGGGCTGCAGGCGCCACTTGCGCACGATCTTGTTCTCGGGCACCGGCAGCACGCCGGACTCGGAACCCATGATCACGAGGTCGTCATCGGTGATGCAGTAGCGCGAAGGGCGCAGGCCATTGCGGTCCAGCGTGGCGCCGATCTGGCGGCCGTCGGTGAACACGATGGAGGCCGGGCCGTCCCAGGGCTCCAGCATGGCGGCGTGGTATTCGTAGAAGGCCTTGCGGCGCTCGTCCATGGTGGTGTGCTGTTCCCAGGGTTCGGGAATCATCATCATCACGGCCTGGCTGATAGGGTAGCCGGCCATGGTCAGCAGTTCCAGGCAATTGTCGAAGGTGGCAGTGTCGGACTGGCCGGCGAAGCTGATCGGGTAGAGCTTCTGCAGGTCGTTGCCCAGCACGGGCGAGGACATCACGCCTTCACGCGCCTTCATCCAGTTGTAGTTGCCCTTGACCGTATTGATCTCGCCGTTGTGGGCAACATAACGGTAGGGGTGGGCCAGCGGCCACTCCGGGAAGGTGTTGGTGGAGAAGCGCTGATGCACCAGACCCAGTGCGGAGATGCATCGCTTGTCCTGCAGGTCATGGTAGTAAGTTCCAACCTGATCGGCCAGCAGCAAGCCCTTGTAGACCACGGTGCGGCTGGACATGCTCGGAACGTAGTATTCCTTGCTGTGCTTGAGTTGCAGGTTCTGGATGGCGGCGCTGGCGGTCTTGCGGATCACGAACAGCTTGCGCTCCAGCGCATCCTGCACGATGACATCGCTGCCACGGCCGATGAAGATCTGCCGCAGCACCGGCTCCTTCTCGCGCACGGTGGGTGACATGGGCATGTCGCGGTTGACCGGCACGTCGCGCCAACCCAGCAGCACCTGGCCTTCGGCCTTGATCGCGCGCTCCATCTCCTGCTCGCAGGCCAGACGCGAGGCGTGTTCCTTGGGCAGGAAGATCATGCCCACGCCGTATTCACCGGGCGGCGGCAGGGTCACACCTTGCTTGGCCATTTCCTCGCGGTAGAGGGTGTCGGGCAACTGGATCAGGATGCCGGCGCCGTCGCCCATCAGCTTGTCTGCGCCCACCGCACCACGATGGTCCAGGTTTTCGAGGATCTTGAGTGCGCCCTGGACGATGTCGTGGCTCTTGTGGCCTTTGATATGGGCCACGAAACCCACGCCACAGGCGTCGTGTTCGTTGGCGCTCGAATACAAACCGTTTTCTTGGAGATGCTTAATCTCGGCAGCCGTGGTCATGGCGCACTCCTAAATATTTCGCAGGGGTCGTAAGCATAGTGCAGCGCAACAATATTTCCAAGAAAAATAATCAGGGTCAGATTCTCATTAATTTTTGAATTTTTTATTCATTCGATAATTAGGGACATAACAAAGACTAGCGGGAAGCCGTGACAGGCCCTCCACCTCCGGCGCTCAAACTGAGGCCGACTTGGAAACTGGCCGCCCCGCACGGGATTTGCTGAGTCGGCGCGGTGTTTTTTTCTGGAGTTCATCCACGAAGGCCGGGCTGCCGAGCGCCCAGCCCTTGAGCACGGATTCGGTCAAGGCCTGCTGCTGGGACAAAGACAGCCCCTCCTGCACCAGGCGCGTGTAAGCCGCTTCCCGGGCAAAAGGGGTATTGCCCAACCCCCAATACAGCGGATGCGGCGTGACCAGACGATCACCACGCAGGCCGGCGTAATGGGCGTGGCTGGACCAGGGATAGTCGCGCGCCTGCCCCACCAGCCCGGCGCGCACCGGATTGAGATCGATATAGGCCATGCATGCCAGCAGATAAGTCTCGGCCTCGATCAGCGTGGATTTATAGCGACCTTCCCAGAGCGTGCCCGTGCGGCCGTGGCGGTCGTTGAAGTAGCGCACATAACGGCGCCCTATGGCCTGCATCAGCCGGGACAGGCCGTCTGCCGTCCGAGGCGTCAGCAGCAGATGAAAATGGTTGTCCATCAGCACATAGGCGTGGACGGCGACCTCACACAGCTGGGCCTGGGACTCCAGCAAGTCCAGCATCTGAAGCCGGTCCTGATCCGACAGAAAGATGGCCTGCCCATTGTTGCCCCGCTGGACAACGTGGTGCGGATAGGCGGTGATGCTGAGTCGAGGGAGACGGGCCATGATGCTGCGACGTGGTGACCGCAGCATCATAGATTGGATCTGACCCCGATTACTGCTTGGGCGCCTTCGTGACGCGCACCTTGCCGCTGGTGGTGATCAGGATCACCGGGTCGCCGGGCTGAAAGACCTCGGTGCCCTTGGCTTGCACGATGGCACGCCGCTCGCCGTTCTTGAGTTGCACCAGGATTTCATAGGCTTCTTCCCGGGTGCCTGCCCGCTCGATCACGTTGCCCGCCACGGCACCGGCCGTGGCCCCCAGGATGCCGATGATCTGCGCCTCGCGCTGGCTGCCCCCGGCGCCATAACCGGCGATGCCGCCCACCGCCCCACCGGCGGCCGCACCCACACCTGACTGGCTGCCCTCGACCGTCACGGTACGCACTGAAAGCACCACCGCGTCGACCACGCTTGACAGGCGCTGGGCATCGCCACGCTGGATGACATCCGGGCTGCTACTGGCACAACCTGCCAGCGCCAGCACGAAACCCCACATCCAAAGCTTCTTCATGATTCCATCCTCAATAAAATTGCATGCCGGCACTGTCAGGCCATCTTCAGACAACGCCGGCGGGCACTGGCGGTTGACCCTCCGGCAAACGGAAGCGGCTTTGCAGCAGGTCCGTCAATCCGAACTCCTCCAGTATCGCCCGCAGGCGCTGGGCCGCAGCACGCTTGCGCTGCCCGGTGTACCGAGCAATGATGAGTTCATTCTTGAGACTGTGTTCCCAGCCCACGAGTTCCGTCACGCTCACTTGGTAGCCCATGGCTTCCAGGTAAAGGCAGCGCAGCACATTGGTGATCTGGCTGCCCAGTTCCCGGGTATGCAGGGGATGCCGCCACAATTCGGCCAGCGGGGTACGCGACAGGGACAAGGCCTTGCCTGAGTTCAGCGTTCGAGCCACTTCGGCCTGGCAGCAGGGCACCAGCACCATGTAACGGGCCTGTTTCTGCAGGCCGAAAGCAATGGCGTCATCGGTGGCCGTGTCACAGGCGTGCAAGGCGGTCACGATGTCGATGCGCTCGGGCAATTCACCGGCCCGCATGGACTCGGCCACGCTGAGGTTGAGAAAGGACATGCGCGTAAAACCCAGCCGCGCGGCCAGTTCACGCGACTTCTGCACCAGTTCCGGCCGGGTCTCGATGCCATAGACATGCCCGCTGGGGTTCTGCCTGAAGAACAGGTCGTAGATGATGAAACCCAGATAGGACTTGCCGGCACCATGGTCGGCCAGGGTGATTCCTGCCTGCTGCTCCCCACCGGCCTTACGCTGTGCCAGCAGGTCCTGCAACAGCTCCTCGATGAAATGGAAGAGGTGGTAGACCTGCTTGAGCTTGCGCCGGGAATCCTGGTTGAGCTTGCCCTCGCGCGTCAGGATGTGCAACTCCTTGAGCAAATCGATGGACTGACCGGGCCGGATTTCAGGCGCCAAGGGCTGGGCCGCCCCCCCCTGCGCCGTGGCGGGCTTACGCCCTTTGTGCTGTTCATGTTTCACGCCTTATCCCCGTTTTCATTCTCGGGCCCGGCGTCGTGGGCGTGGCGACGTATCCCCAGCGCATCCCAGCCGTCGGGGCCCAGTTGTTCCAGCAGCTGCATGTTTTTCTCATAGATGGTCTCCGCCTCGGGAAAAGCCTCCACAGCACGGTCTATGCTTGCCTCGCGCAGGAGGTGCAGGGCTGGATAGGGTGCGCGATTGGTGCAGTTGGTGATGTCGTCCACATCCGTGCCGGCAAACTGGAATTGCGGATGAAAACTGGCAATCTGCAGTTCACCCTGCAAGCCCAGAGCAGCCAGCACCGCGTCGGCCTCCGTCAGAAAATCATTGAACTCGATGAATTCATCGAAACACAGGGGCAATACCAGCACCGTGGTGTCCCGCTGCGCGGGCTCACTGGCCTGCAGATCCTGCAGCTCACGCTTCAAGTCACGTCGCACCTCCTCCACCTCGCGGGCGGGACTCACGACCCAGTGGATCTGCCCCTTGACATGTACGCTCTTGGCAAAAGGACAGAGGTTGAGCCCGATCACGGCACGCTCCAGCCAGACCTGCATATCGTGCTGGACGGTTTCGGCGAAACCTGGGGGAAGCCCGCGCTGCAACGCGGTCATGCCAGGCTCCTGTAGGACCCGAGGCGCCAGGCCAGCAGCAGTCCGATGCCCGAACAGGCGCCGGTCACGGCCCAGGTCCAGTGCCAGCCCCCCGCGCCACTGGCCACCCAGGCCACCAGCGGCGGTCCGGCGAACTGGCCGAAGGACGCCCACTGCTGCATCCATCCGACCGTGGTGGAAACCGTACCCTCACCGGGAGCCAGGCGCACCGCCAATGAGAACAGCGTCCCGGGTATCACCCCCCCCACCATGGAAAAAAGCAGTACGGCGACGAAGCGCGCCGTCGCCGGCAAGCCTTCACCCCCTGCAGCAAGTGGCCAGACGAAAAAAGCCATCAGTGTCCCCAGGCCCATGACCACAAAACCCATGTACAGCAGCCGTTGCGCACGCACACCACGCCCGAGCAGGCGCCCTGAAACAATATTGCCCACCATGTTGCCGGCTGCGACCAGCGCGGTCAACACGGCACTGACGCCCCCGGCAACGCCGGCTTGGGCGTAGATGGTGGGTAAAAAACCGATCACCGCCAGCCACTGACCCGAGTACACGGCAAAGCTGATGGCCACCAGCCAGGGACCGGGCGCACTGAGGGTCTGGCGCAGGCGAGCGATCCAGCCACCACCTAGCGGCGAGCCGATGCCCGAAGCCGACGGGGCATGCCGCATGTCCGGAGGAACCACCTGCCAGACCCACCAGGCCATGGCCAGCGTCACCGCGCCCAGCCCCCACCACCAGGACTCCCAGCCCAACAGCGATATCACCAGGGGACCGCACAGCAAGGCCGTTGCCGTGCCTAGTGGCATATAAGCTCCCCAGAGCCCCAGCATGGCACTCATGCGCCTGGGCTCCACCAGATGACGGATCAGGCTGGGTGCCGGCATGGAAACGAGCAGGAATCCCAGGCCTTCCACCGCACGCAGGCTCAGCAGCATGTGGGCTTCCCGGGCCCAGCCGCCCAGCCAGGAAGCCAGAGACAGCAGCAAGAGCCCCACAAGCATGCTGCGCCTGAGCCCCAGACCATCAGCCGCCAGTCCGACCGCCAGCCCCAGCAGCATCCCGGCCAGCTGGACCAGGGACAGGAGGAAACCTGCCTGCAGCAGGGTCACGCCCAGCGCCTGCTCCAGGACCGGCAGTGCCGGCGAAAGCTTGCCCACGTGCAGGGCGGCGGCCACGCCGGCGGCAATGACCACATAGGCCGGATGAACGCCCTGCCGCTTCATGCCCACAAGCTCTTGCCAGTCAGCCGCTCATGCTCACGGCCCGCAAACCGGTCGGTCATGCCGGCGATGTAGTCCGCCACCACGCGCAGCACGGCACTCTCAGTGTCTTCCCTGGCCTGTGCTGCACGCGCAGCATGACCCGACTGCATCTCATGGGGCGCCTGCCGATAGCAATCGAAAAGCTCCTGGATCACCTGACGGGCCTGGCCGGTGGTCTGCATCACCTTCGGGTGGCGGTAAAGATTCTGGAACAGGAATTTCTTGAGCACGATGGAACACTCGCGCATCCCGGTGCTGAAAGTCACCAGCGAAGGCAGCAGGCGCACGGCATCCGGGCTCGCCGGCCGGGCCCGCTCCAGTCCATCGCGTGTCGCCTCGATCACGTCATAAACCTGTGCACTCAGCATCCGGCGTATGGTCTCGTAGAGCAGACGGCGCCCGGCACCGGCCTCCAGGAGCTGCGGATATGCCCGCACGGCTTGTAGCCGGTAATCCTCGAAGAGGGCGACCGACTGGAGTTGCTCCAGCGTGATCAGGCCCGACCGCACGCCATCGTCGATGTCGTGGGCGTTGTAGGCGATTTCATCGGCCAGGTTGCACAGTTGCGCCTCCAGACTGGGTTGGGTGCGCGCCAGGAAGCGTGCACCCACGCCGCCCGGCTCCATCGCCTCCAGCTGCTCGGCGTGCACGCGAGAGCAGTGCTTCAGGATACCCTCGCGCGTTTCAAAGGTCAGGTTCAGTCCGTCGTAGGCCGGGTAACGCTCCTCGAGCTGGTCCACCACGCGCAGGCTCTGCAGGTTGTGCTCGAAGCCACCGTGTCCGGTCATGCACTCGTTGAGCGCATCCTGCCCGACATGGCCAAACGGCGTGTGCCCGAGATCATGCGCCAGCGCAATGGCTTCGACCAGATCCTCATTCAAGCCCAGCGAGCGGGCGATCGAGCGCCCCAGTTGCGCGACCTCCAGCGAATGCGTCAGACGGGTGCGGAACAGGTCGCCTTCGTGGTTCAGGAAAACCTGGGTCTTGTAGACCAGCCGGCGAAAAGCGGTGGAGTGGACGATACGGTCGCGATCACGCTGGTACTCGGTACGCGTCGGCGCTGGCGCCTCAGGGTACCGCCTGCCCCGCGTACGCGCCGGATCACAGGCGTAGGCAGCAAGCATCAATGACCTCGCGCACCAGCGCATCGGGTGCGCCACGTACGCCAGCCCGGCCCGGTGCCTCGATCACGACAAAGCGGATTTCACCGGCTTCGGCTTTCTTGTCCACACGCATGAGTTCCAGGTAGCGGCCGGCGTTGTCCTTCTCATCGAGCTGCGGCCCGGTCACCGGCAAGCCGGCACGCGTGATCAATTGTTTGAGGCGCTGCACAAAAGCCGCGTCGATCAGGCCCAGGCGTTCCGACAACGTGGCGGCCATGACCATGCCGCAGCCCACGGCTTCGCCATGCAGCCAGGCGCCATAACCCATGCCGGCCTCAATGGCATGCCCAAAGGTATGGCCAAAGTTGAGGATGGCCCGCAACCCGGCCTCGCGTTCATCCTGCCCCACGACGGCGGCCTTGATTTCGCAGCTGCGCCGCACGGCATGCGCCAGGGCGGATGGGTCCCGCGCCCGCAGTGCTTCCATATTCTGCTCGAGCCAGCCCAGCAGGGCCATGTCTGCGATCGGCCCGTATTTGATAACCTCGGCAAGACCGGCACTAAGCTCGCGTTGCGGCAGGGTCTTGAGGGTGTCCAGATCGCAGATCACACGCTGCGGCTGGTAGAAGGCGCCGATCATGTTCTTGCCTTGCGGGTGGTTGATGGCCGTCTTCCCGCCCACCGACGAGTCGACCTGGGCCAGCAGCGTCGTCGGCACCTGCACAAAAGGCACGCCTCGCATGTAACTCGCTGCCGCGTAGCCCGTCATGTCCCCGACCACGCCACCACCCAGGGCATACAACACGGTCTTGCGATCACAGGCATGCGCCAGCAGGGCGTCGAAAATGAGATTGAGGGTCTGCCAATCCTTGTGCGCCTCACCATCCGGCAACTCGACCACATGCACTTGACCATGCTGCGCTTGCAGGACCTTCTTGAGTTTTGCCACATAGAGCGGCGCCACTGTACTGTTGCTGACAATCAGCGCCTGTGATGCCCGCGGCAAACCGGCATAACTTTCAGCCTGCGCCAGCAGACCACTGCCGATAAGGATGGTATAGCTGCGCTCGCCCAGGTCGATCTGCACCTGCGGACTTGCCATCGAGGCTGATTCGGTACTTTGTGACATCCCTCAAGTTTAGGGCACCCGGCCAGGGCAATGCCTGGCTGGACATTTAAAGCTCAGTCCTGCTGCGGCACAACACCGGCCAGTTCCAGCTGCATGACGATCATGTTGACCAGGGTGGCCACGGATGGGCGTCCTATGTCGATGACAAAGTGCGCTGTTTCCCTGTAAAGGGGATCGCGCGCGGCATGCAGTTCCCGCAAGCGTTGCAAGGGGTCGCTGACCTGCAGCAAGGGGCGCTGGGTGTCGTGCCGCAGCCTGCGCATAAGCTCTTCCGGCGTCGACTTCAGATACACCACCTTGCCGCGCTCGTGCAGGCGCTGCCGGTTCGTCGCCCGAAGCACAGCCCCGCCGCCGGTCGAGAGAACCCCGGGCTCCCGGGTCAATTCATCGAGAACTTGTTCCTCGACATCACGAAAGGCCTCTTCGCCTTCCCGCTCGAAGAACTCGCGGATCGGGCAGCCGATGCGGCGCTCGATCACTTGATCGGCATCCGCGTAAGGCACCTGCAGGCGCCGGGCCAACTGGCGCCCTACGGTGGACTTGCCCGAGCCGGGCAATCCGATCAGACTGATGAACAAGCGACTGTCCTACCCCCAACCCTCAGCGCAAGGACGTGCGATCCGTCAGGGCCTTGGGGGTGATGAAAACCAGCATCTCCCGCTTCTCGGAGCGCTTGACCTTGTTGCGGAAGAGCACTCCCAGACCCGGCAAGTCACCGAAGAAGGGCACCTTGGCCGTATCTTCAGCCTCTGCTTGCGTGAAGATGCCGCCGATCACTACCGTACCGCCATTTTCGACCAACACCTGGGTCTTGACGTGCTTGGTGTCGATGGCAAAACCGGCCGGCGTGGACTGGCCCACCGTGTCCTTGTTGATGTCCAGTTCGAGGATCACATTGCCCTCAGGGGTGATCTGCGGCGTCACCTCCAGCATCAGATTGGCCTTGCGAAAGGCAATCGATGTCGCGCCGCTGGCCGAAGCGATCTGGTACGGGAGTTCCGTGCCCTGCTCGATCACCGCCTTGACCTTGTCAGCCGTCACCACGCGGGGGCTGGAGACCACTTTGCCCTTGCCGTCTGCTTCCAGCGCAGAAATCTCAAGATTCAGGAAACGCGCTGCGTTCTCACCGAAGATCGACACCGCAAAGGTCGATGCATTGAAACCACCTTGACCACCAGCCGGCAGGTTGACAAAAGTACCATTGGTCGTCCCGGCTGAAGCGGCATTGTAGGTAGGGCCGAAATCTACGCCCCGGCCCGACGTTGAGGTGATCTGGTCTATCCCCCCTCCCAATCGGACACCCAAGGACTTGCCAAAGGTATCAGATGCTTCCACGATCCGCGCCTCGATCAGCACCTGACGCACGGCTATGTCCAGTTTCGCGATCAGATCCTGCACCTGCTCCAGCTTGCTGCCGATATCGGTCACGAACAACTGATTGGTCCGCGGCTCGGCAATCGCACTGCCTCTCGGGCTGAGGATACGAGCACTTGCTACAGCCCCTGCGGCCCCGCCAACAGCGCCTGCGCCCGAGAGCTGGCGCGCCACGTCCACTGCCTTGGCGTAGTTGAGCTGAAAGGACTGGGTGCGCACGGGCTCCAGGGTCTCGAGCGCAGCGTTGGCTTCACGCTCCAGTTTCTCCTTGGCCAGAATCTCGTCCTTGGGCGCAATCCAAAGCACATTGCCATTCTTGCGCAGGCCCAAGCCCTTGGATTGCAAAATGATGTCGAGCGCCTGATCCCAGGGCACATCCTGCAAGCGCAGGGTCACGTTACCAGCCACCGAGTCTGAGGTCACCACATTGAAGTTGGTGAAATCGGCGATGACCTGCAGCAGGGCCCGAATTTCAATGTTTTGGAAGTTCAGCGAGAGTTTCTGGCCGTTGTAGCCTGGCCCCTGGGTCAACTTGGCAGGGTCGACACGCAGCGACTTGACCTCAACCACAAACTGATCATCGCTTTGGTAGGCACTGTGCTCCCAGGCACCCTTGGGCTCGATCACCATCCGCACACGGTCACCGACCTGGAAAGCGGTCACGGTCTGCACCGGTGTGCCGAAATCGGTCACATCGAGCTTGCGGCGCAAGCCTTCCGGCAAACTGGATTTCATGAACTCGACCACCAGGGTCTGCCCACTCTGACGGATATCCACACCGACCTGGTTGTTCGGCAAGGCCACGACCACGCGCCCCGAACCGCTCACACCACGACGAAAATCAAGGTCTTTGATCGGCAGGGTTTCTCGGCTCTTGCTTTCGGCAAACGTGGGGGCAGGTGCGGTGGGGGCCATGGTTGCCGCTACCGGATCCAGTGTGAGCAGCAGCGATTTACCCTGTAGTTCCGCCTTGTAATTCGTAGCCTGGTTCAGATTCAGGACCACGCGGGTGCGATCCCCGGCCGGGATGAGGTTGACCGAGCGCAGATTGCCCTGGTTGACTTCGATCGTCGAACGCCCCATGACATTGCCCACACCAGGAATATCCAGTGCGATCTTGGCGGGTGATTTGATAGAAAACCCGTTGGGTACGGCCGTCAGGGGTTGCGACAGATCGATCTTGACGACCTCAGCCCCGCTCTGCAGAGAGCCGGTCACCGCCTCGATGATCGGTTGGCTTGCAGTCGTCGCCGTCGTATTGGACGCCTGCGTTGCGGCTGTCTGTGCGAGCACAGAAACACCCCATACGGCCACGACCACGGCGCCAGCCCAGCGCGCCCACACAATCTGATTCTTCATTTGACTTTCTCCTGCAACTGCAGTGTGGCGGGACGCTCGATCCACTCGCCCACGGCGTCTTGCACAATCTCGCGCAAGATGACTTCTGTTTCGGTGATTTTGGTCACGCGCCCATAGTTCATGCCCAGATAACTGCCCAGTCTGACCTGGTAAAGCAATCGATCGACCCGGATCAGTGCCGCCGGTTGCCCCTCCTGGATCAGACTGCCGACCATGGACATGGTGTCCAGGGGGAAGGCCTCAAGGGCTTCCTTGCGGCGCGCCAGTTCCGGGGTGATCAGGGCGCTGGTGATGGTGGCAGGCTGGACCACGTCACGCTTCAGTGCCGATGTCAGTTTGTCCTGGCTGAAAGGGTCCACGGAAGCCGTATCAACGTAACTTTCCGGTTTGAACGGTTTGGGCTCGGAAATGGGGGCAACCCGCGGGCGCATCTGGTTACGCTGTTCCAGCATCCATGCACGCAGCTCATCCTCACTGGATGCACCACAACCCGTCAGAACAAACACCACCATCAGCAAAGACAGATGCCTTATCAGATTCATTTCTTGCCTCCTGCAGGCTTGCGCTGCGCGGCAATTTCGTCTTTGTCGAGGTAACGGAAAGTCTTGGCCGTTGCGTCCATGACCAAGGTACCCGCACCACGAGCGCTTCCCGGCACCACCGTCAGGTTGTTCAGCGTCACGATACGCGACAGATGCGCAATATCGGAAGTGAAGGAAGCCATGTCATGGAAACGACCGGTCACCTTGATGGCAATCGGCAACTCGGCATAGTAGTCACGGATCACCACCGAACCAGGCCTGAACAGGTCGAACTGCAAGCTGCGTCCCAGACCGGCCTGGTTGATATCGGACAGCAATGCATCCATTTCCGCCTTGCTGGGCAACTGCTTTTCCAGTTGCGTCACGTACTGCAGAACCTGCTCACGCTGTTTGCGAAGTGCATCCAGATTGATCGCCTTGGCCAGCTTGGTCCTGTATTCCTCGCGCAACTTCACTTCTTTCTCGCGCGCCTGGGTGAGGATCTCATCCTCGCCACTGAGCCAGACAAACCACAAAGCGACGACAACAACGATCGCCAGCGCCAGGAAGAGCCCGTAGCGCGGCAGCGTCGGCCAGACCACGGGATTGCGCGGGTCCAGATTGCTGAACTGGGATTGCAGCGTTTCCTTGAGCTGCGCCAATTTCAAATTAAGAGATGATGTGCTTGCCATGTCGGTACCCCTTATGGCTTCACAGGCAGCGATGCCGCGGCCACGGGCGCAGATGCAACAGGCTCAGGCGGCCTCTGCACCTCGCTGGCACGCAGCATGCGCACACGCACGGTGAAATTCGCCACCCGTCGCTGATCTCGGCCGAAAACGACGTTACCAGCCACGATTTCGATCAGCTCAGGCTTCGTGAACCATGGCGAATGGTAGGCCAGGTTGCGCAGCAACTCGGAGACCCGCTCGTTGGACTGCGCCGTCCCTTGCAAGGTGATCAGCTGGTTGTCCTGGCGCATGCTGGTGATGTACACCCCCTCCGGGAACTGCCGCGTCAGCTCGGTCAGCATATGCACCGGCATGTTGCGATCCGCCTGCAGGTTTTCCACCGCCTGCTGACGGGCCCGCAAAGCGGCAATTTCAGCTTCCAGTGCAGAGATATCCTTGATCTGGTTGTCCAGTTTCTGGATCTCCTGGGTCAATACTGTGTTCAGGCCCTCCTGCGAGGAAATCTGGCCCTGGAGCCACAGGAACACGATACCGGCGATCAGGCCACCGGCCAGGGCAGACGCACCCAGGGAAACGTTGAATACGTCCTGTCTTTTCTTGCGGGCGGCCTCACGGTGAGGCAGCAGATTGATCAGTATCACTGCAGAAACCTCCGCATCGCCAGTCCACAGGACGTCAGATAGGACGGCGCCTCGCGGGTCATCTTCTTGAGGCGTATCCCGTCACCGATCTCCATGCCATCAAAGGGATTGACCAGGCTGCATGGGAAACTCAGTTGCTGGGTCACGGCATCGGTCAAGCCGGACAGTGCCGCTGCGCCACCCGCCAGCATGATGTAGTCCACCTTGTGGTGGGGCGTACTGGTGAAGAAGAACTGCAGGGCACGTCCGATTTCCTGCACCATGCTTTCAATGAAAGGCCGCAGCACGCTGCTCTCGTAGTCCTCGGGGAGCTCACCGCTGCGCTTCTTGGCCTCAGCCTCTTCCAGCGAAAAACCATACTGGCGCACGATCAACTGGGTCAGTTGGGCGCCGCCAAAAGCCTGGTCACGTTCGTACAGCACCTCGTCATCGCGGATCACCTGCATGCTGGTGGTCAATGCCCCGACCTCAAACAGGGCCACGATGGCTCCCACCCCCTGCTCGGGCAGATTGGCAATCAGGCGCTTGGCCGCCAGGCGGGATGCGTAGGACTCCACGTCGACGATAACGGGCTTGAGGCCGGCCGATTCGGCCAGACCCTGAATGTCCTGGACTTTCTCCCGACGCGAAGCCGCAATCAGTACGTCAATATCACCCGCAGAGTTAGCGCTGGGGCCGATGACACAGAAGTCCAGACTCACTTCTTCCAGGGGGAAGGGGATGTACTGGTTAGCCTCGGCCTCCACCTGCATCTCGAGCTCCACCTCGCTCATGCCGCCGGGCAAAACGATCTTCTTGGTGATCACGGCCGAAGGCGGCAGGGCCATGGCCACATTCTTGGTCTTGGTTCCGCTCTTCTTGACCAGACGACGCACGGCCTCGGCCACCTCATCGAACTTCTCGATGTTGCCGTCCGTGATCCAGCCGCGCTCCAGCGGCTCGATCGCACAGCGATCAAGCACATACTGACCAGCCTTGTTTTTACTCAGCTCAACCAGCTTGACACTGGAAGAACTGACATCCAAACCCAGCATCGGTTCAGGCTGGCTACCGAACAAGGATCCCAATGAGATCAAGAGCATCCCCTGAAAGAAACCAGCCAGAGGCCGGCGAACTTGTGAATTCACTTGAATGCTAGCAGTTAGGTCCTTGTCCTGCAAAGGATTTTTCCGGTTGCCGCATCTCCGAGCGTTGTCAAAAGCAGACGTTTTGTATGCGATTGCAACAGGCCGGGAGCAAAGTCCCGTGCCATCGCCGGGGCAAACCGGGTGAATAAAAAAGCATCAGCGGTCCGTCGGAGCGCCCAGATTTTTATAATGCTGACGCGACCTTACAAAGTTTTTATGCCTCCTGATCCCCAACCCGAGTCCGCTCCCTCCTCCAGCCCAGCCGGCATGAAATACATCCAATCTGCCGCCCTGCGCCGGTTTCTGCGCATCGGCCTGTGGGCGGGCGGCATCGGCTTGGCTGGTCTGGTCTCGATCCTGATCGCCGTGTCGATCGCCATGGCACTGGCTTATCCCAATCTGCCCGATATCTCCGACCTCTCGGAATACCGCCCCAAACTGCCGCTGCGCATTTTTTCCACAGAAGGTGATCTGATTGGCGAATTCGGCGAGGAGCGCCGTAATTTCACCCCCATCAAGGACATCCCGCAGGCGCTGACCGATGCGGTCCTGGCCATCGAGGATGCGCGCTTCTTCCAGCATGGCGGGGTCGACTATGTGGGGGTCGTGCGTGCCGGCCTGGCCAATGTGGGCAAGGCCAAGAGCCAGGGCGCCTCCACCATCACCATGCAGGTGGCACGCAACGTCTACCTGTCATCGGAAAAGACCTTCACCCGAAAGATCTACGAGATCCTGTTGACCTTCAAGCTGGAGCACCTGCTGACGAAGGACCAGATTCTCGAGATCTACATGAACCAGATCTATCTGGGCAATCGCGCCTACGGCTTTGCAGCGGCGGCGGAGACCTATTTCGGCAAGGCCCTCAAGGACATCACCATCGCCGAGGCCGCCATGCTGGCCGGACTGCCCAAGGCCCCGTCCGCCTACAACCCGATCAGCAACCCCAAACGTGCCCGCAGCCGCCAGCTTTACATCATCGACCGCATGCTGGATAACGGCTTCATCACGGCCGAGGAGGCCGAGACCGCCAGAACACAGGAACTGCGGGTCAAGACAGGCGGGAACCATGCTGGCGGCGGCAACGCCCCGACACGCAGCCACGCCGAATTCGTGGCCGAAATGGTGCGCCAGATGATCTTTGCCCAGTACGGTGAAGAAACCTATACGCGCGGGCTCAACGTCTACACCACCATACGCTCCAGCGACCAGGAGGTGGCCTACCAGGCCCTGCGCCAGGGCATCATGGAATTCGAGCGTCGTCAGGCCTATCGGGGCCCCGAGAAATTCATCACCCTGCCGCAGAAAGCCGACGAGCTTGAGGATGCCATCGATGACGCGCTGGATGAGCATCCCGACAACGGCGACCTGCTGGCGGCTGTCGTGCTCGAAGCCAATCCGCGCAAGATCGTGGCGACACGCCGCGGTGGCGAAATACTGGAAATCACCGGCGAAGGCCTGCGTATTGCCCAGCCGGGCTTGCAACCCCGGGCCGGGCCCAAGCTCAAGATCCGCCGTGGCGCCATCATCCGGATCATGAAGACCCCAAAGAACACCTGGGAAGTCCTGCAGTTGCCGGAAGTCGAAGGCGCCTTCGTATCCCTGGACCCGCGCAACGGTGCCATCAAGGCCTTGGTGGGCGGCTTTGATTTCGAAAAGAACAAATACAACCACGTCACCCAGGCCTGGCGCCAGCCGGGCTCGAGCTTCAAGCCCTTCATCTACTCAGCCGCATTGGAAAAAGGCTTCACGCCAGCGACCGTGGTCAATGACGCTCCGCTGTTTTTCGAACCCGAGTTGACCGGCGGCCAACCCTGGGAGCCGAAAAATTACGACGGCGCCTTCGAAGGGCCGATGCCCTTGCGCCGGGGCATGGCGAAATCCAAGAACATGATCTCGATCCGCATCCTGGACGCCATCGGTGCACGCTACGCCCAGGAATGGATCGCCCAGTTCGGATTCGAGCCCGAAAAGCACCCGCCGTATCTGACCATGGCGCTGGGCGCGGGTTCGGTCACCCCCATGCAACTGGCCACCGGCTATTCGGTGTTCGCCAATGGCGGCTACCGCATCAACCCCTGGCTCATCAGCAAGATCACCGAGCAAAAAGGCAAGACCCTGATCCAGACCAAGCCTCCGGTGCCAGATGAATCCATGCGCGCCGTGGATGCGCGCAACGCTTTTGTCATCTCCACCCTGTTACAGGAAGTCATGCGCACGGGCACCGGCGCACGGGCCCAGGCCACACTCAAGCGGCCCGACATCTACGGCAAGACGGGCACCACCAACGACTCGATGGACGCCTGGTTCGCCGGCTATCACCCCACTCTCACGGCGGTGACCTGGATCGGCTACGACACACCGCGCAAGCTGGGTGACCGCGAAACCGGCGGCGGCCTGAGCCTGCCGGTCTGGATCAGCTATATGGAACACGCGCTGCGTGATGTGCCCACCCTGGAACTGGCACCGCCCGAAGGCGTCGTGCATGCCGGCATCGACTGGCTCTACGCTGAACACGCCAAGGATGGCGGCGTGCTGTCCCTGGGGCTGGACGACATGCCGGCGGTCATGCCGCCGCCGGGGGGCGTACTGCCCCCCCCTGTGACGGTTCCAGTCCCACCGCCGGTACCGACCCCGGCTCCGGTGGCACCGTCTCCCGTCGCCCCCGCCTCGGCACCGGTCGGCGAGGAGCGCCTGCGCATCCTCGACCTGTTCAGGAACTGATCAGGCCCGGAACTCCAGACGCGTCCCGGCCTGTGCGCTCGCATCACGCGACAGGCCGGCGAAGAATTCGCCGTGGCCCTTGGTATCCATCCAGCTCTGCCCGTCGAACTTGTAGTGGTAACCGCCCGAGCGGGCCGCCAGCCAGATCTCGTGCAGGGGTTTCTGCAGGTTCACCACGATCTGGCTGCGATCGCGAAACACCAAAGTGACCATGCCGCCCACACGCTGATTGTCGATGTCGACATCGCTTTCCTCGTTGAGGCGGTCGCAGCAGGTTTCGATGGCGCGCAAAACGCTCTCGGCGCGGTCCATGAATTCAGTGTCGGTCATTACAATTCCGTGATGTTGCAAAGCTCCCGGATTTTAGTCAGGCCCCTAAGCCACACCGCGTTTGCTGTCATTGCCACGATCGCCTCGCTGGCCCTGGCCGGCTGTGGCCAGACGGGCAATCTGTACCTGCCAACCGAGCCGGCTGCGGCCAAACGCGCCACCCTGCCCCAATCCATTTGGCCCGCCATGCCGGACCGCAAGAAACCTGGCGCCCCCGCCACACCGCCGGCCCCCAGCCAGCCCTCCGCCCCCGCACCCGTTAACGCTCCTGCCGTCCCATGACCGTCTCCAAACTCCCGGGCCAGCCCCATATCGCCTACCGGGGCGATGAACTCTTCATCGAAAACGTGCGCCTGGCCGACCTGGCACATCAGCACGGCACCCCCCTGTTCGTGTACTCCAAGGCGGCCATGCTCTCGGCCCTGGGCGCCTACCAGCGCGGCTTTGCCGGCCGCCAGGCGCAGATCTGCTATGCCATGAAAGCCAACTCGTCGCTGGCCGTGCTGCAGCTGTTCGCCCGGGCCGGCTGCGGCTTCGACATCGTCTCCGGCGGTGAACTGGAACGCGTGCTGGCCGCGGGCGGCGAGCCCGGCCAAATCATCTTTTCCGGCGTGGGCAAGACGCGCACCGAGATGCGCCGGGCGCTCGACGCCGGCATCGGCTGTTTCAATGTCGAGAGCGAAGCAGAAATCGACGTGCTCAACGAGGTGGCGCAGACCGCCGGCAAACGCGCGCCCGTCAGCATCCGCGTCAACCCCAACGTCGACGCCAAGACCCACCCCTACATCTCGACCGGGCTCAAGGGCAACAAGTTCGGCGTCGCCCACGAAAGCGCGCTGGCCATCTACCGGCGTGCGGCCACGCTGCCAGGTCTGCATGTCGTGGGCATCGACTGCCACATCGGCTCGCAGATCACACAGGAATCCCCCTACCTGGACGCCATGGACCGCGTACTGGATCTGGTCCAGGCCATCGAATCGGCCGGCATCCCCTTGCATCACATCGACTTCGGTGGCGGCCTCGGCATCGATTACAACGGCGACACCCCGCCCGCCGCCGATGCCCTGTGGGCCAAGCTGCTGGCCAAGCTGGATGCTCGCGGCTACGGCCAACGCCAGTTGATGATCGAGCCCGGCCGCTCCCTGGTGGGCAACGCGGGCGTCTGCCTGACCGAGGTGCTCTACCTCAAGCCGGGCGAGCAGAAGAACTTCTGTATCGTCGACGCCGCCATGAACGACCTGCCGCGCCCGGCCATGTACGAGGCCTATCACCAGATCGTGCCGCTGGCACAGCGCGCAGGAGCCGGTCGTACCTGGGACGTGGTGGGACCGATCTGCGAAAGCGGTGATTGGCTGGGGCGCGACCGCGCCCTGAACGTGCAGGCCGGCGACCAGCTGGCCGTGCTGTCGGCCGGCGCCTACTGCATGAGCATGGCCAGCAACTACAACACGCGTGGCCGTGCCGCCGAGGTCCTGGTCGACGGCGATCAAGCCCACCTGATCCGCCGCCGCGAGAGCGCCAGCGACACGTTCCAGCACGAAAAGCTGCTCTGACCCATCCAATCCGCCACGATTTGACTCACATCAAATCGTGGAGTGGCTGTCTTTCCTATAGTCGCGCCTTGCTGTCACACCACCACAGAAAGGCCGAACGTGTCGATCGAGCTTTACCGGGATCCCAACCACGTCTGCCTGATGTTCACCGATCTGGTGGAAGAGGATGGCGATATCGTCCAGTCCAACCAGTTCCTGATCGTTGACCATGAGCATGGCGCCATCATCGACCCGGGTGGCAACCTGGCCTTCAACGAACTGTTGCTGACCAGCTCCCGCTTCTTCACCCCGCAGCATCTGTCCTACCTGATCGCCTCGCACGCGGATCCGGACATCATCGCCTCGCTCGACCGCTGGTTGACATCAACGCCCGCCCAACTCGTCATCTCGCGCATCTGGGAGCGCTTCGTGCCGCACTTCACCAAGGCCGGCAAGACCCACGGCCGGGTCATCGGTGTTGCCGACGCGGGGGGCATCCTGCCGCTGGGCAAGAGCGAGCTGCACCTGCTGCCGGCGCACTTCATGCACTCCGAGGGCAACTTCCATTTCTACGACCCGATCAGCAAGATCCTCTTCACCGGCGACCTCGGCGTCTCCATGATGTCCGGCGAACAGGCCAAAAAACCTGTGACCGACTTCAAGGCGCATGTGCCGCTGATGGAGGGCTTTCACCGGCGCTACATGGTGTCGAACAAGATCCTGCGGCTCTGGGCCGCGATGGCGCGCAAGCTCGATATTTCCATGCTGGTGCCGCAGCACGGCGCACCGCTGGCCGGGCCGGCCATTCCCGCCTTCTTCGACTGGATCGAAAACCTGAGTTGCGGCATCGACCTCTTCGACGAGCGCATGTACCAGCTACCGCGGACCCTGATCGATCCGCGCCTGACCAACAGCCGACCGGCCGCGCTGAGCTGAAACGGTGCGCCACAGCCGCCAGGCCAGCAGCGCGCCCAGGACAGTGGCATAAACCTGTACCTCGGCAAAATCGTTCTTGCCTGCGCGCATCCAGAAGAAGTGCAGCACGGCGAGAACGGCCACGGCATACACCAGCCGGTGCAGCAGCTGCCAGCGCACAGCCCCCAGCACGCGCATGGCCCGGTTCCACGACGTGGCGGCCAGCGGCGTCAGCAGCACAAAGGCCGAGAAACCCACCAGGATGAACGGCCGCTTGACGATGTCGCGCACGATATCACCTGGCACCAGCCCCATGTCCAGCCAGGCGTAGCAGAGCAGGTGCAGCACGACGTAGAAGTAGACATAAAGCCCCAGCATGCGGCGCCACCGCGCCAGCGCCGGCAGCTTCAGCAGAACGCGCAGGGGCGTGACAGCCAGGACCAGACACAGCATGCGCAGGGTCCAGTCCCCGGTGGAACGGATCAGCGCCTCGGCCGGATTGGCGCCGAGCTGATCGGTCGCCGCGGCATAGACCAGCCAGAGCGCTGGCAGCAGGCAGGCCAGAAACAGCACGGGCTGCACGGCCGGGCCCAGCAGCCAGCGGTTCAGACGCGCCGTGTCCACGGAAAGCGATCTGTCAGTAATTCTTCTTCAGGTCCATGCCCGCGTACAACTGCCCCACCTGGGTCTCATAGCCGTTGAACATCAGGGTCGGGCGCTTCTTGGCAAACAGGCCATCCTCGCCGATACGGCGTTCGGTCGCCTGGCTCCAGCGCGGATGGGCGACCTGCGGATTGACGTTGGAATAAAAACCATACTCCTGCGGTGCTGCCACGCTCCAGGCCGTGGCCGGCTGCTTGTCGGTAAAGCGGATCTTCACCAGGCTCTTGCCGCTCTTGAAACCATACTTCCACGGCACCACCAGACGCAGGGGTGCGCCGTTCTGCTTGGGCAGCACCTCGCCGTACATGCCGAAAGTCAACAGGGTCAGGGGATGCATGGCCTCATCCATGCGCAGGCCCTCGACATAAGGCCAGTTCAGCACGCGCGAGCCCACATAGGGCATGGTCTTGCTGTCGGCCAGCGTCACGAACTCGACGTATTTGGCGCCGCCCAAGGGCTCGACCCTTTTGATCAGCTCCGCGACCGAATAACCGACCCAGGGGATCACCATGGACCAGCCCTCGACGCAGCGCATGCGGTAGATGCGCTCCTCCATCGCCGACAGTTTGAGCAGGTCTTCCAGTGCGTAATTGCCAGGCTTTTTGACCAGGCCTTCAATGGCCACGGTCCAAGGTGCGGTCTTGAGCGTGTGCGCGTTGCGCGCCGGGTCGCTCTTGTCCATGCCGAACTCGTAGAAGTTGTTGTAGCTGCTGGCGTCCTTGAATTCAGTGAGTTTTTCCATGGTGCTGGCACCACTCACCGTCGACTTCCGGCCCACCAGTTTGGTGCCCTGGCCGGGCATTTGCGCACGTGCATCGCGCGTCGCCCAGCTGGCCAACACGGCGCCAGCGGCGCCACCGGCCATCAGGCGCATCAGCTGGCGCCGGTCCTGGTAAACCTCTTGCGGGGTGATTTCGCTGGGCACAGGATGGGCAAAGCCATCGTCACGGGTCTTGATCAACATGATGCGATCCTCCTGAGGATGCAGTCGCAGAACTGGTCCCCATTCTTACAAAGATCGCAGGGGCCCGACGGGGCCCGCCCTATAGCCCTACAGCGCGCCGTAGCTGTGCAGGCCGCTGAGGAACATGTTGACGCCGATGAAGGCAAAAGTGGTCACGCCCAGGCCGGCCAGCGCCCACCAGGAGGCCACCGTGCCACGCAGGCCCTTCATGAGGCGCATGTGCAGCCAGGCTGCGTAATTGAGCCAGACGATCAGGGCCCAGGTTTCCTTGGGGTCCCAGCTCCAGTAGCCACCCCAGGCCTCGGCCGCCCACAGGGCGCCCAGCACGGTGGCGATGGTGAAGAAGGCAAAGCCCACGGCGATGGACTTGTACATCACGTCGTCCAGCACCTCGAGCGCCGGCAGGCGCTCGGCAATGCGGCGGCGGCCCAGCAGGATGCCACCAACGATGAACGCGGCGATGATGAAGTAGACCAGCCAGTAGCTGCCGCCGGCAGCGGCCGAACTCTGGCGGAAGGCCAGCGGCACGAAACACAGCACGATGCCGAAGATCCACAGCGGGGCCAGCTTGTACCAGCGGGTCTCCTGCGCCTGACTCTTGATCAGGTAGGCAAAAGCCACCATGGCGGCCAGCGCAAAAGTACCGTAACCCACGAAGTTGGCCGGCACATGCAGCTTCATCCACCAGCTCTTGAGGGCCGGCACCAGGGGCTGGATCTCGTGCGCCTCACGCACCACGGTGTACCAGAGCAGGAAACCCACGGCCGCGCTGACCACCAGCATGACAAAAGCGCCCATGCCGCGCGTCGCGTACTGCTGCTCGAAATACAGGTAGAACAGCGCCGTCATCCAGCAGAACAGCACAAACACTTCGTAGAGATTGCTGACCGGAATATGGCCGATGTCCGGACCCAGCAGGTAGCTCTCGTACCAGCGCACCATGGTGCCGATCAGGGCCATGGTCACCGCCACCCAGGTCAGGCGCGAGCCGAGCAGCTCCATGGTGGCGCCTTGCGTGCGACTGAACATGCCGATCCAGTAGAACACCGTGCTCATGAAGAACAGCACGCTCATCCACAGGATGGCCGACTGGCTGGAGAGGAAGTACTTGAGCCAGAACACACTTTCAGCGCGTGCCAGCTGGCCCTGGTAGGAATAGATGCCCAGCAGGGAAAAGGCCGCCACCACCAGCGTCAGCGCGCGCAGCGGCCGCCAGAACCAGCCCAGCGCCACCACCGAGGGGATAGCCAGCAGCAGGATGCCCTTCTCGTAGACATCCATGAAGGCGTGGTAGTTGGCGTAGGCGTAGAGGCCGCCCAGGGTGACGAGGGCAGCGAACAGCCAGTCGAAGAGATTTCGCTTGGCAAAGTAGCCCTCGTTGAGGGTCAGGGTGGTCGTGGCGGTGTTCATGAGACTACTCCTTGCTTGGCAACAGCTTGTCGCGCAGCTGCTCGAATTCGCGATCGGCATCCAGGGTCTTGCGATTGGACGACAGGGCCATGCTGGCCTGGGCACCCTGGCCCTGCGGCGTGAGCCAGATCCAGAGACGGCGTTCACGCACATAAAGCATGGCGAACACACCGAGGATCAGCAAGGCACAGCCGAGATAGACGATGGTCTTGCCCGGGGCACGCGCCACCTGGAACACGCTGGCCTGCACCTGCGTGAAGTCGGCCAGCTGCAGGGCCATCGGGGCCGGATAGAAATAGGCATCGCTGAGTGCCAGCACGGCCTGCGTCATGAAGGCCTGGGTGCTTTCGTCGGACACCAGGGGCTTGAGCCCGGCGCGTTCGCGCGCCACCTGCAGCAACTCGAACAGCGCACCGTTGAGGATGCGCACCAGCATCTCGCCGGCACGTTCGCGTTCGGCCTCGGGCACGTTGCCTTCCATGAAATCGGCCACGGCCTGCAGACCGCCCGGCGCACGACTGCCCGGCACGGCTTCGGCACCCGCGAACAGCACCAGCGCACGCAGAGCCGAGGCACTGAGCTGCGGCAGCAGATCCTTGCGCGAGGGATCGACCATACGCGCGGCATAACGGCGCACGGCCTGGGCCCGCAGGGCTGGATCGGCCAGTGCGGCGCGCAGACGGAAGAATTCATCGGTCGAACCTTGGGCATCCGCCGGCACGCGCAGGTAACGATAGGGCTCGGACGGCGTCTCGCGCATGCCCAGCAGGAAGACCGGAACACCGTCACCCAGCTCGATCGGCAGCATGTAGTTGTGGAATTCGCGCGCCTGGCCAGCCTCGTCGCGCAGCTTGTAGCTCACACTGGGGCCGACATTGCGCTGGGTCTTGGGTGCATCCGCCTTGTTGGCCGCGCCCAGCCGCTGGTCCAGCGAGGTGCGCAGGTCGACCTTGCGCACGTCCACGCCCGAGGGGCTGTTGGCCGCGAAATTCTCGACGTTGATCACGCGCAGACCGGTGTACTCCAGCGTCAGCTTCTGGTTGCCATTGCTGAGTTGCGAAGTGCCACCGATCACGCCCTCGATCTCGAAGGGCCGGGTCGCTGCGTTCATGGGCTGGGCCTTGAGCCGCACGGTCGAGCCGCCATCGTCGAAGCTGGACTGGTAGATCTCGATGCCCTTGTAGCTGGCCGGATGGTTGACCTCGACCCGGGCCTCCTTCTTTTCGCCGGTGGCCTTGTCGTGGATCACGATCTCGCTGGCGAACAGCTTGGGCATGCCGGTCGAGTAGTGCTCGACGATGAACTTCTTCAACTCGATGGCAAAGGGCAGGTCCTGCAGCAGGATGCCGTCGGACTGGTTCAGGATGGCCGTGCCCGACTGGGTGCCCTCGGCCACCAGCAGGTTGCCGCGGAAGGTCGGGTTGCGTTCGCTCAGGCGGTGCTCGGGTTTGACGTCGGCAATCAGGCCGCCACCGTTGTAGACCGTCTTGCCGCCCCACCACATCTGGGCCCGCACCATGAGATCACCATCCAGCAGCCCCCCGATGCAGACCAGCACGATGGCGCTGTGCGCCGCCAGGTAACCAATCTTGTTGGCCGCTCCGGCCTTGGCTGCAAGCATCCAGCCGGTACCCGCCGGTGTGTCGCGCTGCTGCAGTTTCACCTTCCAGCCCCCGGTAGCCAGCAGGCGGCCCAGGCGCTGCGCCGCCGCCTCGGGGGCGTCGGGCACGGTGGCCTGCGCCCGATGGTGGAAGGCCTGCAGCGATTGCTCCCGGATGTTTTCCTTGTAGGCCTTGAGATCGGCCAGGATCTTGGGGGTGTTGCGGGCGATGCACAGGCTGGTACTGGTCACCAGGAAGGCCAGGATCAGCAGGAACCACCAGGCGCTGTAGACCGCGTACAAGTCCAGCTTGCCAAAGACCTCGGCCCAGAAAGGACCGAACTGGTTGATGTAGTTGTTCAGCGGCTCATGCTGCTTGAGCACGGTGCCGATGACCGAGGCAATGCAGATCACCGTCAGCAGCGAGATGGAAAAACGCATCGACGACAGCAACTCCACCGCCGCACGCAGGGTGCGGGAGGATGCGGGCAGTTCCAGGCCCTGGGTGGAGA
The DNA here is from genome assembly GCA_963513295.1 of uncultured Hylemonella sp. Taxonomy (GTDB): domain Bacteria; phylum Pseudomonadota; class Gammaproteobacteria; order Burkholderiales; family Burkholderiaceae_C; genus Hylemonella. The sequence goes on from CAUPQO010000006.1 coordinate 38,848, forward strand.
CGGTCATGACGGTAGTAGCGGTGGTCTGCAATAAGAAAAAAGGCGGGTCTTCATGCAAAGACCCGCCTGGGTAGGAGTGCTTGGGAACTGCAGGGTTCCGTCAGCGGGCGTTTAGCCGGCATTGTGAACCAAACATCATCCGCGGCTTATTCATACCGGGATAACCGGGCACGATGTCGGTGTATTGCCTTAACGCAGGCCGGCAACGTAATCCGACACCGCCTTGATCTCGCGATCATTCATCTTGGCGGCGACCTGGCTCATCTGCACGCTGTTCTTGCGCACGCCGTCACGGAAGGACAGCAGTTGGGCACTGGTGTAGTCGGCATGCTGGCCGCTCAGCCGTGGGTACTGGGCCGGAATGCCGGCGCCATTGGGACTGTGGCAGCCAGCGCAGGCGGCAATCTGGCGGTCGGGGATGCCGCCACGGTAGATGCGCTCGCCCAGGGCCACCAAGTCCTTGTCCTTGGCAAAACCGGGCTTGGCCTTCTGGGACACGAGCCAGGCGCTGATGTTCTTCATGTCCTCGTCGCTGAGCACGGCCGCAAAGCCCTTCATCACGGCGCTGTTGCGCTTGCCGGACTTGAACTCCTGCAGTTGCTTGACGAGGTACTCCGGGTGCTGCTGGGACAATTTGGGGTTGGCGGCGATGGCGGAGTTGCCGTCGGCGCCATGGCAGGCCGCGCAGACCGCGGTGTACTTGGTTTCGCCCTGCGCCAGATCAGGCTTGGCCGGCGCCTTGGCGTCCTGGGCTGCAAGGGCGGGTGCTGCCAGCACGGCAGCCAACATCAGGGGAGCAAGCAACTTCATGGTGGTTCGGGTGTGGTTGGAGCAGAACTGCCCGATTCTACAATGCAGGTCCGGGCACTCCACCAATACTCCATGACCCCCCCCTCCAAAACTGCCGCCACGGCCCGCCAGGGCGGCAAGCCCGCTCCTCCCAGCCCGCAAGCTGTCCAGGCCCTGGGCTGGCTGCACACGGCCCGTTTCCTGACCACCGCGCCGGAGTTGCACTTCCTGCCAGCCCTCGACGTGCCGGAAATTGCCTTTGTCGGCCGCTCCAACGCCGGCAAGTCCACCTGCATCAACACCCTGACGCAGCAGAACCAGCTGGCCTTTGCCTCCAAGAAACCCGGCCGCACGCAGCACATCAACCTGTTCGCCCTGGGCAAACAGGGCGTCACCGACGCTGTGCTGACCGACCTGCCGGGTTATGGTTATGCCGCCGTGCCCAAGCAGGACAAGATCCGCTGGCAGCAGGTCATGGCCAATTACCTCGTCACTCGCGAAAATCTGAAAGCCATCGTGCTGATGTGCGACCCGCGCCACGGCCTGACCGAGCTGGACCAGGTCCTGCTCGAAGTCATCCGCCCGCGCGTCGAGGAAGGCCTGAAATTCCTGGTCATCCTGACCAAGGCCGACAAACTCACGCGCAGCGAAGGCGCCAAGGCCCTGTCCATCATGAAATTGCAGGCCGGCGGCGGCGAGGTGCGCCTGTTCTCGGCCACCAAACGCACCGGCATCGAAGACGTGGCCACGCTGCTGTGGCAGTGGGCGCACCCGGACAGCCCCCCAGCAAGCGCATGATCCAGACCTGGTTGCAGCCGCTGCCGCACGGCATCACCCTGAGTTGCCGCGCCGCTGGCGAACGCGGCCGCCCGGTGCTGCTTTTCCTGCATGGTTTCCCGGAAGCGGCCTTCGTCTGGGACGAACTGCTGGAGCACTTCGCCCGGCCCGAACACGGCGGCTACCGCTGCGTAGCGCCCAATCTGCGTGGCTACGAGCGCTCCAGCGCCCCGGCCGAGGTGGCAGCCTACCGCGCCAAGCACCTGGTGCAGGACATCGCGGCGCTGATCGGCATCGAATCCCCGCAGGCGCCGCTGGCCTGCCTGGTCGCACACGACTGGGGCGGTGCCGTGGCCTGGAACCTGGCCAACCAGTTGCCTCAGCTGAGCAACAAGCTGGCCATCATCAACTCGCCGCACCCCGGGACCTTCCTGCGGGAGTTGCAGCGCAACCCGAAACAACAGGCCGCCAGCGCCTACATGAACTTTCTGATCCGGCCCGACGCTGAAGCGCTGCTGGCCGGGGACGACTACCGCCGCCTCTGGGACTTCTTTCTGGGCATGGGCGCTGGCGAGAGTGGTTTTGGCTGGCTCACCGAAACGGTGAAAGCGCGCTACCGCGCCGTCTGGGACCAGGGCCTGAGCGGCGGCTGCAACTACTACCGCGCCTCACCGCTGCGCCCGCCGCGTGCGGAGGACCCGGCCGCCAGCAGCATCGAACTGCCGCGCGAGATGCTGACCATCGCCTTACCGACACTGGTGCTCTGGGGCCTGGGCGATACCGCCCTGCCACCGGAGCTCATCGAGGGACTGGACGATTACATCCCGCAACTGACGCTGGAGACCGTGCCCGACGCCACCCACTGGATCGTGCATGAACAACCGCAGCGAGTGATCGCCTCGCTGCAGCGCTTTCTGCAAGCCTGAACGCTCAGTAGACGCCGGGCTCACCCGGGGGGCGGGTCTTGAAGCGTTTGTGCACCCAGTAGTACTGGGAGGGCATGGTGTTGATGACACCCTCCAGCCAGCGGTTCATATAAGCCGTGTCGGCCTCCACGTCGCTGCCCGGATAGTCAGGCCAGGCGGGGTGCACCTCGATGTCATACCCCTGCGGCGTGATGCGTGCCGTGACCGGCACCACCTTGGCACGCCCCAGACGGGCAAAACGCGGCAAGGAGGGCACGGTGGCGGCTGGCACGCCGTAAAAGGGGACGAAAATCGATTCTTCGGGTCCGAAGTTCATGTCGGACAGCAGATAGAGCAGCGCGCCCTCGCGCAAGGCGGCGATCAGGGCCTTGACGCCCTGGTCACGATAAAAGAGTTGCAGGTTGCCGAAACGCCTGCGCCCGTCGTGCAGCCACTGGTCCACGGCCTCGCTGCGCTGGGGCGTGTAGATGCTGACCATCGGCCGGCCGATCTGGTGATTGATCGCCGTACCCGCGGCGTCCAGCCCGAAAAAGTGCGGCGCAAAGATGACGGTCGGCTCACTGCCTTGCAGCTCCTGCACCGCGCCGACCATGCGCAGGCGCCCCCGCAGCACATCGACCGGGCCGTTCCACAACCAGGAACGATCGAACCAGGCCTGGGCGAAATAGACAAAACACTCCCGCGCCCAGCGCCGGCGCTGGGCCAGCGTGTGCTGGGGAAAACACAGGGCCAGATTGCGCATCACCACGCGGCGCCGCGGCACGGCCAGGCCGTACAGCATCCAGCCCACCAGCGTGCCCAGGGCCCGCACCCAGCCCAGGGGCAGACGTGCGATCAGCCGCATGAAAAGTACACCCGGATGCTGCATCACAGTTTCTCCTGCCGCGGCTGTTTGTAGCGGGCATATCCCCAGAGGTACTGCCCGGGGCAGGCGCTGATCACCTGCTCCATGGCCGCGTTGATGACCGTGGCGGCCGCCACCGGATCCTGTGGCAACCCGGTTCCCAGCGGCTGGGCATGCACGCGATAGCCCCGGCCCCATGACAGGCGCTCGCCCCAGACCAGCAGCACGGCCGCACCGGTCTGCTGGGCCAGGCGTGCCGAAAGTGTCATGGTGTAGGCATCACGCGCAAAAAACGGGGCCCAGACACCCAGCCCCTGCGGCGGCACCTGATCAGGCAACAAACCCACCGACTGTCCCTGGCGCAACGCCTTGATCAGTTGCTTGACCCCGGCCAGCGTGGTGGGCGCAGTCAGCAGATGGGGGCGCTGGCGCGCCGTGGCCACCAGTTCACGCAGCGCAGGTTGACGCGAAGGACGAAACAGGACGGTGATCGGCTGCGTAGCGCCAAAACGCGCTGCATAGTCCTGGGCCGTCACCTCGAAGCTGCCCATGTGAGGCGTCAGGAACACGATGCCCCGGCCTTGCGCCAGCGCCTGCTCGACGTAGGCCCCTCCTTCCCAACTCACAGGCACGGGGCACCCGAACCACAGGCGCGGCAGTTCCGCCACCAGTTGGCCCGCCTGGCCCACGGCGCCACGGCACTGCCGCCAAGCCAGGCCGGCCTGGGCGCAATTCGCCAGAAAACGCCGCCGGTAGGTCGGCGACAGGGCAAACACCAGCCAGCCCAAGCCCCAGCCTATGCCGTGCAAGAGCCACAATGGCAACCAGGACAGGACGCGAAACAGCGTGATCATTCGGATAAAATACGGGCGTCGCCGAGTTACGGAACTACTTGCAGGGCGACAGGCACCGATCGCCCCGGAAAGGGATCGATTGTGCCGTCATTCGTGACCTCTCTGCTAAAGCGTTCGCCGAAGCTCCCCAGCCAGGCAACGCGCCTGATCAACACTTATGGAGTTTATTCAATGGCGAACGATTACCTCTTCACCTCCGAGTCCGTTTCCGAAGGCCATCCCGACAAGGTCTCCGACCAGGTCTCCGATGCCATCCTGGACGCGATCTTCAAGCAGGACCCACGTAGCCGTGTGGCCGCCGAGACCCTGTGCAACACCGGTCTGGTGGTGCTGGCCGGCGAGATCA
>CAUPQO010000007.1:0-41999 GCA_963513295.1 uncultured Hylemonella sp.
TCAGCGGCAGGTGCGGGCCATGCTGCTCGGTGGCGGCCACCGGCAGTACCGCGATGGCACGCTGGCTGTCGAGCAAGGCGAAGTCACGCGTGCTGAGTTCGGACCAGAAACGGGTAGGGCTGACCATGGGGGTCTATCTTAGGGCTTCAGTCGACACCCGGGGCGATATGGCGGGCCTGGCGCTCGGCCCGCTGACGCCCGCCCCGGGGCAGGGGCAGGCCTTGAGGAGGCAGCACGGCCTGCAGGCTCTGCGGTCGCGCCCGTGCGCCACTGGCCAGATAGTCGTCGCACAGGGTGTGGCGCACCGCATCGGCATCCAGTCCCCGCGCCTCGATCAGGTAGTCATGCAGTGCATCGACCAGTTGCTCCGGGCTCAGGTGCGCCGTCTCGCCCTGGCGTGACCACAGCCAGTCGCTGAAGGCCAGGAAGGCGGCAAAGGCCGAAGGCCCCTGCAACAGCAAGGCCAGCGTACGCGGGAAGCGCCCGGAGTTGGCAACCAGCTCCCAGTAACGCGCCAGTCGTGCGTAGCGCTGCACGGTGGGCGCATCCACCACGCCGGTCTGGCGCACGGTATAGGGCGGGGCCGGGTCGTAGACCATGCCGTGGACGGCCGTGTGCCGCGCGATCGGTGTGCCGCGCAGGCGCTTGAGCAGGCCGAGCTGGATCTCGTGCGGGCCCAGGGCATGCAGGCGGTCGAAGCCGGCGGCAAAGCTCTCCAGCGTCTCGCCGGGCAGGCCGAAGATCAGGTCGGCATGCAGGTGAGCGGGGCTCGCGTGCACCAGCCAGCGCAGGTTGGCCTCGGTCTTCGTGTTGTCCTGGCGGCGCGAGATGCGCTGCTGCACCTCGACATTGAAGCTCTGGATGCCGACCTCGAACTGCAGCACACCCGGCGGAAAACGCGCGATCATCTCTTTCAGGCGATCGGGCAGATGGTCCGGGATGACCTCGAAGTGCACGAACAGATCCGCGCTCATGCGGTCAAGGAAAAACTGCAGGATGCGCACCGAGGCCTCGACCTTGAGGTTGAAGGTGCGGTCGACGAACTTGAAGTGCCGCGCACCGCGGCCATGCAGCGCGTCCATTTCGGCCAGAAAGGCGTCGAGGTCGAAGGCCCAGGCCGTCTTGTCCAGCGAACTCAGGCAGAACTCGCACTTGAAGGGGCAGCCGCGCGAGGCCTCCACATAAAGCAGGCGATGCGCCAGGTCGTCGTCGCTGTATTCGGCATAGGGCAGGATGATCTCATCGAGTGGTGGCTGCTCGCCGGCGATGACCTTCATCAGGGGCTGCGGGCCATGGGCCAGCGCACGGCACAGCCTGGGAAAGCTCACGTCCCCCCAGCCGGTGATCACAAAGTCGGCCAGCCGGACGATCTCCTGCTCCTCGACTTCGTGGCTTACCTCGGGGCCGCCCAGTACCACCTTGAGCCCAGGCCGGGCGGCCTTGAGCCGGCGCACGACCTCGGTGGTCTGGCTCACGTTCCAGATATAGACGCCGAAGCCGACGATGGCCGGGCTCAAGGCCAGCAGTTCATCGACGATGTCCTGCGGCGCGCGTGCAATGGTGTACTCGCGCAGCAGCGTGCGTGCGCGCAGGTCCGCACCGCCGTGGCGTTCCATATTGGCCAGCAGGTAGCGCAATCCAAGCGAGGCGTGGATGTACTTCGCGTTGAGCGTACACAGAACAATGGCGGCAGGGTCTCCCATGCCGCCATTATCCGAGCCGCAGCGGCATCAGTGTGGGTACATCCAGCGGCGCGACCAGGGCAGGCCACGGGCCCGGCGGCCGGCCCTGGTGCACAGCACCTGGTAGAGCGAGATCTCGTCGTTATCGAAAGCCCACTGGCAGCCGGCCAGGTAGACGCGCCAGATGCGCCAGCGGCGCTCGCCCACCATGTCGCGCAATCTCTGCCCCCCGGCCTCGAAGGCCTGGCTCCACAAGCCCGTGGTACGCGCGTAGTGCCGGCGCAGGCTCTCCACGTCCAGCGCCTCCAGGCCGCCGGCCTGCAGTGCCCTGAGCACGGTGGCGATGTGCGGCAGCTCACCCTGCGGGAACACATAACGGTCGATGAAACGGCCACCACCCAGACTGGTCTCGCCATCGTTGACATCGGTGGAGGTGATGCCATGGTTGAGCACCCAGCCCCCGTCGGCCAGCAGGCCGTTGATGCAGGCGAAGTAGCCTTCGAGGTGCTTGAGCCCGACGTGCTCGAACATGCCCACGCTGGTGATGCGGTCGAACGTGCCCTGCACGTCGCGGTAGTCCTGCAGGCGGATCTCGATGCGATCCTGCAGGCCGGCTGCGCGCACCCGCTCGGTGGCCAACTCGAACTGACGCTGCGACAGCGTGATGCCCGTGCAGCGCGCACCGAATTTCTCGGCCGCCCGGATGACCAGCGCACCCCAGCCGCAGCCGATGTCCAGCAGGCGCTGATTGGGCTGCAGCTGCACCTTGGTCAGGATGTGGTCGATCTTCTTGAGCTGCGCTTCTTCGAGGGTCTCGTCGCCGTTCTCGAAATAGGCGCAGGAGTAGACCATGCGCGGATCCAGCCAGGACTGGTAGAAGTAGTTGGATACGTCGTAGTTGTAATGGACGGCTTCGCTGTCGCTTTTGTGGGTGTGCTGGAAGTGCCGCACCATGCGCGTGAGACGGCTCTCGGTCCGGCTGCCCGCTTCAGCCAGCCGGTGCGCCATCTCCAGGATGTCGTCCACGCTGCCCTCCACATCGATCAGGCCCTCGACATAGGCCTCGCCCAGGCTGTCCAGCGTGGGCGAGAGCAGCAACGGCACGGCGCCGGCCTTGCGCACCCGGATCACGACCTTGGGCGTGTCGAAATCCCCCAGGCGCAGGCCCGCGCCGGGCGCCGGGTTGTCGCCCCATTGCACGAGCAGGGGCAGCTTGGCCTTGGACTTGAGTTGAGCCACCCACGGGCTCAGCATTGCTTCCATGCTGGACACCATCATGAATCTCCCATTTGCCGAGTTTTTCATGGACAGGCCAGCTTGACGGCCTGCAATCATTTCCACACATTATTCGGGCCGGGAACCGGGCGCGGAATTCGATAGTGTCTATGAGGACCATAGGGAATACAAGGCCTTGGGGGGCGCCTAGCCTTGGCTTATATTCGTGAATGCCCTGCGCTGCCCGCTCTGCCGGCGGCGTCTGCAGGGAACTTGCACCCGTCTGGCGCACTCCCACTTGTTTCCCCCCATCCTGGTACCCATGACTCTTCTCCGTCATCTGCGCTCCCTGTTGCTAGCCCCGCTTTTAACAGCCGCCACTCTCTTCGCTCCGTACGCCAGCGCACAGTTGGGCGCCCAGTTGGCCGCCGGCAGCACCGGCGCTGTCGTCACCACCGACCAGGCCCGCACCGAGTTGCTGGCCCACGCCCCCGAAGGCGTATCCCCCGGCCAGCCGGTCTGGGTGGGCCTGCAGATCCGGCACAAGGAACACTGGCACACCTACTGGAAAAACGCCGGTGACTCCGGCCTGCCCACCGTGCTGGAATGGACGCTACCGCCGGGCGTGTCGGCCGGCGAGATCGCCTGGCCCATCCCGAAGAAGATTTCGGTCGGCCCCCTGGTCAACTACGGCTATGAAGACACGCTGCTGCTGGCCGTGCCGCTGACCATCGGCCCCGACTTCAAGCCGCCCCTGCTGGGCGATGCCCTCACCGTCAAGCTGCGCGCCAGCTGGCTGATCTGCAAGACCGAGTGCATCCCCGAGGAAGGCGAGTACACCCTGCGCATCCCGCTCAAGGGTTCCACCGCGCTGCACGGTGCCACCTTCGAGGCCGCGCGCCTGGCCCAGCCCCAGGCACTGGACGCCGGCAAAAACAGCCGCATCCAGATCGACGGCCAGACCCTCAAGCTGGCCGTCGCCGGCCTGCCGGCCCGCCTGCAGGGCAAGCAGCTGGACGCCTTCCCCGAGACGGCCGAAGTCATCAACCCCTCGGCCCCCTGGAAACAATCCTGGCAGGGCGCGATCTGGACGGCCGAACTGCCGCTGCGGGCCCAGCGCAGTGCCAGCCCCGCCATGCTGCCCGTGGTGCTGACCCAGGGCGGCCAGGGCTGGCGGATGGAGTTGCCCGTCAGCGGCAGCTGGCCGGCCGGCGCCGCGCCCGCCACCCTTTCACCGGCGTTGCAGGCTGCGCTGGCGGCCAATGCGGCAGCAGCACAGCCCACCGCCGCGGCGGCCGCGCCGCTGGGCTTCTACGCCGCGCTGCTGGGCGCGCTGATCGGCGGCCTCATCCTCAACCTCATGCCCTGCGTGTTCCCGGTGCTGGCCATCAAGGTGCTGAGCTTCACGCGCCATGCCGACGACCACCGCAGCCACCGCATCAGCGGCCTGGCCTATACCGCCGGTGTCATCGTCAGCTTCGTGCTGCTGGGCCTGCTGCTGCTGGGCCTGCGTGCCGCCGGCGCCAGCCTGGGCTGGGGCTTCCAGCTGCAGGACCCCTGGGTGGTCGCCGCCCTGGCCGCGCTGTTCACCGTGATCGCGCTCAACCTGGTAGGCGTGTTCGAATTCGGCCAGTTCGCGCCCTCCTCACTCGCGGCCTTCCAGGCGCGCCATCCGGTGATCGACGCCTTCCTCACCGGCGTGCTGGCGGTGGCCGTGGCCTCGCCCTGCACCGCGCCCTTCATGGGCGCCTCGCTGGGCCTGGCCGTCACGCTGCCGCCCGCCCAGGCCCTGCTGATCTTCGCCGCGCTGGGCCTGGGCCTGGCCGGACCCTATCTCCTGGCCAGCTTCGTGCCGGCCTTCGCACGCCTGCTCCCGAAACCCGGGGCATGGATGGACGCGCTGCGCAAGCTGCTGGCCTTCCCCATGCTCATCACCGTGGTCTGGCTGGTCTGGGTCATGGGCCACCAGAGCGGCGTGGACGGCGCTGCCGCTCTGCTGACCCTGCTGATCGCGCTCAGCGCCGTCATCTGGGCCCTCACCTTGCAGGGCCGCCTGCGCACGGTGATCGTCACGCTGCTGGTCGCTGCCGGCGCCTGGACGGCCTGGGCCTTGGGCCCCTACATGTTCAAGATCGAGACCACCATGGCCAGCCAGACCAGCGGCGAACGCTGGTCGGCCTGGAGCCCCGAGCGCGTGCAGACCCTGCTGGCTGGCGGCCAGACCGTCTTCGTGGACTACACCGCCGCCTGGTGCGTGACCTGCCAGTACAACAAGCAGACCACGCTGGCCGACATGGAGGTGCTGGCCGGCTTCGATGCGAAACAGGTCGTGATGCTGCGCGCCGACTGGACCCGGCGCGACCCGGCCATCACCGCCGCCCTGGCCCAGCTGGGCCGCAACGGCGTGCCAGTCTACGTCTTCTACCGCCCCGGCCGTGCGCCACTGGTGCTGTCCGAGGTGCTGAGCGCGGGCGAGATCCGCCAGGCGCTGGCCACGCTCTAGTTTTTGTCGTCACCAGGAGATCGCCATGCTGACACGTCGTCTTGCCACCCTCGCCCTCGGCGCCACGCTGCTGGCCGGCGCGCACGCCGCCACCGTGGGCCAGAGCGCACCGGACTTCACGCTCAAGAACGTCCAGGGCCAGACCGTGAAACTCAGCGACTACCGTGGCCGCCATGTGGTGCTGGAATGGAACAACCCCGGCTGCCCCTTCGTGCGCAAGCATTACGACAGCGGCAATATGCAGGCCCTGCAGAAGGAGGCCGCGGGGAAAAACGTGGTCTGGCTGGCCATCAACTCCACCGAACCCACGCATGGCGACTACCTGAGCCCGACCCGGCTGGGCCGCTGGATGGACGAGCAGAAGGCCAGCCCCACCGCCACGCTGATGGACGAGGACGGCCAGGTCGGCCAGGCCTATGCCGCGCGCGTCACGCCGCACATGTACATCGTCGACCCGCAGGGCAAGCTGGTCTATGCCGGTGGCATCGACAGCATCCCCTCGGCCCGTACGGCAGACATCAAGACCGCCACCAACTACGTGCGCAGCAGCCTGGCAGAGGCCCTGGCCGTCCAGCCCATCAGCCTGGCCAGCACCCAGCCCTATGGCTGCACCATCAAGTACCGCTGAAACCGACACCCATGCCCTACGCACCCAACCGTCGCCAACTGGGCACGCTCACCCTGGCGTCCCTGCTGCTGCCGCTGCCTGCACAGGCGGCCCTGGCCATCGGCCAGCGCGCACCCGAACTGAGCCTGGAAGACGTGCAGGGCCGCAGCGTGCGGCTCAGCGATTTCCGTGGCCGCCACGTGGTGCTGGAGTGGAACAACCCGGGCTGCCCCTTCGTACGCAAGCACTACGGCAGTGGCCAGATGCAGGTCCTGCAGGCCGAGGCCCGCGGCAAGGGTGTGGTCTGGCTGACGGTCAATTCCACCGCCGACGGCAGCGCCGATTTCATGACCCCGGCCCAGATGACACGCTGGCTGGCCGAGCAGAAGGCCGTGCCCAGCGCCGCACTGGTGGACGAGAGCGGTGCGCTGGGCCGCGCCATGGGCGCGCGCAGCGCCCTGCACTTCTTCATCCTCAACCCGCGCGGCGAGCTGATTTATGCCGGTGCCATCGACAGCATCCCCTCGGCCAAGGTCGAAGACCTCAAGACTGCTACCAATTTCGTGCGCCAGGGCCTGAACGATGCGCTCGCCGGACAGCCGCTGAGCGTGGCCACCCGCCGGCCCTACGGCTGCCCCATCACCTACCGCTGATGGACCAGGACGAAGACATCGCGTGGATCCTGGCGCATTGCCGCACGGTGGCCGTGGTCGGCCTGTCGCCCAAGCCGCACCGTGACAGCTACCAGGTGGCGCGCTACATGCAGGCCCGGGGCTGGCGCATCGTGCCGGTCAATCCCATGGCGACCAGCCAGCCCATTCTGGGCGAGCCGGTCTATCCCAGCCTGACGGAGGCAGCCCGCCACGCGCGCATCGAGCTGGTGAACTGCTTTCGCAACAGCGCCGACATCCCGCCCATCGTGGACGAAGCCATCGCCATCGGCGCGCAAGGCGTCTGGATGCAATTGGGCGTGGAACATGAGGCCGCCGCAGACCGGGCACGCAAGGCCGGGCTGCGCGTGGTGCAAAATCGTTGCCTCAAGATCGACCACGCCCAGAACCAGAACCATGAGTGAGACCGCCAGCCCCGGCATCGTCGACGGCCCCGAGCCGATCTACGTCCCCCACGAGGAATTCCGCACCGGCCTGCCGGCCGGGCGCTTTCGCCTCATCGTCAACCCGGAGCGCGCGCGCAAGTACGTCAAGCACCGCCTGATGCTGACCGCGCTCATCCTCCCCATCATCGGCACCGGCATCGGCATGGCCTACTTCGGCTACCCCTGGCTGGGGCTGGCCCTGGTGCTGTTCGGCGTGGGCGCGCACCGCGTGGTGGCGCACCAGGCCCCCAAGATCCTGCTCTACATGGTCACGCACGACGCGCGCATCTACCGCGAAGCCATCGACTTCGAGATCCTGGAAGTGCGGCTGGCCCAGTAAGCCGCGCCGTCCTGCGACAATCGGGGGCTATGAGTTCCAGCTACGCCCCCCTGCAAAACGACACCTTCCTGCGCGCCTGCCTGCGCCAGGCCACACCCCACACCCCCGTCTGGCTGATGCGCCAGGCCGGCCGTTACCTGCCCGAGTACTGCGCCACACGCGCCAAGGCCGGCAGCTTCATGGGCCTGGCCACCAACGTGGACTACGCCACCGAGGTCACGCTGCAACCCCTGGAGCGTTACCCGCTAGACGCGGCCATTCTCTTTTCCGACATCCTGACCGTGCCCGACGCCATGGGCTTAGGGCTGTCCTTTGCCCAGGGTGAAGGCCCGCGTTTCGCCACCCCCGTGCGCGACGAGGCCGCGGTGGCCAAACTGCAAGTACCGGACCTGGACAAGCTGCGTTACGTGTTTGACGCCGTCACCTCCATCCGCAAGGCCCTGAACGGCCGCGTGCCGCTGATCGGCTTCTCCGGCAGCCCCTGGACCCTGGCCTGCTACATGGTGGAAGGCGCGGGCTCGGACGACTACCGCCTGGTCAAGAGCATGCTCTACAGCCGCCCGGACCTGATGCACCGCATCCTGCAGGTCAATGCCGACGCGGTGGCCGTCTACCTGAACGCCCAGATCGATGCCGGCGCGCAGGCCGTGATGGTCTTCGACAGCTGGGGCGGCGTGCTGGCCGACGGCGCCTTCCAGGAATTCAGCCTGGCCTACACCGCCCGTGTGCTGGCCGGCCTCAAGCGCACCGGCGTGGACGGCAAAGTCGTGCCGCGCATCGTCTTCACCAAGGGCGGTGGCCTGTGGCTGGAACAGATGGGCCAGCTCGACTGCGAGGTATTGGGCCTGGACTGGACCATGAACCTGGGCAAAGCCCGGACCCTGGTGGGCGGCAGCAAGGCGCTGCAGGGCAAGATCGACCCCAATGTGCTGTTCGCCCCGCCCGCGGCCATCGAGGCCGAGGTGATCAAGGTGCTGGAGAGCTTCGGCCGCCCGCACACCGACACCTCAGCCAGCGGCCCGACGCACATCTTCAACCTGGGTCACGGCATCAGCCAGTACACCCCGCCCGAGCATGTGAGCACCCTGGTGCAGGCCGTGCACGCGCATTCGCGCCGCATGCGCGCCTAGACCGTCAAGGCCGGGCACTCATGGTTTCCCCGAATTCCGGCGCCCGACCCTGGCAGCCCCAAAAAGGCTCAGTGCAGACTCACTTATGCACAAAAGACGTGCTGCGGTGCGCCATAGTGCCCCCCGGGGTGTGACTGTTGCTACAAAACCAATAGCGTCAGCAAGTCGTTGATTTATATAAGATTTGCTCTTTGCTTTTTTTAAGGGCATTTTGAGCAAAGCCTTGATTTTCAAGGCTTCAGAGCGGCTCGTGACAAGCTATCAACAAAGTTATCCACAGAAACCTTGGATCATTTGCAAAGTCATTCCAGATCAAGCACTTAGCGCGACTTTCGCCAGTCGGCATGAAGACTGGCCCCCAAGCACCCCCTCCGCATGAGCTCCTTACTCCCCGTCCTGGTCCAGACACCGGCCCACAGCCAGGTGGGCGGGACGCTGAGTTATCTGAGTGAGTTGGCACTTCCCGCGGGAACCCTGGTGCGTGTGCCACTGGGCCGGCGCGAGACCCTGGGCATCGTCTGGGATGCTGCGTCGCAGGATCAAACCGCGGTGGACAGCAGCCGCCTGCGCCCCATCGCCACCGCGCTCACCGCCCTGCCCCCGCTCACGGCGGCCTGGCGCCAGCTGGTGGACTTTGCCGCCAGCTACTACCAGCGCGCCGCCGGCGAGATCGCCCTGGCCGCCCTGCCGCCACAACTGCGCGAACTCAGCAGCGAACAGCTGGCGCGCCGCCTCAAGCGCCCGGCCGCCGCGGCCGGCGGCGCCCCCGCGAGCAGCCTGCCCACGCTGACACCCGAGCAGGCCGAGGTGCTGGCGCAGATCGAGGCCCAGGCCGGGCCCTTCCTGCTGTTCGGCGCCACCGGCAGCGGCAAGACCGAGGTCTACCTGCGCTGCGTGCAGACGCTGCTGGAACGCGAGCCGGACGCCCAGGCGCTGGTGATGGTGCCCGAGATCAACCTCACCCCACAGCTGGAAGAGCGTTTTGCCGCCCGCTTCGGTGCCGAGGTGGTGGTCTCCCTGCACAGCGGCATGACCAACCCGCAGCGCCTCAAGAGCTGGCTGGCCGCGCACAGCGGCGCGGCGCGCATCGTGCTGGGCACACGCATGGCAGTGTTCGCCTCCTGCCCCAAGCTGCGGCTCATCGTCGTCGACGAGGAGCATGACCCCAGCTACAAACAGCAGGAAGGCGCGCGTTACTCGGCGCGTGACCTGGCCATCTACCGCGGCCGACAGGAAGGCGCGAAAGTCATCCTGGGTTCGGCCACCCCCTCGCTGGAGAGCTGGCACCACAGCCGCCCGGCCGCCGAGGGCGGGCGTTATGTGCGCCTGCTCATGCCCAGCCGCGTCGGCGACGGTGGGGCTTTGCCGCTGGTGCGGCGCGTGGACATGAACCACCAGCCCAAACACGCGGTGTTCTCGCCGCCCCTGCTCGAAGCCCTCAAGGGGCGCATCGCCAAGGGCGAGCAGAGCATGGTCTTCCTGAACCGGCGCGGTTACGCCCCGGTGCTGCATTGCAGCGACTGCGAGTGGAAAAGCGAGTGCCCGCATTGCAGCGCTTTCCGGGTCTTCCACAAGATCGACCGCACCTTGCGCTGCCACCACTGCGGTTTCACCGAACGCGTGCCGCGCGCCTGCCCCTCTTGCGGCAGCCCCGACATCCGCCCCATGGGGCGCGGCACCGAGAAACTGGAAGAACACCTGGCCGAGCTGCTGGCCGATGTGCGCCGGCCCGACGGTGAACCGGTGCGCATCGTGCGCATCGACGCCGACACCACCAAGCTCAAAGGCGAACTCGAGGCGCAGCTGGCCCAGGTGCATGCCGGCGAGGTGGACGTGCTGGTCGGCACGCAGATGATCGCCAAGGGCCACGACTTCCGGCGCATCACCCTGGTGGCCGCGGCCAACCCCGACAGCGCGCTCTTCTCCAGCGACTTCCGTGCCCCCGAGCGCCTGTTCAGCCTGCTCATGCAGGCGGCCGGCCGCGCAGGGCGAGATGCCGGCATCAGCGCGCAGAGCGAGATGTGGGTGCAGACCCAGCACCCCACGCACCCGCTCTACGAGAACCTGAAGAAACACGACTACCCGGGTTTCGCCGCCCAGCAGCTGAAAGAGCGCGAACAGGCCGGCCTGCCGCCCTACAGCTTCCAGGCCCTGGTGCGCGCCGAGGCGCGCACGCAGGAAACCGCGCAGGCCTTCCTCAACGCCGCCAGCACCTTTGGCACCGAAGCCGCCGCGGCGCTCAACGTCACGCTCTACCCGGCCGTGCCCATGAGCGTGCAGCGGGTGGCCAATGTGGAGCGCGCGCAGATGCTGATCGAATCGCCCTCACGCGCGGCGCTGCAGCGCTTCCTGGCAGGCTGGCATGCAGTGCTGCATGAGGTGCGGCAGGGCCCCGAGGGCAAGGGCCTGATCCGCTGGGCGGTGGATGTGGATCCCTTGACGATCTGAGCTCAACTCAGCCGTTCGACCCCCGGCAATTCACAAGCCCGGATGGTCTGCAAGAGAAGCTCCATGGCCACCTCCCGCGTGTAACTGCGTCGCCAAGCCAGCACGACACGCCGCATCGGCGGCGTATCCGCGAAGGGCAGGTAGCGCACCGCGTCCTGCTGCGCGGTGGCAACAGCGCCCAGTGCCTGCAAGGGGACACTGAGCCGGGGCAATACCGTGATGCCGATACCGGCCGCGACCATGTGCTTGATGGTTTCCAGTGAGGAGCCTTTGAGCTTGCCGGGCAGGCTGCCACCCCCCAGGCGCGCGAACTCCGGACAAGCCTTCTGGATGTGCTCACGCAGGCAGTCGCCAGCCTCCAGCAGGAGCACGTTCTCCTGCAGCAGATCGGCACAACTGATGCATTCGTGCCGGGCCAGGGGGTGGTCGGCCGGCACGGCCGCCAAAAACGGCTCGTCGTACAAAGGCACGGTCCTGAGTGTCGGGTCGTGGTGGGCGCTGGAAAGAATGGCGCCGTCGATCTCGCCCGCACGCAGCAGTTCGAGCAGATGGGGGGCGTCGTCCTCGACCAGGACCAGGGGCATCCGGGGCGCATGGGTCTTGAGGCAACCCATGACCTCCGGCAGGAGATAGGGACTGATGGTGGACAGGGCGCCCAGTCTGAGGGCGCCCACCAGGGGATCGTTCCCGCGCCTGGCGATGTCCACGATATCGGCCGCCCGTTCGAGCGCGGCCTGGGCCTGGTACAGGATCTCCGTTCCGAGCGGCGTCACGGCGACCGCAGTGGTCGTGCGCTCGAACAGCTGGACATGGAGCTCCTCCTCGAGTTTCTTGATCGCGATCGACAGGGTCGGCTGGGACACTTCGCAGGCCTCGGCCGCCCGGCCGAAATGCTTCTCGCGGGCCAGTGAAACAGCGTATTTGAGCGCGGTCAGATTCATGTCGGGGCCTCGTCATCTCGTCGGGTGATCCGTCCGTTCCATCGCGGGGGCTGTGCTCATGCACAGGCAAGGCTCATCCGCGCCAGCCAGCGATGTGGCATGGGGCGACTCGCCTGAATGAAGTCGGCGCTCCGGATGGAACCGTGCGCGGGCGACTTGCGCCGCCCGCGCACGAGATCCGCGTCACCGCACCATCACACGCCTCGGCACCGGAGCGGCCGAGGCGTGGATCGCGAAGGCGCTTTACTTTTTCAGGTCGAAGCGGTCCAGGTTCATCACCTTGGTCCAGGCCGCCACGAAGTCCCGGGCGAACTTGGCCTTGTTGTCGTCCTGCGCATAGGCCTCGGCAATGGCCCGCAACTGCGAGTTGGAGCCGAAAGCCAGGTCGACGCGGGTGGCCGTCCACTTCACCGCGCCGGTCTTGCGGTCGCGGCCTTCGTAGGCGTTGTCGCCGCTGGGCTTCCAGGCGGTGCTCATGTCGACCAGGTTGACGAAGAAGTCGTTGCTCAGCTGGCCGGGGCGCTGCGTGAAGACACCGGCCTTGCTGCCCCCGACATTGGCACCGAGCACGCGCAGGCCGCCCACCAGCACGGTCATCTCGGGCGCGCTCAGGGTCAGCAGCTGGGCCTTGTCGAGCAGCATCTCCTCGGGCGAGACGCTGTAGGCCTTCTTCTGGTAGTTGCGGAAGCCGTCGGCCACCGGCTCGAGCACGGCGAAGGACTCGGCGTCGGTCTGCTCCTGGCTGGCATCCATGCGGCCCGGGGCGAAGGGCACTTCCACCGCCTGGCCGGCGGCCTTGGCGGCGGCTTCCACACCGGCGTTGCCGGCCAGCACGATCAGGTCGGCCAAGGACACCTTCTTGCCGCCGGATGCACTCTTGTTGAACTCGGCCTGGATGCCCTCAAGCGTCTTGAGCACCTTGGCCAGCTGGGCCGGCTGGTTGGCTTCCCAGTCCTTCTGGGGGCTAAGGCGGATGCGGGCGCCGTTGGCACCACCGCGACGGTCCGAGCCACGGAAGGTGGAGGCGGAAGCCCAGGCGGTGGAGACCAACTCGCTCACGGTCAGGCCCGAGGCCAGCACCTTGGCCTTGAGAGCGGCGATGTCCTTGGCGTCGATCAGCGGGTGATTCACGGCGGGGATCGGATCCTGCCAGATCAGGTCTTCCTTCGGCACCTCAGGGCCCAGGTACAGACACTTCGGCCCCATGTCGCGGTGGGTCAGCTTGAACCAGGCGCGGGCATAGGCGTCGGCGAACTCGTCCGGGTTGGCCAGAAAGTGGCGGGCGATCTTCTCGTAGGCCGGGTCGAACTTGAGCGAGAGGTCGGCCGTGGTCATCGAGGGCGCGTACTTCTTCGACGGATCATGCGCATCGGGGATCATGTCCTCGGGCGCAACGTTCTTGGCACGCCACTGGATGGCACCGGCGGCCGTCGTCATCTGCTCATAGTCGTACTTGAACAGCACCTTGAGGTAGCCCATGTCCCACTTGGTGGGATTGGGCTTCCAGGCGCCTTCGAAGCCGCTGGTGGTGGTGTCGCCGCCCTTGCCGCTGCCGTGCTTGTTGATCCAGCCGAAGCCCATCTCTTCCATGGGCGCGGCTTCCGGCTCGGGGCCGACCAGGGCCGCATCGCCCGCGCCGTGCATCTTGCCGAAGGTGTGGCCACCGGCCACCAGGGCCACGGTCTCGTAGTCGTTCATGGCCATGCGCGCGAAGGTCTCGCGCACGTCGCGGCCCGAGGCCACCGGATCGGGCTTGCCATCCGGGCCCTGCGGGTTCACGTAGATCAGGCCCATCTGCACGGCGGCCAGCGGGTTCTCCAGATCGCGCTTGCCGCTGTAGCGGCTGTTGGCCTTGTCGCTGGTGGCCAGCCACTCCTTCTCGGCGCCCCAGTAGACGTCTTCCTCGGGCGCCCAGATGTCGGCACGGCCACCGCCGAAACCGAAGGTCTTGAAACCCATGGTTTCCATGGCCACGTTACCGGCCAGGATGAACAGGTCGGCCCAGGAGATGGCGTTGCCGTACTTCTGCTTGAGCGGCCAGAGCAGGCGACGGGCCTTGTCCAGGTTGCCGTTGTCGGGCCAACTGTTGAGGGGCGCGAAGCGCTGGTTGCCGGTGTTGGCGCCGCCGCGGCCATCGGCCGTTCGGTAGGTGCCCGCCGCGTGCCAGGCCATGCGGATCATCAGGCCGCCGTAGTGGCCCCAGTCGGCCGGCCACCAGTCCTTGTTTTCGGTCATGAGGGCGGCCATGTCTTTCTTCAGCGCCTTGTAGTCCAGCTTCTTGAAGGCCTCGGCGTAGTCGAAATCCGGGTCCATGGGGTTGGACACCGGCTGGTGCTGGTGCAGGATGGACAGGTTCAGCTGGTTCGGCCACCAGTCGGCATTGGACTGGGCACCGTGCGTGGCACGCGCACCGCCGGCAGCGTGAAAGGGACATTTGGCTTCGTTGCTCATGGTCGACTCCTTGGGTTAAAAACGTGACTTCCGACTGAGAAGCTCAGCTGGCCAGCGCCAGCATCGCCAGGCATTCGAGCCAGGCTGCAGGGCGCCCCTGAACGGCGATCGCTGATGTTGGCATGGTGCGCTCCTTCTATGGAAGAGCCATGACTTTAGGAAAAAGAGATCGATCTGCCTATTTGATTTGTCGAATCTATCGAATAGTCGGCAACTATCCATGTATGAATAGTCATAGGTACTTACCCTAGATCTAGGTCATCAAGCCGACCGCGCCCGAGAAGCTCAGGAAGGCCACGGCGGTGGAGACCAGGATGATGCGGGCGATGCGCCCGTTGTCGGCGCCGAAGCGCTCGGCCAGCAGCGAGACATTGCTGGCACTGGGCAGGGCCGCGGCCAGCACCATGACGGTGAGCGCAAAACGGCTCAGGGGCGCGCCCAGCTGCACCGCCCCCACGCCCACCAGCAATACCAGCAAGGGGTGCAGCAGCAACTTGAACACGGCCACCGGCACGTAGTCACGCAGCGGGATGGGCGGGTGCTTGCTCTCGATGGTGAGGATCTGTGAACGCGCCAGCACGGCGCCGATGGTGAACAGGGCCACGGGCGAGGCTGCATCGGCCAGCAGGCCCACCGTCTTGTGCAGCGGCCCCGGCAGTTCAAGCTGCACATAGGAGGCCAGCCCCCCCAGCAGGATGGCCCAGGGCATGGGGTTGGTCAGCATGCCCTTGAGCGCATTCTTCAGCGCCACGGCCGTGCCGTGCTTGTCGGCCCCGTCCAGGCGCGAGAGCGCGATGCACAGCGAAGTGGTGATCACCATGTCCACCAGCATGCCCACGATGATGGGAGCGGCGGCCAGCGGCCCGAGCAGCGCCACCAGCAGGGGCACGCCCATGAACCCGGTATTGGGGAAGGCCGCCACCAGCGCGCCAAACGATGCATCGTTCCAGCGGATGCGCTCGTTCAGGGTGATGGCGATGGTGAAGCCCACCATGACCAGGCCGCAGAGCAGCCAGACCACGAAGACCGAGTAGTCGAGCAGCTGGGCGATGGGCGTGCTGGCACCGAAGCGGTACAGCATGCAGGGCAGGGCGAAGAAGAGCACGAAGCCGTTCAGGCCGGGAATCGCTTCCAGCGGCAGCATGCGGCGGCGGGCAGCGAGATAACCGCACAGGACCAGGGCAAAGAAGGGAAAGGTGACCGAGAAGATTTGCAACACGGTGTGTATTGTCGCCGCAGTGTGAAACGCTCTCTCGGTATGATCAGCCAGCAAGAGTTATCCACCACGCATGTCGTCATCCCCCTCCCACGGTCTCAATGTCGCACAGCAGGACGCTGTCAATTTTCTCCACGGCCCCTGTCTGGTGCTGGCCGGCGCCGGTTCCGGCAAGACGCGGGTCATCACGCACAAGATCGGCCGCCTGATCCAGGCTGGGTTGGAACCCAAGCGCATTGCCGCCATCACCTTCACCAACAAGGCCGCCGCCGAGATGCGCGAGCGCGCCAAGGGCCTGATCGGCAAGGCCGCGAAAGACGTGCGTATCTGCACCTTCCACGCCCTGGGCGTGCACCTGCTGCGCGAAGACGGCGAGGCCGTGGGCCTGAAGCCGAAGTTCTCCATCCTGGACAGCGACGACGTCACCAGCATCCTGAAGGACGCCGGCGGCAGCACCGATGCGGCCACCGCGCGCCAGTGGCAGTGGGCCATCAGCCTGTGGAAGAACCTGGGGCTGAACGCCGAGCAGGCCGAGGCCCAGGCCAAGGACGACAACGAACGCATCACCGCGCGCATCATGGCCCGCTACGAGGAGCGCCTGGCCGCCTACCAGAGCGTGGATTTCGACGACCTGATCGGCCTGCCGCTGAAGCTGCTGCGCGACCACCCCGAGGTGCGGGCCAAGTGGCAGAAGATCATGGGCCACATCCTGGTGGACGAGTACCAGGACACCAATGCCACGCAGTACGAACTGCTCAAGCTCATGGTGCCGGAGGACCCGACCCTGGCGCGCTTCACCGCCGTGGGCGACGACGACCAGTCCATCTACGGCTGGCGCGGCGCGACGCTGGACAACCTGAAGAAACTGCCGGTGGATTTCCCCACCCTCAAGGTCATCAAGCTGGAGCAGAACTACCGCTCCACCGGCGCCATCCTGCAGGCCGCCAACAACGTGATCGGCCCCAACCCCAAGCTGTTTCCGAAAAAGCTCTGGAGCGAACTGGGCGAGGGCGAGCCGGTACGCGTGGTGGACGCCGACAGCGAGGAGCACGAGGCCGAGCGCATGGTGGCGCGCATCCAGAGCCTGCGCTCGGACTCGCAGCACAAGGAATTCCGCCACTTCGCCGTGCTCTACCGCGCCAACCACCAGGCCCGTATCCTGGAGCAGGCCCTGCGCAAGGCGCAGATTCCCTACAAGGTCTCGGGCGGCCAGAGTTTCTTCGACCGCGCCGAGATCCGCGACCTCTGCGCCTGGTTCCGCCTGTGGGTCAACAATGACGACGACCCGGCCTTCCTGCGCGCCGTGACCACGCCCAAACGCGGCATCGGCCACCAGACCCTGCAGCAGCTGGGCACCTTTGCCGGCCAGTACAAGCTGAGCCTGTTCGAGGCCCTGTTCTCCAACTCCCTGCCCTCGGTGCTCAACGCGCGCGCGGTCGGCAGCCTGCACGAGTTCGGCCGTTACGTGAACGACCTCGAATACCGCGCCCGCCACACCGAAGGCGCCGAGGACGCCATGGCCTTCCTGCTGGACTGGCTCAAGGACATCGGCTACGAGAAGCATCTCTACGACGGCGAGGACAGCGAAAAGCTGGCCGCGTCGCGCTGGACCAATGTGCTGGATTTCTGCGACTGGATGGCCAAGCGCTGCGGCGGCGAGATCGACGACACCGCCGGCGTGACGCTGGCCAGCGAGAAGAAGTCGCTGCTGGAAGTGGCGCAGACCATCTCCCTGCTCTCGACCATCAGCGAGCGCGACAAGGACCAGGACGTGGTGACGCTCTCCACCCTGCACGCCGCCAAGGGCCTGGAGTGGCCGCACGTGATGATGGTGGGCGTGACCGAAGGCATGCTGCCCTTCAAGCTGGACGAGGGCGCCGACTCGCTCGGGGGTTCGACGCGCGAGCACGAGGCCGTCAACGAGAGCGTGGCGCTGCGCCTGCAGGAGGAGCGCCGCCTGATGTACGTGGGCATCACACGGGCCCAGCGCACGCTGGCCGTGAGCTGGCCCAAGAAACGCAAGAAAGGCCGCGAGATGGTCAGCGTGATGCCCAGCCGTTTCATCGCCGAAATGGCGCTGAACCAGGCCACGACCCGGGAAGACCCGCGCGAAAAACTGCGCGCCCTGCGTGCCGAGTTCGCCAAAAAGGCGCAGGATACGGCAGCCGCGCAAGCGCTGGCTGGAGGTGCTGCATGAAAACACATCGCCTGTTGGGACTGCTGGCCGGTCTGGCCCTCAGCAGCGCGGCCTGGTCGCAGACCGCGACGTTGGCCTCACCGGATCCGGCCCAGGGCTGGCAAGCCTGCGCCCAGCAGAGCCAGGACGCGACGGCGCGCCTGGCCTGCTACGACCGCTGGGTGCAGCAGCAGGGGCAGGCCGCGCCCGCCGCGGTGGTCGCCACCGCCACCGAAACACCGGCCAGCCCGCCCGATTGCCGCAGCGGCACGCACAGCACCCTCTCGCGCTACTGGGAACTGGAGGCCGGCAGCGACTGCGGCCGTTTCAACATCCGCGGCTACAAGCCCATCAGCCTGTCCTGGGTGCACGGCACCAGCGTGAACACGGCGCCGAGCTCGACCGCAACGGGGCGCACGGCCACCAGCGAGCAGCCCTATATGCGTAACGAGATGCGCATCCAGCTCTCGGTACGGACCAAGGTTGCCTCGGGCCTGCTGCCCATGCTGCCCGAGGGGCAGCGCGATTCGCTCTGGTTCGGCTACAGCCAGCAGTCCTACTGGCAGCTGTTCAACACCGAGCTCTCTCGCCCTTTCCGCACCACGGACCACGAGCCCGAGGTCATGTACATCCTGCCCACGCCGCTGGACCTGCCCGGCGGCTGGCGCCTGCGCTACAGCGGCCTGAGCCTCAACCACCAGTCCAACGGCCAGACCCTGCCGCTGTCGCGCAGCTGGAACCGCGCCATCCTGATGGCCGGCATGGAGAAGGACGACCGCTACACCGTGACGGCCCGGCTCTGGAAACGCATCAGCGACGGCGACGGCGACGGCAGCCTCAGCTCGCTGGACGACAACCCGGGCATTGACGACACCATCGGTCGCGCCGAGGTGGCCGGTAGCTGGCAGATCGACCCCGAGCACACCGTGGCGCTGACCCTGCGGCACTCCCTGCGCTCCGACGCCAATGGCTCCTGGCGGTTGGAGTGGCTCAGCCCCCTGGACAGCAGCTCCAAGGGCCTGCGCCTGCATGTGCAGTTCTTCAGCGGTTATGGCGACGCCCTGGTGGACTTCAACCGCCGCCGCAGCCTGCTGAGCGTCGGCCTGAGCCTGGTGGACTGGTAAAGAACAATCTTTACAAATGCAACTGATTCTCATTTAATATATCATTGCACTCGTCCCCATCCACCGCCAGAGGCTGCAGCGCCCTCTGGCCGACGAGAGCATGTACCGCCACCTCCTAGCCCTTCTGATCCTCCCGCTGGCCCTGCTGGCCGGCCCCGTGCTGGCCAGCGAGGGCGACGCGGCGCGCACCGCCCTGCACCTGCTGGACTACATCGCCGTCGACTACGCCGAGGCG
Source organism: uncultured Hylemonella sp. (assembly GCA_963513295.1). GTDB lineage: Bacteria > Pseudomonadota > Gammaproteobacteria > Burkholderiales > Burkholderiaceae_C > Hylemonella. Next base: position 19,165 of record CAUPQO010000007.1, read on the forward strand.
GTGGAGAACGGCAAGGTCAGGAACGCCGACGAATACGCCGAGATGAGCGAGTTCGCCGCCGAAACGCGACGGCTGGTGCAGACCCTGCCGTCCAACCCCGCGCAAGCCACCCTGCTGGGCCTGGCCGAAGGCCTGCAGCGCGGCATCGCGCGCAAGGCCGCTCCCCCCGCCATTGTCGAACAGGCCCGGACCCTGCGCTGGGCCGTGATCCGCGCCTACGACGTGCGCATCACCCCGCGCCAGGTGCCCGAGCTCGCCAAAGCTGCCGCCCTCTATGCCAGCCAGTGCGCGGCCTGCCACGGCGAGACCGGCCGCGGCGACGGACTGGCGGGCAAGACGCTGGAGCCCACCCCCTCGGACTTCCACGACCTGCCGCGCATGGCGCAGCGCAGCGTCTACGGTCTGTACAACACCATCAGCCTGGGCGTGAACGGCACGGGCATGGCCGCCTACAGCCAGCTCAGCGACGACGAGCGCTGGGCACTGGCCCTCTACGTGGCGAATTTCGGCGCCGACGAAACCGGCCGCGCACACGGCCGCACGCTGTGGGAAGCCGGCCAGGGCCGCGACGTCTACGGCGGCCTGGACAAGGTGCTCACGCTCTCGACCGAAGAAGTGCTGGCCCAGCACGGCGAGGATGCCGTGGCCCTGCAGCAGTACCTGCGCAGCGCGCCGCAGGTGCTGGCTGCCGGCAAGCCCGCTCCGCTGGTCTATGCGGCCCAGACGCTGCAGCGCAGCCTGGACCAGTACCGCCAGGGCCAGCGCGCCCAGGCCGCACAGCTGTCCATCCAGGCCTACCTGGAAGGTTTCGAGCTGGCCGAGGCCGGCCTGCAGAATGTGGACGGCGATCTGGTGCTGCAGATCGAGCGCGAAATGATGGCCCTGCGCGCCGCGGTGCAAAAGGGCGCCCCGGCACAACAGGTGGCGCAGCAGACCACTGCCGTGATTGCACTGCTGGACCTGGCCCGCGACAAGCTCGACAGCACCGAGTTCGGCCATGGTGCCACCTTCGTCAGCGCCCTGCTGATCCTGCTGCGCGAGGGCGTGGAAGCCATCCTGGTGGTGGTGGCCATCCTGGCCTTCACACGCCGCGCCGGCCACCCCGAAGCCACACGCTGGGTGCATGCGGGCTGGATCCTGGCCCTGCTGCTGGGCGGCATGACCTGGGTGGTGTCCACCTACCTGATCGAAATCTCGGGAGCCGACCGCGAGATCACCGAAGGCATCACCGCGCTGATCGCCGCGGGCATGCTGCTCTACATCGGCTACTGGATGCACAGCAAGGCCAACAACCAGGCCTGGCAGAAGTTCATCGGCGGGCAGCTCAACGACTCCCTGACCGCGGGCACCTTCAGGTCCCTGGCCCTGGTGTCCTTCCTCGCGGTCTACCGCGAGGCCTTCGAGACCGTGCTCTTCCTGCAGGCCCTGTCCACCCAGGCCGGGCCCCAGGGCCACGGGGCCCTGCTGGGCGGACTGGGTGGGGGCACGCTGCTGCTGGTGGGCGCGGCCTGGCTCATCCTGCGCGCCAGCGTGAAGCTGCCCCTCGGCCTGTTCTTCTCGGCCTCGGGTCTGCTGCTGGTGGTGCTGGCCGTGATCTTTACCGGTCAGGGCGTGGTGGCCCTGCAGGAAGCCGGCACCATCGGCGCCACCGCGGTGGACTTCATCCGCGTACCGCTGCTGGGCATCTACCCCACCCTGCAGTCCCTGCTGGCGCAGGCCGGCATGGTGGTGCTGAGCGTGCTTGCCCTACGCCGCGCGGCACGCGGACAGCAAGCTTAGGCCGCCTTGGCGACCTCGTCCTTGAAGACCTGCTGCGCGATCTTGAAGGAGTCCAGCCCCGCGGGTGCTCCGCAGTAGACAGCGGCCTGCAGGAAGACCTCGCGCATCTCCTCTTTCGTGACGCCGTTGTTGAGCGCGCCCTTGATGTGCAGCTTCAGTTCATTCGGGCGGTTCAGCGCCGTGAGCATGGCCAGGTTGAGCATGCTGCGCGTCTTGCGGTCCAGCCCTTCGCGGGTCCAGACCGTGCCCCAGGCGTTTTCAGTAATGAACTGCTGGATCGTCGCCATGAACTCGTCGGCATTGGCCAGCGAGGTGTTGACGTACTCTTCGCCCAGCACGGCCCTGCGTACGGCCAGGCCGGCCTTGAATCTCGGGTTCTCGTCCATGGTGACTCCGTGGGTGGTGATGTGCCGTCCACTGTACAGGGCGAACGGCGCCCGCGCGCTCAATCGCCCCAGCGTACGTAGTACACCGTAAACGCCGTGACCAGGCCGTAGAGCAGCATCGCCGCGCTGATGAGGGCGAACATGCCCGCCACCGGCACGTCGTAGCGCAGCAGCAGCCAGCCGCCCACCGCCACCAGCAGCAGGCGCAGGGTACCGGCCAGCACCGGGCCCAGCAGCTTGCCCGCGCCCTGGGCCGCGAAGTACAGGCACAGGCCGAACGCGAAGAAGCCGTAGGCCGGCGCGACCCAGCGGAAGTAGCTGCCAGCGTAGGCGATCACCTGCGGCTGCTCCGTGAACAGCCGCGACCAGGCATCGGGAAACACGGCCACCAGCAGGCCGATGCCGCCGACGATGGCGGCCGCCAGGCTGGCCCCCGTCCAGGCCACCCGCCGCGCGCGCTTCACGTGCCCGCCGCCCAGGGCCATGCCCACCAGGGGCAGGCAGGCCACGCCGATGGCGAAGGTGATGGGGATGAGCAGGAACTCCAGCCGAGCGCCGATGCCGTAACCGGCCAGCGCCTCGGTGCCGTAGCCGGCCACGATGCGCGTGACGATGAGGATGGTCAGCACGGTCTGCAGCGAGGAGATGCTGGCCACGGCGCCGACCTTGAGGATGTCGTGGAAGTGGCGGCGCTGCAGCAGTCGGGTGGCGAACACCAGGCGCACGCGGTCGCGGCCCGAGCGCAGGTGGCGGTAGAGGTACAGCGCCCCCAGGCTGAAGGCGATCACCTGCCCCAGCGCGATGCCGGCCATGCCCAGGCGGGGCACCGGCCCCCAGCCCAGGCCCAGCAGGCCGCCCAGGACGATCTGCCCCAGAGCCACGCCCAGCAGGGTGAGCGACGGCGTTTTCATATCGCCCGCGCCGCGGATGACCGAGGCCAGGGCATTGGCCAGCCAGATGCTCAGCGCCCCGGCAAAGGCGATCTGTGCATAGGCCAGGGACTGCTCCAGCGCCTCGCCCTGCCCGCCGATCAGCTCGAACAGGGGCCGCCCCCAGAGCAGGATGAGCGCGCTGAAGAACAGCCCCAGCACGGCGCTGATGATCACGGCATGCAGGGCCAGCGCATCGGCCCGGGCCTGCTGGCCGGCCCCGATGGCCCGGCTCACGGCGGCCGCGATGCCGCCGCCGATGGAGCCGGCCGACAGCATCTGCTGCAGCATGATGAGGGGAAAGACCAGCGCCATGCCGGCCAGCGCCGGCGTGCCCAGCAAGCCCACGTACACGGTCTCGGCCACGCTGACCAGGGCCGTGGCCACCATGGCGAACATATTGGGCACGCTGAGCCGCCAGAGGGTGGGGAGGATGGGGGCGGTGGTCAGGGAATGGGGAACGGCCATGGATTCCTGAGAGGCCGGGCGCGGCCTGCGTTGCTCCATGATGGCAGGGATCACGGTGGCCTGCTGCGCACCTGGGCGACATGGCCACGCCATCCACGTGGTCGCAGTCGCCTTTGTTCAGCCATAAAAAAGCCCCTCACGGGGCTGCTGGATCAGGCGGCTTGCGCGCTGCCGGGGCTCGGCATGCGCCCCGTCCATGCCGCACATAGCGAGTCCGCCAGCTGTTCAGGCACCTCGTTGTCAAAGCTCATCAGCAGCTCGGGGGCCTGGGCTGCGGCCGCCGATTTCAGGATGTCAGCCAGGCTGGCCCGCTGCGCCTCAGTCGCCACGTGGCTGTGGCGCTGGGCCAGGCAGGCCAGGGTGGCATCCCGCAAGCGGTCGGAGCCCAGCACGTGCCAGGCGTAGTCGATCTCGTAACGCTCGAAGGCGTCTTTCAGGCTCTCGCCGTTGATCTTGGCTTCCTCGGCGAAGTGGTTCAGCGTGCGGGTGCAGATGGTGTTCATCACGCGGTCGAGCTGTGCGGTGTGCTCGTGCACGGAATGTTCAGTGGTCATGGAGGACTCCTGTTGGTGTGATGAGCGGGTGCCCGAAGTACGTCCGACAGCCATCAACACGCAGGCCGATGGGCGGACGGGGAGAAAGTGGCCAGCCGCCCCGGTTTCTGGGGCGGCCAGGGCCGGCGCGGGGGAAATAAAAAAGCCACCCCTGAGGATGGCTTTCTGAGAGATTCTGGTGGCCTGGGGCGGAATCGAACCACCGACACGCGGATTTTCAATCCGCTGCTCTACCAACTGAGCTACCGGGCCATGGAGAGGTGGAATTATAGCAGCAGTCCGGTGGCCTTGCGGCCGGGCTCAGCCACCGTTGCGCTTGCCGCGGCTCAGGTCCACGCCGAGCTGCTTGAGCTTGCGGTAGAGGTGGGTGCGCTCCAGGCCGGTCTTCTCGGCCACGCGGGTCATGGATCCGCTTTCACGCGCCAGGTGGTACTCGAAATAGGCTTTTTCAAACTCGTCACGCGCCTCGCGCAGCGGCTTGTCAAGGTGGAAGTTCTGCTGCGCCTGCGGGCCGGTCTCCACACTGGCTACCAGGGGCGGGTTCAGGCCCGGTGCCTCTGCGCTGGCGGCCGGCGTCTGCAGCCCGCCCCCATGGGCCGGCGCTGCCACCTGCGGGGTGTTGCGCACCAGGCCCTGTTCCACCGCCTTGAGCAGTTTCTGCAGGGTGATGGGTTTTTCCAGGAAGGCCTGGGCGCCGATCTTGGTGGCGGCGACGGCCGTGTCGATGGTGGCGTGGCCGCTCATCATGATGACGGGCATGGTCAGCAGTCCGGTGGTGGACCACTCCTTGAGCAGGGTGACGCCGTCGGTGTCGGGCATCCAGATGTCGAGCAGGACCAGGTCGGGGCGCTCGCGCTGGCGGGCGGCACGGGCCTGCGCCGCGTTCTCGGCCACCTCGACACTGTGCCCCTCGTCGTTCAGGATTTCCCACAGCAGGTCGCGTATGCCTAGCTCGTCATCGACTACCAGTATGTTTGCCATGATGTGAACGCGGGTCTCTCGTAGTTCGGGCGGGATTCAGGCCGGGGCCGGTTTCTCCACTGCGAATGATAACGATACTTGCGCCCCCACCACCTGCTCCTCGGCCAGGCGGTTGGCCAGGTCGATCCGGGCACCGTGTTCGTCGGCAATTTTCTTGACCACGGCCAGGCCCAGTCCGGTGCCCTTGGCCTTGGTGGTGACGTAGGGCTCGAAGGCGCGCTTGAGGATGGCCTCGGGAAAACCCACGCCCCAGTCCAGTACGCTCAGGCGCACCCGGCCGCTGGCTTCCACCCACTGCGTGCGCACGATCACCGGGAATTCCGGCCCGCTGCGTCCGGCGGTATCGGTCGCGTCCTGGGCATTCTGCAGCAGGTTGTGCAGCACCTGGCGCAGCTGCTGGGCGTCGCCCAGGATACGGGGACAGCGCTCGTCCAGCTCGGCGCGCACCGGCACGCGCGCACTGTCGCCGCCATAGAGGTGCAGCACCTCGACCACCTGGGCATTGAGGTCCAGCGGCTTGAGTTCGGCCGCGGGCAGGCGCGCATAGTCGCGGAATTCATTGACCAGACGTTTCATGGCATCGACCTGGTCGACGATGGTCTTGACCGATTTGGTCAGCACGGCCTGCTCGGCCGGCTCGACCTTGCCGGCGAGTTTTTTCTCCAGCCGCTCGGCGGAGAGCTGGATGGGCGTGAGCGGGTTCTTGATCTCATGGGCCAGGCGGCGCGCCACTTCGCCCCAGGCCTGCGAACGCTGGGCCGAGACGATTTCGGAAATATCGTCGAACACCAGCAGCCAGGCCTTGCCCGGCAGTTCGGCACCGCGCGCCACCAGGGTCAGGGTGCTCTCACCGCTGGTGCCGGCCGCCGGCGAGCCCGAGGGCGGGCCGAGTTCGAAGGACTGCTGCCAGTGGTCCAGGGCGTGTTCGGCGCGCTCCTCGACGAAACGGTCGAACTGCTGCTGCACGTTGCTGGCGAAGTCCTCCAGCCCCGCGATGTCGGCCAGGTGCTTGCCCTCCCAGGCGGCCATGGGCACGCGCAGGATGCGGGTGGCCCCGGGGTTGACCGACTGGATCACGCCCTGCGCGTCCAGCACCATGACCCCGGCGGTCAGGTTGTCCAGGATGGTCTGCAGGTTCTCTCGCGCGGCGTTGACCTGCTCCATGCTGCTCTCGACCGCATGGCGTGCGTCGGCCAGCTGTTGCGTCATGTCGGCAAAGGAGCGCGTGAGGCCGCCGAGTTCATCCCGCCCCTGCAACGCCGCCTTCGGTGTCAGGTCGCCAGCCGCCACCTGGCGCACGCCGTCGGCCAGCAGCAGCAGAGGCCGCGTGATCTGGTTGCCCAGCACCACGGCCAGCAGCACGGCGCCGAAGACGGCGAGGAAGAGGCTAAGGGTGAGCGTGCCGATGTACATGCGCCGCAGGCCCTGACGTGCCAGGGCACGCTCCTGGTACTCGCGATGCGCCTCGGTCACCGCCAGGGCATTGGCCACCAGGGTTTCGGGCAGGATCTGGGTGACCATGAGGAAACGCGGCTCGTCCAGGATTTCCAGGCCCGTGCGTGGCACCAGCACCAGGGCCGTGATGCGCGCCTGGGCCGGCGCCATGGCGCTGCCGTCTTCCAGGCCCTCGACCCAGGTCACGGCGCGCTGGGTGCGCGCCTTGCGGAACTGGGCGGGCGGCGGTTTTTCCGGGTTGAGCTGGAAACGCAGATCCCCCACACTGGCCAGCACCTGGCCATTGGCGCTCCAGAGGATGGCGTCACGCACCTCCAGCTGTTCGCGCAGGCGCTCCAGCATCAGGCCGGCCACTACATCGGGCGTGTCCTGCAACTGGGCGGCGGAAGCGCGCGTCTTGCCGGCCAGGTCCTTGGAGAGGGTGTCCAGTGTGGCGCGCCCCAGGCCCAGGCCGGCCTCCAGTGCGCCTTCGACCTGCACGTCGAACCAGCTCTCGATCGAACGCGAGACGAACTGGTAGGAGACCACATAGATCAGCAGGCCGGGCACGAAACCGGCGAGCGCAAACACCGCGGCCAGCTTGACCAGCAGCCGGCTGCCGAAGCGCCCCTGGCGCAGGCGCTTGAACAAGCGCCAGGCCACCCAGGCGATGACCCCAAGCAGCGTCACGGCCACCACCACGTTCAGCGTGAACAGGCGCGCGTAGTTGCGCTCGTACATCTCGCGGTTGTCGGTGGCCTGGGTCAGCAGGAAGAGCAGCACCATGCCGATGGCCACGACGATGGCCAACACCACCCCCAGGGTCCAGCGCAAGGCCCTGGATTGCTGCGGATACAGGCGCTTGTCGGCACCCGCGGCCGGGGGTTTCACTTCAGGCTCTCCGGCGGCAGGCGCTTGCTGGCGCTGACGGCCAGCACCCAGTCGCTCTCACCCAGGGCGCCGATCTGCAAGGGACGGGGCAGTTGCGTGACATCGAGACGGAAGCGGAATTCGAAGCGGTGCTGCGTTCCGGCCTCCAGGTCGGCCAGGCTGGCGATGCGCCAGCCCGAGACGCGCCGGATCACGGCCAGGGCCTCGTCCAGCGTATCGAAAGTCTGTGCCAGGGCCACACCCGCTCCGCCGCTGCTGGCCAGCCCAGCCCCGACGGTGAGCCGCCAGCGGCGGATCAGGGGCTGGAACACCAGGCGCATGTGGCGCTGGGCCCCGCCCACGCGCTTGTCCAGCCAGTACCAGCGCTCGCGGTAGACCTCGGCCTCCTGCACGAAGATCACCGGCAGGCCCTTGTACAGGGCATCCTGTACGGCCGAGGGCAAATCAAAAGTGACGGTGGCCGCCAGATCGACCCCCTCACCGCTGCGGCCCAGATCCAGCTGGGTGATCTCGACCCGGGCCGGCTGCGCATGTAGGGGCAACGGCTGCAAGAGCCCGAACAGGGCGCAGACAAGCAGCGCGGACAGCTCAGCCCTCGCCCTTCTCCAGCAGTGCGTAATAAAAACCGTCGTGATCACTGCTCTGATTGTCCGTGACCGCGGCGCTTCTCCGCGACATGGAGGGCCATAAATGGCCGGGCGAAGGCAGCAAACGGGCCGCTCTGTTGTGTGCAAGAAACGCCTGCACCTGCTCTTCCCCCTCGGCCCGGAACACCGAGCAGGTGCAGTACACCAATCGTCCGCCCGGTTTGAGCAGGGGCCAGAGCGTGGCCAGCAGACGGGCCTGCTGGGTCGCCAGCTGGGCGATGTCGCTCTCGCGGCGCAGCCAGCGCACGTCCGGATGGCGGCGCACGATGCCGGAGGCAGTGCAAGGGGCGTCCAGCAGGATGGCATCAAACGGCCGCCCGTCCCACCAGCGCTGCGGCGTGCCCGCGTCCGCCGCCAGCACCTGGGCCTGCAGGCCCAGGCGTTGCAGGTTCTCGCGGATGCGTCCGCAGCGTTGCGGGTCGATGTCCAGGGCCGTGACTTCCCCCGCGCCCAGTTCCAGCAGATGGGCCGTCTTGCCGCCAGGGGCGGCGCAGGCATCGAGCACGCGCAAGCCGGGCCGGCCCTCCAGTCCCTGCAGCAGCAGGGGAGCGGCCAACTGGGCCGCCGCGTCCTGCACCGAGACCTGTCCCTGGATGAACCCCGGGATCTGCTGCACCGGCAGCGGCTCCCCCAGGGTCACGCCGTAGGCGCCATTGCGCACGGCCGGGATGCCGGCCGTGCGCAAGACCTCCAGATAGTCCGCCACCGTCGTCTGGCGGCTGTTCACGCGCAGCGTCATGGGCGCCTGCCGGTTGTTGGTCTGCAGGATGTCCTGCCAGTGGTCCGGCACCTCACGCTGCAGGCGGGTGATCCACCAGGCCGGGTGATTCCAGCGCGCGACCGGATCGGGGTCGGTCTGTGCCACCAGGGCCTCTCGTTCGCGCAGGAAACGGCGCAGGCAGGCGTTGATGAAGTTGGCCTGGGCGTGGGTGGCCTCGGTTCGTTTGGCCGCTTCCACGGCCTGGTTGACCAGGGTGTGGATCTCGTAGGGCGCTCCCTCGTCGCGCCAGGCCAGGGCCAGGGCCAGACACAGCAAGGCATCGGCCGCCGGCGGCGGCTTGCGCGGGGCCAGCAACTTGCGCAGGGCTTCGGCGCGGCCGAGCTGGCGCAGGGCGGCATAGACCAGGGCCTGCACGCCGGGGCGCAGCAGGGCGGGCACGGCCTCGATGGCCAGCGTACCGGAACTGCCGGCGCGGATAGCCGCCAAGGCGACTGCGCCGGCCTGCAGCTGGCGCCATAAGGCGGGGGCTTGCCCGGTCTCACTCATGCATCGTTCCTCGACATGTTCATCGTCCATCCTGCTGCAGGCAAAAAAATGCCCCAAGTGCGGAGCACCTGGGGCATTTTGCGCGAGCGCAACCGGTCTTACTCGGTGGCAGCGCCTTCGCTGCTCTGGGCCAGCTCGGCGGCTTCCGCATCGGCGATGGCGCGGCGCTCGGCCTCATCCATGCCCTCGCGGATCTTGCGGGCGTCGTGGTAGGCCATGCCGGTACCCGCCGGGATCAGGCGGCCGACGATGACGTTTTCCTTCAGACCGCGCAGCTCGTCGCGTTTGCCCATGATGGCGGCTTCGGTCAGCACGCGCGTGGTCTCCTGGAAGGAGGCGGCGCTGATGAAGCTGTCGGTGGACAGCGAGGCCTTGGTGATACCCAGCAGCAGGTTGGTGTAGGTCGACGGGAGTTTGCCGTCCTTGCGCAGGGCGTCATTGGTGTTGAGCATCTCCGAACGCTCCACCTGCTCGCCACCGATGTAGCCCGAGTCACCCGGGTTCTCGACCACGACACGGCGCAGCATCTGGCGCACGATCACCTCGATGTGCTTGTCGTTGATCTTCACACCCTGCAGGCGATAGACGTCCTGGACTTCGTCCACGATGTAACGTGCCAGCTCTTCCATGCCCAGCAGGCGCAGGATGTCCTGCGGATCGGCCGGACCGTCGACGATGCTCTCGCCCTTGTTGACCACCTGGCCTTCGTGCACCACGATGTTCTTTTCCTTGGGCACGAGCTCTTCCCAGACCTTGCCTTCCGGATCGGTGATCTGCAGGCGGACCTTGCCCTTGGTCTCCTTGCCGAAGGACACGGTACCCGTGACTTCGGCCAGGATGCCCTTGTCCTTGGGGGAGCGGGCTTCGAACAGCTCGGCCACACGCGGCAGACCGCCGGTGATGTCACGGGTCTTCTGACCTTCGATCGGTATACGGGCCAGCACTTCGCCCGGGCCGACGTCCTGGCCGTCACGCACCTGGATCAGGGCGCCGACCTGGAAGCCGATGGTGACCGAGTGATCGGTGCCGGGGATCTTGACCTCGTTGCCCGAGGCATCGATCAGCTTGACCTGCGGACGCACGACCTTGACGGAACCGCGACGCTTCGGGTCGATCACGACCAGGGTGGACAGGCCGGTGACTTCGTCCACCTGCTTGGCCACGGTCAGCCCCTCTTCCACATTCTCGAAGTGCGCCTTGCCGGCGAACTCGGTGATGATCGGGCGGGTCAGCGGATCCCAGTTGGCCAGGATGGTGCCGGCCTTGATGGCCTGGTCGGCCTTGACCGTCAGGATGGCGCCGTAAGGCACCTTGTGACGCTCGCGCTCGCGGCCATGCTCGTCCTGGATGACGATCTCGCCGGAACGGGCGATCACCACCAGTTCCTTCTTGCTGTTGGTCACGTAGCGCATCGTGGCATTGAAGCCGATGATGCCGTTGGACTTAGCTTCCACGCTGGATGCGATGGCCGCACGCGAAGCGGCACCGCCGATGTGGAAGGTACGCATGGTCAGCTGGGTACCCGGCTCGCCGATGGACTGGGCGGCGATCACGCCGACCGCCTCGCCCATGTTGACCAGGCCGCCACGGCCAAGGTCACGGCCGTAGCACTTGGCGCACAGACCGAAGCGCGTGGCGCAGGTCAGCGCGGTGCGGACCTTGACCTCGTCGACACCGGCGGCTTCCAGTTCCTCAATGATGTCCTCGTCCAGCATGTTGCCAGCCGGCACCAGCACGACGCGGGATTCCGGATGCAGCACGTCCTCGGCCGCGGTACGGCCCAGCACACGGTCGCGCAGCGACTCGATCACCTCGCCGCCCTCGACGATGGCGCGCATCAGCGAACCTTCGCTGGTGCCGCAGTCGTCCTGCGTCACCACCAGGTCCTGCGTCACGTCCACCAGACGGCGGGTCAGGTAACCCGAGTTCGCGGTCTTCAGCGCCGTGTCGGCCAGACCCTTACGGGCGCCGTGCGTGGAGATGAAGTACTGCAACACGTTGAGGCCTTCACGGAAGTTGGCCGTGATGGGCGTCTCGATGATGGAGCCGTCGGGCTTGGCCATCAGGCCGCGCATGCCAGCCAGCTGGCGGATCTGCGCAGCAGAGCCGCGCGCACCGGAGTCGGCCATCATGTAGATGGAGTTGAAGGACTCCTGGTCCACCGTCTTGCCATGGCGATCCGTGGTCTTCTCGGTACGCAGCTGGTCCATCATGACCTTGGAGACCTTGTCGCCGGCCTTGCCCCAGATGTCCACCACCTTGTTGTAGCGCTCGCCGGAGGTCACCAGACCCGAGGTGTACTGCTGCTCGATGTCCTTGACCTCTTTTTCGGCCGACTCGATGATCTCGCCCTTTTCCTTGGGCACCAGCATGTCGTCGATGCAGATCGAGATGCCCGCCTTGGTTGCCAGACGGAAACCGTTCTGCAGCAGCTTGTCTGCAAACACCACGGTCTCCTTCAGGCCGCACTTGCGGAAGGACACGTTGATCAGTTTGGAGATTTCCTTCTTCTTCAGCGCCTTGTTGATGTTGGAGAAGGGCAGGCCCTTGGGCAGGATCTCGGAGAGCAGCGCGCGGCCGACCGTGGTCTCGACGACCTTGGTCTCGGGCACGAACTCGCCGCTATCCTTGTCCTTGGTCCACTCGGTCAGGCGCACGTGGACGCGCGCGGTCAACTCGACCATGCCGGCGTCCAGTGCACGCAGTGCTTCGGCGGTGTCGGCGAACATCATGCCTTCGCCCTTGCCGTTGGTGCGTTCGCGGGTCGCGTAGTACAGGCCCAGCACCACGTCCTGCGAAGGAACGATGGAGGGCTCGCCGTTGGCGGGGAAGAGCACGTTGTTGGAGGCCAGCATCAGGGTGCGGGCTTCCATCTGGGCTTCCACCGACAGCGGGACGTGCACGGCCATCTGGTCGCCGTCGAAGTCGGCGTTGAAGGCGGCACAGACCAGCGGGTGCAGCTGGATGGCCTTGCCTTCGATCAGGATGGGCTCGAAGGCCTGGATACCGAGGCGGTGCAGCGTCGGCGCGCGGTTCAGCAGCACCGGGTGCTCCTTGATCACCTCTTCCAGGATGTCCCACACCACCGGCGTGCCGGTCTCGACTTCCTTCTTCGCCGCCTTGATGGTGGTGGCGATGCCCATGGCTTCCAGGCGCGAGAAGATGAAAGGCTTGAACAGCTCCAGGGCCATCAGCTTGGGCAGGCCGCACTGGTGCAGCTTGAGGGTGGGGCCCACGGTGATGACGGAACGACCCGAGTAGTCGACCCGCTTGCCCAGCAGGTTCTGGCGGAAGCGGCCGCTCTTGCCCTTGATCATGTCGGCCAGGGACTTGAGCGCGCGCTTGTTGGCGCCCGTCATGGCCTTGCCACGGCGGCCGTTGTCCAGCAGGCTGTCCACGGCTTCCTGCAGCATGCGCTTCTCGTTGCGCGCGATGATCTCGGGCGCCTTGAGCTCGAGCAGGCGACGCAGGCGGCTGTTGCGGTTGATGACACGACGGTAGAGGTCGTTCAGGTCGGAGGTCGCGAAGCGGCCGCCATCCAGCGGCACCAACGGACGCAGGTCCGGCGGCAGCACGGGCAATACTTCCAGCACCATCCACTCGGGCTTGATGCCGGACTTCTTGAAGGCTTCCAGCACTTTCAGGCGCTTGGCGTTCTTCTTGACCTTCAACTCGGAGCCGGTCAGGTCGCCGCGCAGGCGCTCGATCTCGGTGTCGATCTCGATGCCCTGCAACAGGTCCTTGATGCCTTCGGCGCCCATCTTGGCGGTGAACTCGTCACCGTGTTCCTTGACCTTGGCGTCATAGTCGTCCTCGGACATGATGCTGAACTTCTTCAGCGGGGTCATGCCGGGGTCGGTCACCACATAGGCTTCGAAGTACAGCACGCGCTCGATGTCGCGCAGCGTCATGTCCAGCACCAGGCCCAGGCGCGAGGGCAGGGACTTCAGGAACCAGATGTGGGCGCAGGGCGCGGCCAGGTCGATGTGACCCATGCGCTCGCGGCGCACCTTGGTCTGCGTGACTTCAACGCCGCACTTCTCGCAGATCACGCCGCGGTGCTTGAGGCGCTTGTACTTGCCGCACAGGCACTCGTAGTCCTTGATAGGGCCGAAGATCTTGGCGCAGAACAGGCCGTCACGCTCGGGCTTGAAGGTGCGGTAGTTGATGGTCTCGGGCTTCTTCACCTCGCCGAAGGACCAGGAACGGATCTTCTCGGGCGAGGCCAGGCCGATCTTGATGGCATCGAAATGCTCATCCGGCGTGAACTGCTTGAACAGGTCGAGTAGGGATTTCATATGACTCTATCCTTTGCGAATTAGGAGCGCTCGAGCTCGATGTCCAGGCCCAGGGAACGGATTTCCTTGACCAGCACGTTGAACGACTCGGGCATGCCGGCTTCGATGGCATGCTCGCCCTTGACGATGTTCTCGTAGACCTTGGTGCGGCCCTGCACGTCGTCGGATTTGACGGTGAGCATTTCCTGCAGCGTGTAGGCGGCGCCGTAGGCTTCCAGCGCCCAGACCTCCATCTCGCCGAAACGCTGGCCGCCGAACTGCGCCTTGCCGCCCAGCGGCTGCTGGGTGACCAGGGAGTACGGGCCGGTCGAACGGGCATGCATCTTGTCGTCCACCAGGTGGTGCAGCTTCAGGAAGTGCATGTAGCCGACGGTGGTCGTGCGCTCGAAGGCGTCGCCGGTGCGGCCGTCATACAGCTGTGCCTGCGTGCGGGTCGCGGTCAGGCCCTTGGCCTTGGCCACGTGCTCCGGGTAGGCCAGCTTGAGCATCTCGCGAATCTCGTCTTCCGAGGCGCCGTCGAACACCGGGGTGGCGAAGGTCACGCCATTCGACAGATTGGCCGCCATCTCGACGACTTGCGCATCGGTCAACTTGCTGAGGTCTTCCTTGCGGCCCGAGCTGTTGTAGAGCTTGTCCATGTAGGCGCGCAGCTCGGCCGCCTTGGCTTCCGCCTGCAGCATGTCGCCGATGCGGTGGCCGATGCCCTTGGCAGCCCAGCCCAGGTGCACTTCCAGCACCTGGCCCACGTTCATGCGCGAGGGCACGCCCAGGGGGTTGAGCACGATGTCGCACGGCGTGCCATCGGCCATGTGGGGCATGTCTTCGATCGGGACGATCTTGGACACCACACCCTTGTTGCCGTGGCGGCCGGCCATCTTGTCGCCGGGTTGCAGGCGGCGCTTGACGGCCAGGTAGACCTTGACCATTTTCAGGACACCAGCGGGGAGTTCGTCACCCTGCGTGAGCTTCTTGCGCTTCTCTTCGAAGGCCAGGTCAAAGCTGTGGCGCTGCTGCTCGATCGAGTTCTTGATCGATTCGAGCTGCGAAGCCACCTCGTCGTCGGCCGGGCGGATGTCGAACCAGTGGAACTTCTCGACGCTGGCCAGGTAGGCCTTGTCGATCTTCGTGCCCTTGGCCAGCTTCTGCGGGCCGCCATTGGCGACCTTGCCGTTGAGCAGCTTCTCGATACGGTCGAAGGCGTCGGCCTCGACGATACGCAGCTGGTCGGTCAGGTCCAGGCGGTAGCGCTTGAGCTCGTCGTCGATGATCTGCTGGGCGCGTTTGTCGCGCGTGATGCCTTCACGGGTGAAGACCTGCACGTCGATGACGGTGCCCTGCGAGCCTTGGTCGACACGCAGCGAGGTGTCCTTCACGTCGCTGGCCTTCTCGCCGAAGATGGCGCGCAGCAGCTTCTCTTCCGGCGTCAGCGTGGTCTCGCCCTTCGGGGTCACCTTGCCCACCAGCGTGTCGCCGGGCATGACTTCGGCACCCACGTAGATGATGCCGGACTCGTCCAGGCGATTGAGCTGCTGTTCGGACAGGTTCGGGATGTCGCGGGTGATTTCCTCGGCACCGAGCTTGGTGTCACGCGCCATGACCACCAGTTCCTCGATGTGGATCGAGGTGTAGCGGTCTTCGGCGACGACGCGCTCGGAGATCAGGATCGAGTCCTCGAAGTTGTAGCCGTTCCAGGGCATGAAGGCGATCAGCATGTTCTGGCCGATGGCGATCTCGCCCAGGTCGGTGGAAGCGCCGTCGGCAATCACGTCACCCTTGGCCAGCTTGTCACCCTTTTTGACGATGGGACGCTGGTGGATGTTGGTGTTCTGGTTGGAACGCTGGTACTTGATGAGGTTGTAGATGTCCACACCCACTTCACCGGCCAAGGCCTCGGCGTCGTTGACGCGCACCACGATACGGGTGGCATCGACGTAGTCGACCACACCGCCGCGGTTGGCCGTCACCACGGTGCCGGAGTCCACGGCGGCCACGCGCTCGATACCGGTGCCGACCAGCGGCTTTTCCGGACGCAGCACGGGCACGGCCTGACGCGACATGTTGGCGCCCATCAGCGCGCGGTTCGCGTCGTCGTGCTCCAGGAAGGGCACCAGCGAAGCGGCCACGGAAACGATCTGCGCCGGCGACACGTCCATGTACTGGATGCGCTCGGCACCGCACAGGATGGACTCGCCGGTTTCACGGGCCGAGACCAGCTCGTCGGTCAGGCGACCGTCCTTGTCCAGCGTGGCGTTGGCCTGGGCGATGACGTATTTGCCTTCCTCGATGGCGGACAGGTAGTCGATCTGCATCGTCACCTTGCCGTCCACCACACGACGGTAGGGGGTTTCGATGAAACCGTATTCGTTCAGGCGGGCATACAGGGCCAGCGAGTTGATCAGGCCGATGTTCGGGCCTTCCGGGGTCTCGATCGGGCAGACCCGGCCGTAGTGCGTGACGTGCACGTCGCGCACCTCGAAGCCGGCGCGCTCGCGCGTCAGACCGCCCGGGCCCAGGGCCGAGACGCGGCGCTTGTGGGTGATCTCGGCCAGCGGATTGGTCTGGTCCATGAACTGCGAGAGCTGCGAGGCACCGAAGAACTCCTTCAGGGCCGCAGAAATCGGCTTGGAGTTGATCAGGTCGTGCGGCATCAGGGGTTCCTGCTCGGCCTGACCCAGACGCTCCTTGACGGCCTTCTCGATGCGGGCCAGGCCGGCGCGGTATTGGTTCTCGGCCAGTTCGCCGACGCAACGCACGCGACGGTTGCCCAGGTGGTCGATGTCGTCCACTTCACCGCGACCGTTGCGCAGGTCCACCAGGATCTTGACCACGGCGAGTATGTCCTCGTTGGTCAGCACCATGGGGCCATTCGGTTCATTGCGACCCATCTTGGCGTTTAACTTCATGCGGCCCACGCGCGACAGGTCGTACGTGTCCGGGTTGTAGAACAGGCGGTGGAACAGGGCCTGCACCGCGTCTTCGGTCGGCGGCTCGCCGGGGCGCATCATGCGGTAGATGGCCACACGGGCGGCGAACTCATCGGTGGTCTCATCCACGCGCAGGGTCTGCGAGATGTAGGCGCCCTGGTCGAGTTCGTTGGTGTAGATGCACTGCAGGTCCTGCACGCCGGCGCTGCGCAGCTTCTTGAGCAGGGCGTCGGTCAGTTCGTCGTTGGCCTTGGCGATGATTTCGCCGGTGTCCGGATCGACGATGTTGCGGGCCACCACACGGCCGACCAGGAAGTCTTCCGGCACGCTGATGTGGGTGGTGGCGGACTGCTCCAGATCGCGCGTGTGCCGCGCGGTGATGCGCTTGTCCTTGGCGACGATGACCTTGCCGCTCTTGTCGGTGATGTCGAAGCGGGCGACTTCACCACGCAGGCGCTCGGCCACGAATTCCATCTGCGCGCCGCTGTCCATCAGGCGGAAGTTGTCGTTGACGAAGAAGTTCGCCAGGATGGACTCGGGGTTCAGGCCGATAGCCTTGAGCAGGATGGTGACCTGCATCTTGCGACGGCGGTCGACGCGGAAGTACAGGATGTCCTTCGGGTCGAACTCGAAGTCCAGCCAGGAACCGCGGTAGGGGATGATGCGAGCGGAGAACAACAGCTTGCCCGAGCTGTGCGTCTTGCCCTTGTCGTGCTCGAAGAACACGCCCGGCGAACGGTGCAGCTGCGACACGATGACGCGCTCGGTACCGTTGATGATGAAGGAACCCTTGGTCGTCATGAGCGGCACTTCGCCCATGTAAACTTCCTGCTCCTTCACTTCCTTGACCACCTTGTTCTGCGGCGTCGAGGACTCGCGGTCATAGATGATGAGCTGCACGCGCGCGCGCACGGCGGACGCGAAGGTCAGGCCGCGCGTCTGGCACTCGCGCACATCGAAGGCAGGCTTGGCCAGGTTGTATTCCAGGAACTTCATCTCCACAAAACCGTTGTGCGAGACGATGGGGAAGGCGGCTTCAAAAGCGGCCTGCAGGCCCTCGGGAGTGCGTTTGGTGGGCGCAAGGTCCGCCTGCAGGAAAGCCGTGTAGGCATCCTTCTGCATCTGCAGCAGGTAGGGGATTTCGAGCACGCTGTCGCGGCTGCCGAAACTCTTGCGAATCCGCTTGCGTTCGGTATAGGTATAGGCCATTAGATCTGCTCCACGGGCTTGAGAGGTCTTTGGCGACTGGCGCGCCGGGCATCACACCCAGCAGGCTTGGTGGTTGGCCGCTACCAACCAATGGCGGACGGCCGCGCATTGCACGCGGCCCGAACCAAGGCGTCTTCTGCAGTCGGGTCAGAAGTCACTCAAAAAACGTCTCGTTTTGGCTTTTCCGTTGACCTGAAGGTCCCCGGGAAAGCCGGCAACGAGCCGGCTTTTGGGTGCGCTCTGTAAGCGCCAAAGGCTGGAGGCCTTTTCAGACACTCCAGCCTTCGAGCGGGGCTGAATTACTTCAGTTCGGCCTTGGCGCCGGCTTCCACCAGCTTCTTCACAGCGGCCTCGGCGTCGGCCTTGGGCATGGCTTCCTTGACAGCCTTGGGAGCGCCGTCCACCAGGTCCTTGGCTTCCTTGAGGCCCAGACCGGTGATTTCGCGCACGGCCTTGATGACCGACACCTTCTGGGCACCAGCGTCCAGCAGCATCACGTTGAACTCGGTCTTCTCTTCAACGGCAGCAGCGGCACCACCGCCAGCAGCGGCGGGGGCGGCCATGGCGGCAGCGCTCACGCCAAATTTCTCTTCGATGGCTTTCACCAGGTCGTTGAGGTCCATGACCGTCATGCTGTCCAGCGCGGTCAGAAATGCGTCTTTATCGAATGCCATTTTTAATTTCCTAACAATTGGTTAACAGGGTTGCCGCGCTTCAAGCAGCAGCAACTTCGCCTTTTTTCGCCGCCAGGGCACCCAGCACCACGGCGGTGCGGGACATCGGCGACATCAGCAAGCCACACAGCTGAGCCAGCAGCACTTCCTTGGAGGGGATGCTTGCCAGCTGCTTCACGCCCTTGACGTCCAGGGCCTTGCCGCCGTATGCGCCGCCGCGAATCACCAGCTTGTCGTTGGTTTTCGCGAAATCGGCCACCACGCGAGCGGCGGCCACGGCATCGACGGAGAAGCCATAGATCAGCGGACCGGTCATCTGGTCGGCTGCCACTTCAAACGCGCTACCCGCCACAGCACGGCGGGCCAGCGTGTTTTTCAACACGCTCAGGCTCACACCCTGGCTGCGGGCATTGGAACGCAGTTTGGTCATGTCAGCGACCGTGATTCCGCGGTATTCCGCCATCACGAGCGTTTGAGCTTTAGCGGCGAGGCTGGTCACATCACTGATGACCGCTTCTTTCTCACTGCGATTCAGACTCAAGGTCTAACTCCTTCAAAATGTGCCCCTCGGCTGAACGCCTCAGAACACGCCTCATTGCAGCGACCAACTGTTCAGGAACTCAATCCATCTGCAGCGGGATCGCCATCTACGCTGGCTTTCACTGATTAAGCGCAGTCAGACTGCACACCAGCGGTCTTGGATGGCCCGACCTGTCTTGCAACCGGCCGACCCACCACATCAGGCGATTCTTTCGAACCGCCCAAATTCTTGCGATTACGCCGAGATGGTCTGGGTGTCGACACGGACACCCACGCCCATCGTGGACGAAACAGCAACCTTGCGCAAAAACACGCCCTTGCTCGACGCCGGCTTGGCCTTGTTCAGGGCCTCGATCAGCGCAGCCAGGTTGCCCTGGAGCTTGGCGGCATCAAACGAGCGGCGGCCGATCGTGCTGTGCACGATACCGGCCTTGTCCACGCGGAACTGCACCTGACCAGCCTTGGCGTTCTTCACGGCCGTGGCCACGTCGGGGGTGACGGTACCCACCTTGGGGTTGGGCATCAGGCCGCGCGGACCCAGGATCTGACCCAGGGTACCCACGACGCGCATGGCGTCGGGCGCGGCGATCACCACGTCGAAGGGCATGTCGCCAGCCTTCACGCGGGCAGCCAGGTCGTCCATGCCGACCACGTCGGCACCGGCGGCCTTGGCTTCTTCAGCCTTGGCGCCCTGGGCAAACACGGCCACGCGCTTGGTCTTGCCGGTGCCGTTGGGCAGCACGACGGCGCCACGCACCACCTGGTCCGACTTCTTGGCATCGATACCGAGCTGCACGGCCACGTCGATGGACTCATCGAACTTGGCGGTGGCGCACTCTTGCACGATCTTCAGCGCATCGGCCAGCGGGTACAGCTTGTTGCTGTCGACCTTGCCTTGCAGGGCCTTCTGTTTCTTGGTGGTCATTTACACGCCCTCCACATTCACGCCCATGGAACGGGCAGAACCAGCGATGGTGCGAACCGCGGCGTCCAGATCGGCAGCCGTCATGTCCTTCATCTTGGTCTTGGCGATTTCCTCGAGCTGGGCCCGGGTGATCTTGCCGACCTTGTCCTTCAGCGGATTGGCCGAGCCCTTGTCGAGCTTGATGGCCTTCTTGATCATCACGGTCGCCGGCGGCGTCTTGATGATGAAAGTGAAGCTCTTGTCCGCAAACGCGGTGATCACCACCGGCAGCGGCAGACCGGGCTCGACGCCCTGGGTCTGGGCGTTGAACGCCTTGCAGAACTCCATGATGTTCAGACCGCGCTGGCCCAGAGCGGGACCAATCGGCGGCGAGGGATTGGCCTTACCAGCCGGCACTTGCAGCTTGATAAAACCGACGATTTTTTTCGCCATGCTTTTCTCCTTGCGGGTATTAACGCCTTGGCAATCTGCCGCGGCTCCCCGGGGTTAACGACTCACTTACTACATTCGCGCCGAGTCGAAAAGCGCGAAATCCAAAACTGCCTGGCGCCGGCTCTCAGGTCTTTTCGACCTGCGAGAACTCCAGCTCCACCGGTGTCGAGCGGCCGAAAATCGTGACCGCCACGCGCACCTTGTTCTTTTCGTAGTTGACTTCCTCGACCGTGCCGTTGAAGTCAGTGAAGGGGCCTTCCTTGACGCGCACGTACTCGCCCACCTCGAACTCAACCTTGTGACGCGGCTTGTCGGAGCCTTCCTGCATCTGGTTGACGATCTTCATGACCTCCTCTTCGGAGATCGGGGCCGGCCGGTTCTTGGCACCGCCCACAAAACCGGTCACCTTGTTGGTGTGCTTCACCAGGTGCCAGGTGTCATCGTCCATGACCATTTCCACCAGCACATAGCCGGGGAAGAACTTGCGCTCGGTGGTGCGCTTCTGGCCGTTCTTGACCTCGACCACCTCTTCCATCGGCACCATGATGCGGCCGAACTTGTCCTGCATGCCGGCGCGGTTGATGCGCTCGATGATGTTGCGCTCGACCGCCTTCTCCATGCCGGAGTAGGCGTGCACAACATACCAGCGCAGGTCCGGATTGGCCGGCTTGGCCACCGGCTCGGTCGAAGCAGTATCCAGCACGTCAGTCATCACTTCCTCCAGCCCAGAATCAGGTCAAAGATCACCCACTCGAGCGACTTGTCGGTCAGCCACAGGAACAGGGCCATCACCACCACAAAGGCGAAGACATAGGCCGTCATCTGGATGGCTTCCTTGCGTGCCGGCCAGACCACCTTGCTGACTTCACGCCAGGCATCGCGGCCAAAAGCCCACAGGTCGCGCCCGCTCTGGGCGGAGAAAAACACGACGACAGCCGCCACCAGACCCGCCAGCAGCGCACCCCATTGCACCAGGGCACCCTGCTTGCCCAGCCAGTAGAAAGCCACCAGGCCAGCCAGCAACAGCAGCACTGCCGCAACCAGCTTGAGCTTGTCCGCTCCGCTACCGACCGTTTCCACTTGTGACGTTGCCATTTTCAAAATTCCACTTAGCGCCTGTATCAAAACCGTCGCGCCTCTTTAGACGCTGAAGCCCGCCATGGCGATGGCGGGCTTTTTGGTGCACCAACCCGGATCAGCGGGTCAGGTGGCAGGGGCAGTAGGAATCGAACCTACAACCTTCGGTTTTGGAGACCGACGCTCTGCCAATTGAGCTATACCCCTACGAACAATTACGCCAGGATCTTGGCCACCACACCGGCGCCCACGGTCTTGCCGCCTTCGCGGATGGCGAAGCGCAGGCCTTCTTCCATGGCGATGGGGGCGATCAGCTTGACGGTGATCGACACGTTGTCGCCAGGCATCACCATTTCCTTGCCCTCGGGCAACTCGATGGCACCGGTCACGTCCGTGGTACGGAAGTAGAACTGCGGGCGGTAGTTGTTGAAGAAGGGGGTGTGGCGGCCGCCTTCGTCCTTGGACAGCACGTACACCTCACCGGTGAAGTGGGTGTGGGGCTTGATGGAGCCGGGCTTGCACAGCACCTGGCCGCGCTCGACTTCTTCACGCTTGGTGCCGCGCAGCAGGATACCGACGTTGTCGCCAGCCTGGCCCTGGTCCAGCAGCTTGCGGAACATTTCCACGCCGGTGCAGGTGGTCTTCTGGGTGACCTTGATGCCGACGATTTCGATTTCTTCGCCAACCTTGACGATACCGCGCTCGATACGGCCGGTCACCACGGTGCCACGGCCGGAGATGGAGAACACGTCTTCCTCGGGCATCAGGAAGGCGCCGTCCACGGCACGCTCAGGCGTGGGGATGTAGCTGTCCAGGGCATCGGCCAGCTTCATGATGGCGCCTTCGCCCAGCTCGCCCTTGTCGCCTTCCAGCGCCAGCTTGGCCGAGCCCTTGACGATGGGGGTGTCGTCGCCGGGGAAGTCGTACTTGGAGAGCAGTTCGCGCACTTCCATCTCGACCAGCTCCAGGAGCTCGGCGTCGTCGACCATGTCGCACTTGTTCAGGAAGACGATGATGTAGGGCACGCCGACCTGACGGGCCAGCAGGATGTGCTCGCGGGTCTGGGGCATGGGGCCATCAGCGGCGGACACCACCAGGATGGCGCCGTCCATCTGGGCGGCACCGGTGATCATGTTCTTGACGTAGTCGGCGTGGCCGGGGCAGTCCACATGGGCGTAGTGACGGTTCTTGGTCTCGTACTCGACGTGGGCGGTATTGATCGTAATGCCGCGGGCCTTCTCTTCAGGAGCCGCGTCGATCTGGTCGTAGGCCTTGGCCTGGCCGCCAAACTTGGCCGCCAGCACGGTGGTGATGGCCGCCGTCAGGGTGGTCTTGCCGTGGTCCACGTGACCGATGGTGCCCACGTTGACGTGCGGCTTGGTCCGCTCAAATTTCTCTTTTGCCATTTTTCAAATCTCCA
>CAUPQO010000008.1:0-40120 GCA_963513295.1 uncultured Hylemonella sp.
CCGCGCCCCCACCCCCCCGGCGGGTGGGGTCGGGGTGGCTCCCACCACAACCGCGCTACGTCTGACTGAAAGCCCAAACCCGTTCATGTCCGCGCCGCCCCGGCGCGTCAGCTTCTTCTCGGCCGCGTACTTGTCGGCCGCGTTCTTCACCATGGGCTTGATGATCTGCTCATCAGCCTGGTACCAGTCGGAACTCCAGACGAACTTGCTGCCATCCCAGGTGTGCACGCGGGCCCAGGAAGCGCCCATGTGGTCCTGGCAGCTGGTGGAGATGGGGCGCATCACGCCCTTGAAGCCCAGCGCGTCGAGCTTGGCCTGCGTCAGGTTCAGGTTCTCGTAGCCCCAGCGCGCCTGCTCGCCGCTGACCCACTTGCCCTTGCCGTAGCGCTCCTGCGCGGCGCGTGCGCCCTCCACAGCGAACATGGCCGCTTGCAGGCCGCGCATGTACAGCACCTGGCCCACTTCCTCCTTCGGTCCGGTGCCCTGGCCCTTGGCATGCACCTTCTCCAGGATTTCCTTGACCACAGCGGCATTCGGCTCGGCGCCGTGCTGCATCATGATGGCGTTGTAGCCCTTGGCGCCCGCGCCCACGTCCTTGACGTCGGGCTCGGCACCGGCCCACCACACGCCGTACATCTTCTCGCGCGGGTAGCCGGTGGCCTGGGCCTCCTTGAGCGCGGTGGAGTTCATCACGCCCCAGCCCCAGTTCAGCACGTAGTCGGGACGGTTCTGGCGGATCTGCAGCCAGGTGGCCTTCTGCTCCACGCCGGGGTGGGTCACGGGCAGGAGGCTGAGCTGGAAGCCGTGCATGGCGGCGCGCTCCTGCAGCAGCGGGATGGGTTCCTTGCCGAAGGGGCTGTCGTGGTAGACCAGCGCGATCTTCTTGCCCTTGAGCTTGTCGTAGCCGCCTTCCTTCTTGGCAATGTGCTGGATCAGCGTGTCCGCAGCCACCCAGTAGGTGCCGGAGAGCGGAAAGTTCCACTTGAAGACCATGCCGTCGGCCGACTCGCTGCGGCCGTAGCCGGCGGTGATCAGCGGGATCTTGTCGCCCGGGGCCTTCTCGGTCAGCGCGAAGGTGATGCCGGTGGACAGGGGCTGGAACACGGTGGCGCCGCCGTTCTTGCCCTTGAGGCGCTCGTAGCACTCGACGCCGCGGTCGGTGGCGTAGCC
This sequence comes from uncultured Hylemonella sp., assembly GCA_963513295.1. Taxonomy (GTDB): domain Bacteria; phylum Pseudomonadota; class Gammaproteobacteria; order Burkholderiales; family Burkholderiaceae_C; genus Hylemonella. The sequence continues at coordinate 1,171 of CAUPQO010000008.1, forward strand.
GGTCTCGCACTCCTCGTAGGAGACCTTGACGCCGTTGATGCCGCCGCGCGCGTTGGTGAGCTTGAGGTAGTCGACGTAGCCGTTGGCGAAGGGCACGCCGTTGGGCGCGTAGGCGCCGGTGCGGTAGACCAGCACGGGGAAAAACTGTTCCTTGGCCTGCGCGAACGCGGCCGTGGAACAAAGCGCACCCGTGACGGCGGCGGCCGTCAGCGAGGCGGCGAGGGCGAGTTGACGAAGCTTCATGGTTTGTCTCCTGTAGGTAGAGGGAATGGTTGAAGCACGCGGGGGGGGAAATCAAAAAAAGGTGTCAGTGCGGGAAGGGCCACAGGCGCAGATTCTGCTTGCCTATGCTCCACAGCTTGGCCAGGCCGTGCGGTTCGACGATCAGGAACCAGACGATCAGCGCGCCGAAGACCATGAATTCGGTGTGGGAGATGGCCGCCGTGGAAATCTCCACGCCGACCAGACTGCCCAGGGCCGGCAGCAGCTGGTTAAGCACGATGGGCAGCACCACGATGAAGGCCGCGCCGAAGAAGTTGCCCATGATGGAGCCCAGGCCGCCGATGATGACCATGAAGAGCAGCTGGAAGGAACGGTCCACCGAAAAGGCCGCCGGCTCCCAGGCACCCAGGTGCACGAAGCCCCAAAGCGCGCCGGCCACGCCGATGATGAAGGAGCTCACGGCAAAGGCGCTGAGCTTGGCGTACATGGGGCGGATGCCGATCACCGCCGCGGCCACGTCCATGTCGCGGATGGCCATCCACTCGCGGCCGATGGCGCTGCGCACCAGGTTCTTGGCCAGCAGCGCGAACAGCACCAGCAGCGCTAGGCAGAACAGGTACTTCTGCAACGGCGACTCCACCGGCAGGCCGAAGACCTGCAGGTTGGACACCGAGACCGAACCCGAAGGGTTGCCGTGGGTGAACCAGCCGATGCGCAGGAAAGCCCAGTCGCAGAAGAACTGTGCGGCCAGCGTGGCCACGGCCAGGTACAGGCCCTTGACGCGCAGGCTGGGAATGCCGAAGAAGATGCCCACCAGCGTGGCGAAGAAACCGCCCGACAGCAGGGCCACGAGCAGCGGCATGCCTTCGATGCGCACGAAGGTGTTGTAGGCCGCGTAGGCCCCCACCGCCATGAAAGCACCCGAACCCAGCGAGATCTGGCCGCAGTAGCCGACCAGGATGTTCACGCCCACCGCCGCCAGCGCCAGGATGAGGAAAGGGATGAAGATGGCGCGGAACAGGTATTCATCGGCCAGCATGGGCACGCCGATGAAGGCGAAGGCGATCAGCGCCAGAATGGCCCAGCGGTCCTGCGCAATCGCAAAGATCTGCTGGTCCGCCGTGTAGGTGGTCTTGAACTGGCCGTTTTCTCTGTAGAACATTGCCTCTACCGATCAATAATTTTGGTTACGACACGCGACGCTTAACTTGCTGCGCAAGTTAGTCTTCACCGAAATCATCGACAGAGTATTCATACTCTGTCGATGATTTTCTCGCCGAAGAGCCCCTGCGGCCGGAACAGCAGGAACACCAGCGCCAGCATGTAGGCAAACCAGATCTCGATGCCGCCGCCCACATAGGGGCCCAGATACACCTCGGACAGCTTCTCGCCCACGCCGATGATCAGGCCGCCGATGATGGCGCCCGGTACGGACGTGAGCCCGCCCAGGATGATCACCGGCAGCGCACGCAGCGCCACCGTGGCCAGCGAGAACTGCACCCCCAGCTTGGAACCCCAGATCATCCCGGCCACCAGCGCCACCACGCCGGCCACGCACCAGACGATGACCCAGATGCGGTTGAGCGGAATGCCGATGGACTGCGCGGCCTGGTGGTCGTCGGCCACGGCACGCAGCGCCCGCCCGGTGGCGGTCTTCTGAAAAAACACCGACAGGCCGGCCACCAGCACGGCAGCAATGGCCGCAGCGATCAGGTCTTCCTGGTTGATCAGGATGCCGCCCTCGAACACCGATGCAAAAGCGAAGATCGGCTCCTTGGGCATGCCGATGTCGATCTTGTAGATGTCGCTGCCAAACAGGGTCTGGCCCAGGCCTTCCATGAAATAGGTGATGCCCAGCGTGGCCATCAGCAGCGTGGCCGCCTCCTGGTTGACCAGGTGGCGCAGCACCAGACGTTCCACCAGCCAGGCCACCACGAACATGACGGCACCGGCCAGCACGAAGGCCACCGTGTTGGCCAGCCAGAGGCTCTCGATGCCGGTCCACTGCGGCACCCACTCGGCAAAACGCGCCATGGCCAGGGCTGCGAACAGCACCATGGCACCCTGCGCGAAGTTGAACACGCCCGAGGCCTTGAAGATCAGCACAAAGCCCAGCGCCACCAGCGAATACAGCATGCCGGCCATGAGGCCGTTCAAGAGGGTTTCAAGAAAGAATGCCATGTCGTGTTCCTCAGCCGCCGCCAGACCGCCCCAAGGCGGCTGAAGCCCCCTCGGGGGGCAGCGAATTACATGAAATGAAGAGCGTGGGGGTCATATCAGTGGCCCGTGCCCAGATAGGCGCGTATCACTTCCTCGTTGTTGCGTACGGCGTCGGGGGTGCCGTCGCCGATCTTCCTGCCGTAGTCCAGCACCACCACGCGGTCGCTGATGTCCATCACCACGCCCATGTCGTGTTCGATCAGCACCACGGTCGTACCGAACTCGTCGTTGATGTCGAGCACGAAACGGCACATGTCCTGCTTCTCTTCCACGTTCATGCCAGCCATCGGTTCGTCCAGCAGCAGCACCTGCGGCTCCATGGCCAGGGCGCGACCCAGGTCCACGCGCTTTTGCAGGCCGTAGGGCAGCTGGCCGACCGGCGTCTTGCGGTGCGCCTGGATCTCCAGGAAATCGATGATGTGCTCGACGAACTCGCGGTGGCGGATCTCCTCGCGCTGGGCCGGCCCGATGCGCAGCGCCTGCAGCAGGATGTTGCTTTTGATCTTCAGGTTGCGCCCGGTCATGATGTTGTCCAGCACGCTCATGCCCTTGAACAGGGCCAGGTTCTGGAAGGTGCGCGCCACACCCATCTCGGCCACCTGGCGGCTGTTCATGTGGTCGAAGGTCTGCCCGCGGAAGGTGATGGTGCCGTGCTGCGGCGTGTAGACGCCGTTGATGCAGTTGAGCATGGAGCTCTTGCCCGCGCCGTTGGGGCCGATGATGGCGCGGATCTCGTGCTCGCGCACGTCGAAGGAAATGTCGGTCAGCGCCTTCACGCCGCCGAAGGCCAGCGAGATGTTTTTCACATCCAGGATCACGTCGCCCAGTTTTCTTTGCGTCATTTGATCTTCACTCTTCTCAGGCGACCTTGGCCGCGCCCGGGTAGCGCTTGGCGTCACGGATGGGCAGCGTGGCCGAGACGGTGCCGGTGCGGCCGTCTTCGAACTTCACCTGCGTTTCGATGAACTGCTCCTTGCGCCCTTCGTACAGGGCCTCGATCAGCACCGCGTATTTGTCGCCGATGAAACCGCGGCGCACCTTGCGCGTACGGGTCAGCTCGTCGTCGTCGGGGTCCAGTTCCTTGTGCAGCACCAGGAAACGGGCGATCTGCGTGTCGGCCATGCCGGCCTCGGCCGCCAGATCGGCGTTGACCTGCTGCACGCAGTCGGCCAGCATATCGAGCACTGCGGGCTTGCTGGCCAGGTCCACGTAGCCGCTGTAGGGCAGGCCCTGACGTTCGGCCCAGTTGCCCACCGCCTCGAAGTCGATGTTGATGAAGGCGCAGACCTGGCCGCGGCCGTGGCCGAAGCACACCGCCTCCTTGATCTGCGGGAAGAACTTGAGCTTGTTCTCGATGTAGTTGGGCGCAAAGATGGCGCCGCTGGCCATCTTGCCCACGTCCTTGGCCCGGTCGATGATGATCAGGTGGCCATCCGGGTCGATCACGCCGGCGTCGCCGGTGTGGAAATACCCCTCGGCATCCATCACCTCGGCGGTGGCGTCGGGTCGTTTGTAGTACTCCTTGAGCACCGAGACGCCACGCACCAGCACTTCGCCGTTGTCCGCGATCTTGATCTCGATGCCCGGCGCCGCCTCGCCCACGCTGTTGAGCTTGACGCGGCCGTTCTTCTGGATGCAGACGTAGGCGCAGGTCTCGGTCTGGCCGTAGAGCTGCTTGAGGGTGATGCCAATGGAGCGGTAGAAGCGGAACAGATCCGGCCCGATGGCCGCGCCCGCCGTGTAGGCCACCCGGATGCGCGAGAGGCCCAGCACATTGCGCAGCGGCCCGTAGACCAGCGCATTGCCCAGGGCGTAGAGCAGGCGGTCGGTGAACGACACGGCGTGCCCGTCCAGGATCTCGGCGCCGCAGCGCCGCGCCACGTCCATGAACTGTTTATAGAGCCAGCGTTTCGGCGCGGCGGCGTCTTCCATGCGGATGGAGACCGAGGTCAGCATGCTCTCGAACACCCGCGGTGGCGCGAAATAGTAACTCGGCCCGATCTCGCGCAGGTCGATGCTCACCGTCTCGGCCGACTCGGGGCAGTTGGTGGTGAACCCCGCCACCAGCCACTGGGCGATGGAGAAGAGGTGGTCACCCACCCAGGCCGGCGGCAGGTAGGAAATGATGTTGTCCTCGGGCACCAGGCCATCGACTTCCACCCCGCCCTGCGCAGCGCGGATGAAACTCTGGTGCGTCTGGCACACGCCCTTGGGCCGACCCGTCGTGCCCGAGGTGTAGAGGATGACCGACACATCCGAAGGCTGGCCCGATTCGACCGAGTTCCGGTAGAAGTCCGGGTGCTGCTGCTCGTACTGGCGCCCCAGCTCGAACAGGCGCTCAATGCTGATCAACCCTTCGTGCTGGTAGTTGCGCAGGCCGCGCGGGTCATCGAAAACGATGTGCTGCAGCAGGCCCGGCACGCTCTCGCGCAATTCCAGCAGCTTGTCGACCTGCTCCTGGTTCTCGGCGAAGGCGAAATGGATCTCCGCGTCTTCCAGCACAAAGGCCATCTCGCTGGCGATGGCGTCCTGGTACATGGGCACCGGAACCCCGCGCAGGCTTTGCGCCGCAATGAAGGCCTGGTACAGGTGCGGCCGGTTGTCGCCCACGATGGCCAGGTTCTGCCCGGGCTGGAAACCCAGCGCCGCCAAGCCGCAGCTCATGAGGCGCACGTCCTCGGCGGCGCGCGCCCAGCTCCAGGTCTGCCAGATGCCGTATTCCTTCTCGCGCATGGCAGGGGCCTCGGGCCGCTGCGCCGCATGCTGCATCAGAAGTCTGGGAAAAGTCGTCTGCATCCCGTTTCCTTGTCTACTCGCCTGAGGTCACTCTGGACCCCGCTTGCAGCCATGGTAGGGAGCGATTTGACGTTATGTTGTCGTTGCGACGACAATTCAGGGTAGACCCTAGGTGGTATTTTCCCGCCCACACCCTGATGACCCCATGAGCACAGAACCCAGCCTGCACCAGCGCCGGCGCGCGCCCACCGAGGCCGAACTCGCCGGCATCCCCTGGCTGTCGCGCCTCACCCCCGAGGAGCGGGCCATCGCCCTGGCCGACCTGCAGATCAGCGAGGCGCTCCCTGGCGACCTGGTCTGCCGCCTCGGCCGCCCGGTCACCTACTGGTTCGGCGTGGTCGACGGCCTGCTCAAGATGAGCGGAGGCAGCGCCGACGGCCAGGCCATGACCTTCACCGGCGTGCCGCCGGGCGGCTGGTTCGGCGAAGGCACGGCGCTCAAGCGCGAAGCCTACCGCTACAACATCCAGGCCCTGCGCCGTAGCCTGGTGGCCGGCCTGCCGGTGGACACCTTCCACCGCCTGCTGGACCAGTCCATCGGCTTCAACCGCTTTGTCATGAACCAGCTCAACGAGCGCCTGGGCCAGTTCATCGCGGCGCGCGAGATCGACCGCATGAACAGCCCCGACCTGCGCGTGGCGCGCAGCCTGGCCGCGCTCTTCAACCCCGTGCTCTACCCCGGCGTGGGCGAGGTGCTGCGCATCACGCAGCAGGAACTGGCCTACCTGGTGGGCCTGTCACGCCAGCGCGTCAACGAGGCCCTGGCCAACCTGCAGGCGCGCGGCCTGATCCGGATCGAGTACGGCGGCCTGCGCGTGCTCGACCTGGAAGGCCTGCGCTCGCAGCGGCCGACCTGAAGTCAAAGCGGCACATCCAGGCGCGCGCCCAGCGTCCAGTTGCGACCGGGTGCCGGCTCGTAGAACTGGCTGGCCGACTGGTTGACGATGACCGAGCCGACGTAACGCTCATCCCCCGCGTTGTCGATGCGCGCATAGGCCGTCAGCCGGCCCCGGCCCGCGGCCCAGGCCTGGCTGGCCTTGAGGTTGAGCACGGTGTAGCCCTCGGCGCTGGCCGTGTTGGTGTCGTTGGCGTAGAGCCGGCCGGCGCTGACCAGTTCCACGCCGGCTTGCGGGCCCAGACGCACAGCGCGACGCGCGACATCCAGCGCCTGCGCAGACCACAGCAATTCGCCAAAAAGGAAATGCTGCGGAATACCCGGCAGCTTGTTGCCATCGGCCACCGGCGTGCTGCCGCTCGTGAAGGCCTGGCTGTAGCGTGCATCAATGACGTTGGCCGACAGCAACGCACGCCAATGCGGGCTCAGCAGCGTGCGCCCGGCCAGCTCCCAGCCGGTGCGGCGCGTGCCCGGCGCATTCTTGTAGGCCGACTGCCCGAAAGAGCTGCGCGAGATCACGATCTCGTCCGAGGTTTCGATGTCGTATACCGTGAAGTCCACGCGGCTGCCCGGCTGCGGTACCCACTTGGCGCCGGCCTCGTAGTGGCGGCTGCTGGCCGCCGCAAGGGTAGTGTTGAAGGCCGGCGTCACCGCCCCGGTGTCGATGTACGCCACCTCGACCAGGGTCGGGGTCTCGAAGCCCTTGCCGTAGTTGGCATAGAGGTTCAGCGTGTCGGCCGCATGCCAGGTCAGGCCCAGCACTGGATTGGTGGCCGAGTAACGCACGCTGCCCGAGCCGTCGCCGTTGCTAAGGTAATAGTCCTCGCTGAGCAGGCGCACCGTGCTGTGGCGCAGACCGCCCACCATCGACCAGCGCTCCGAGAGCAGGGCCGTACCTTGTACGAAGACATCGCTGTTCTGCGCTTGGTTGTCCTCGTCGCGCGAGAGCGTGCCGTCCTTCTCACCCCCCGGTGAAGCCCCGCCCTGACGGCGCTCCTTGGACAGGTCGTACTCGTAGCCCGCCACCCAGCGCAGGGGCGTGGCCCCCAGGTGAGTCTGCTGGTTGTATTGCAGCCCCGCCCCGTAGTAGTGGCGGTCCAGCCCCACCCAGTTGCCCGACGCCAGGTACTGCAGGTTGTCGCGGGTGCCAAAGTAAAGGCGTGCTGTGACCGAACTGTCGCGGTCCAGCTCGTGCGTGAGCGAGCTGCCCAGCTGGTTCTGGCGCGTGATCTTGCGCGTGCGCTGCGCCAGGGCACTGGTCCCCGCCTGCGTCGGATCCGCCGCCAACTGCGCCGCCGTCAGGCCCAGCGGGTCCTCGGCCAGCGGCATGTCGAACTGGTTGAACACCACATTCACGCGCGTGCCTGCGTCCGGCCCGAAACTCAGCTTGCCATTGAACTGCTTGCGCTCTGCGGCGCTGTTGTCGCGGTAGCCATCAGTGCTGAAGGTGCCGTAGTCGGCCACCAGGCCCACGCCGCCGGGCCCCGCACCGAGACGCCCCGCGTATTGCCAGTCGGTCCGGCGCATGTCGTAAGAGCCCGTATAGAGCTGCGCACCGAACTCCGGCACCTCGGGCGCCTCGCGCGTGAAGGCCTGGATCACGCCGCCGGCGGAGTTGCCGTACATCAGCGCCAGCGGCCCGCGCAACACCTCGATGCGTTCGGTGGAGGTCAGCGCGATGGACGAGCCCTGGCCCTGTCCGTCGGGCGTGGTAGCCGGGATGCCGTCGATCAGCAGGCGGATGCCGCGGATGCCGAAGGCCGAGCGCGCGCCGAAACCGCGGATCGAGACCTGCAGGTCCTGCGCATAGTTCTGCCGGTTCAGGATGGTCAGGCCCGGCACGCGGTTGAGCGACTCCGACAGGTTGACCTGCGGGCCGGCGTTCTGGATGGTCTCGCGCTCCACCGCCTCGATGGCGGCCGGCGCGTCGAAGCTGCGCTGCTGCGCGCGCGAGGCCGAGATCACCACATCCTCCAGCGTCTGGCCCCAGGCCGGCACGGCGCCCAGGCCGGTCACCAGCAGCGCCAGCGCCGTGTGCATCGGCCGCAGGCCTGGTTTGTTTGTCTGTTTCATGTCTCTCTTTGTTCTTGTCATGGCTTCACTGTGGCTCGACCCGAAGCTGCAGCGAGGCATACCACCGGGCCAGGTTGTCGATGTCCTGATTGCTCAGGGGTTTGGCGATCACGCCCATCACCTCGTGCGTGCGCTTGCCGCTGCGGTAGTTGCGCAGCTGCTCCACCAGGTAGATCTCGGGCTGGCCGGCCAGATGGGGCACGTTGGGCTGCTGCGACAGGCCCAGCGGCCCGTGGCAGACCGCGCAGGCCGTCGCCGCGCGGGCTTTGCCGGCGGCCACGTCGGCCCAGGCAACAGTGGCGACCCACAGCAGGAGGCCGCCCACGAGCATGCTTTTCATTCGGAATCCCTTCACTCAAAAAAACGGAGATCGTGCGATCTCCGTCGGGTCTCGGGCCGGTGCCGCGCGAGCGCGGCGCCGGGTGCAACGCTCAGTGGGCGTGGGTCACGCGGTAGATGGCCCCAACGTAGTCATCCGAGATCAGCAGCGAGCCGTCCTTCATCACGGCCACGTCCACCGGGCGGCCCTTGTAGACGCCGTTCGCATCGAGCCAGCCCTCGGCAAAGACCTCCGAGGCGCCGGCCGTGCCGTCGGCCTTGAGCGGCACGAAGTTGATCAGCGCGCCGCTGGCCTTGGTGCGGTTCCAGGAACCGTGGGCCGCCACAAAGATGCCGCCACGGTATTTGGCCGGGAACATGCTGCCGTTGTAGAACGTCATGCCCAGCTGCGCCTGGTGCGCCGGGAACTCCACCTGCGGCCGGGTCCAGCTGGCCGGCGCCTTCATGTCCTTGAGGTCAGGCGCCGCCCCCGTCCCGGCGATCTGGGTGTTGTTGCCGTGGATGAAGGGGTAGCCGAAGTGCTCGCCCCCGGCCTTGGTGATGCGATTGAGCTCGCCCGGCGGAATGTCGTCACCCATGCCGTCGGTCTGGTTGTCGGTGAACCAGACCGTCTTGTCCCTGGGGTTGATGTCCATGCCCACCGAATTGCGCACGCCCACGGCGATCACCTCGCGTTTGGAGCCGTCGAAGGGGTCGAGGCGGATCATGCCGCCGATGCCCAGCTTCTCGTACAGCGCCACCTTCTCCTTGGGCTGCACGTTGTAGGGCTGCCCCAGGGTGATGTGCAGCTTGCCGTCGTCACTGATGCGGCAGGTGCGCGCGCCGTGGTTGAAGGATTCTTCCTCCTCGGGAATCAGCTTGCCCTGCGGCACCACCTCGATCACCGCCACGTCCGGGCCTTCGTAGAAGAACTCGGCCGCCGGGAAGTTGAGCACGCGGTTGTGCTCGACCACGATCAGGAAGCCGTCCTTGGTCCAGCACACGCCATTGGGCACCTTGAAATTGAGCGAGGGCGCAAAGGCCTTGACCTCGTCGGCCGTACCATCGCCGTTGCGGTCGGTCACGGCCCAGACCTTGGTCTTGCGCGTGCCCACGAAGAGCATATTGGTCGAAGGCGCCACCGCCATGTGCCGCGCGTCGGGCACCACGGCATACAGCTCGATCTTGAAGCCCGGCGGCATCTTGATGTTCTTCAGATTGGCGCGGATCGCCTCGGCGTTGCGCCCTTCCTGCGGTACGGGCGGGATGTTGAGGTCGGTCGTCGCGACCTTCATCTGCTTGAGGGTGGAGAGATTGTCCTTGCCCGACTGCGCGCTTGCGGCGACGGCGAACCCCGCCGCCAGCAGGGCCAGCCCCAGCTTGCGTGTGATCATGGTGAGCTCCTCTGTCTGTTTTTTGCTGTCATCCGGCCCGCCGACCGGTGGACCGTAGGCAGGATTAAGCCGAGGGACCTGCGCCCATGCAAGCCGCAGCGCAGCATTTCCTGTGCGGCGTAAGGCCGTTGCCCCTGGCGCGCGCCGTGTCGGGTCGCCCGGGTGTCGCGTTTTGAGTCACTTCCATCTGCGGCATGCCAACAAACGCAACCCTTCATCACGGTTGCTTATATCGCTTAGTGGCCGAAGCGCATAAATCTTCAGTGGAAACCCTAGGCAGACCAATAAACACCATGCCTAGCATTGAACGGTTCAACACAACAACATCACGGAGACTCCCCATGCGCAAGCTCATTCCTCTGGCAGGTGTCCTGCTGGCCGCCGTACTGGCCGGCTGCCAGTCCACCCCGCCCCAATCCGGCGCCACCACCACCTTCTCGGCTGCGCCGCCGGCCGGCCAGCCCGGCTGGAAACAGGGCATGCCCGCCGCCCTGGCCAACTCCACCCTGGCGCCGCTGGCTGGCAAGAACACCGCCACCCCCGCCGCCGAGATCCCGGTCGACAAGCTCAGGCTGCCCCCGGGGTTCAAGGTCGAGGTCTGGTCCACCGGCACGCCCGGCATCCGCGCCATCTCGCGCGGCGAAAGCGGCAAGATCTACGGCGGCACCCGCGGCCTGGGCCGTGTGTATGAGATCAGCGACAACGGCAGCGCCCGCACGAGCCGCGTCGTGGTGGACAAGCTCAAGCAGCCCGCCGCCACCATCCACAACGGCAGCCTGTATGTGATGGCCATTGACAAGGTGCTGCGTTTCGACGGCATCGAGAAGAACCCCGACGTGGCGCCGGTGGACATGACGGCCGCCTTCAAGCTGCCGCCGCTGGAACACCACAACTGGAAGTACATCCGCTTCGGGCCGGACGGCAAGCTCTACGTACCCTTCGGCGCGCCCTGCAACATCTGCACCCTGCCCAGTGATGAGTACGCGCAGATTCGCCGCTACAACGCCGACGGTTCGGGCATGGAAGTCATCGCCACCGGCGTGCGCAACACCGTGGGCTTCGACTTCCACCCGGTCACCGGCGAACTCTGGTTCACCGACCACGGCCGTGACTGGATGGGCGACGACACCCCCGAGGACGAACTCAACCGCATTCCCGGCAAGCCCTGGTACAAGTTCGGCATGGGTGGCACGCCCTTCTTCGGCTTCCCTTACTGCCATGCCAACGGCGTGGCCGACCCGGACGTGAAGAAGGCCAACCCCTGTGACGGTGTGACCCTGCCCGTGACCACCATGGGCCCGCACGCCGCCAACATGGGAGTGCACTTCTACACCGGCGATATGTTCCCGCCCGTCTTCAAGAACGCCGCCTTCGTGGCACGCAAGGGCTCGTGGAACCGCACGGTCAAGAGCGGCTTCGAGGTGGTGGCCGTGACGGCCAATCCCGACGGCAGCGGCGTCAAGGTCACGCCCTTCATGACCGGCTTTGCCGACCCGGCCGCCAACACCTTCTGGGGCCGTCCGGCCTACATCCTGCAGATGCCCGACGGCGCGCTCTTGGTGTCGGACGAGCAGCTCGGTGCCATCTACCGCATCTCGTATGCCAGGTAAGACGCCGCCTTTCATCGGCACAAGCAGGGCCCTGGTAGCAGCGGCCCTGCTTTTTTTCGTGGGGGCCCCGCAGGCGCAGCAGCCCCTGCGGCTGGAGTTGTGCATGGCCTGCCACGGCCCGCAGGGCAATTCGCAGAACCCGCAGATCCCCTCGCTGGCCGGGCAACCCAAGATCTTCGTGGAGAACCAGCTGGTGCTGATCCGCGAAGGGCTGCGCGACATCCCGCCCATGAAAGGCACGTTAGACGGCCTGAGCGACGCCGACCTCATCGTGCTGGCCCAGTACTTCGCCGCACAGACCCCCGTGCCCGTCCTGGCCGGCCCGGTGGACACGGCCCGCTACGAACGCGGCCGGGCGCTGGCGGCCTCCATGCTCTGTGGCAGCTGCCACCTGCCGACCTACCGGGGCCGGGAGCAGATCCCCCGCCTGGCAGGCCAGCACGAGCGTTTCCTGCGCGACGTCATGCAGGAATACCGCGACAAACCCGGCCCCGGCCGCGACACGGTCATGACCAACGCCCTGCTGGGCGTGAAGAACGATCAACTCGACGACCTGGCGCATTTCCTGGCCCACTTCAAATAGGCCTTGAAAGGTCGGGGCCCAGGCCGCCCTGAATTTCAGCGGGGCCTAGAATCGGCGTCTGATGAAAGAAAGCCCACCTCCCGAGAAACCCGCCCTGCGCCGCGCGCCACGCCCCGAGGGTGTGCCCGCGCCCAAGCCGGGCGGCGCGGCCGCCACCAGCCGCATCAACAAACGCATGGCCGAACTCGGCCTGTGCTCGCGCCGCGAGGCCGACGCCTGGGTCGAAAACGGCTGGGTCAAGGTCAACGGCAAGACCGCCGAGATGGGCCAGCAGGTCACCCCCGGCGACCGCATCGAGGTCGACAAGCAGGCCCAGAACCAGCAGGCCACGCAAGTCACCATCCTGCTCAACAAACCCATCGGCTACGTCAGCGGCCAGGCCGAGGACGGGCACGAACCTGCCGTGGTGCTGGTGCAGCCGCAGAACCGCTGGCGCGACGACAACGCCCGCTTCTTCTTCAACGGCGCGCAGCTGCGCGGCCTGGCACCAGCCGGCCGGCTGGACATCGATTCCACCGGCCTGCTGGTGCTCACCCAGGACGGCCGGGTGGCGCGCCAGCTCATCGGCGAAGACTCGGTGATGGAAAAGGAATACCTGGTGCGCGTGGTCTACCTGGGCACACCCGCCGCAGACAACGCGCCCACCCAGCTCACCCGCATCGACGACGACGACCCCATCTCCACCAATGTGCAGGCGGTCTTCCCCGCCGCCATGCTCGCCAAACTGCGCCACGGCCTGAGCCTGGACGGCCAGGCCCTCAAGCCCGCCAAGGTGGACTGGGAAAACCCCGAGCAGCTGCGCTTCGTGCTGACCGAAGGCAAGAAGCGCCAGATCCGCCGCATGTGCGAACTGGTGGGCCTGAAGGTGGTGGGGCTGAAACGCGTGCGCATCGGTCGTGTCATGCTGGGCCAGTTGCCCGTGGGCCAGTGGCGTTACCTGGCGCCGCACGAGAAGTTCTAGCCCTTCCTAGACACGTCTTGCGCCCGCGAGGGCATGGGGTGAGTGCCTCCGCGAATGTCCCCCGCAACGGGCTACGCCCGCTGCTCCTCCTTTATTTCGCTGCGGCACCCACCCCACTCCCCCGCGTGAGCCGGTTTGACACGCTGGAACGTCAACACTGGATCGAGCGCTCAGGCGCCCGATCCCGCGAAGACCAACACCCGCCCTTGAATTCACACGACCTCGCCCATAATTCAATTCCCGTCTTTGCCGGCCCACCCGGCCCCCTTTGTTTTTGTACCGCTGTCTGATCCCATGAGCAAACAAACCCATTCCTTCCAGGCCGAAGTCGCCCAACTGCTGCACCTGGTCACCCACTCGCTGTATTCCAACAAGGAGATTTTTGTGCGCGAGCTGGTCTCCAACGCCTCGGACGCCTGCGACAAATTGCGTTACGAGGCGCTGAACAACAGCGCTCTGTACGAAGACGCGCCCGAGCTGCGCGTGCGCATTGCCTTTGATGCCGCGGCCAAGACGCTGACCATCACGGACAACGGCATCGGCATGAGCGCGCAGGAGGCCATCGACCACCTGGGCACCATCGCCAAGAGCGGCACCAAGGACTTCATGAGCCGCCTGGGCGCCGAGAAGCAGGCCGACGCCAAGGAACAGGGCCAGCTCATCGGCCAGTTCGGCGTGGGCTTTTATTCGGGTTTCATCGTGGCCGACAAGATCACCGTGGAAACGCGCCGCGCCGGCCTCAAGCCCGAAGAAGGCGTGCGCTGGATCAGCGGCGGCACGGGCGACTTCGAGGTGGAGGCCATCACGCGGCCTGAGCGCGGCACCAGCGTCATCCTGCACCTGCGTGAAGACGCCGAGGAATACCTGGGCGCCTGGAAGATCAAGCAGATCATCGGCAAATACTCCGACCACATCGCCCTGCCCATCCAGATGCTCAAGGAAGAGTGGAAGGAAGGCGAGAACGACCAGCCCGGCGCGATGGTCACCACCGACGAGTGGGAAACCGTCAACAAGGCCAGCGCCCTGTGGAGCCGCCCCAAGAAGGACATCACGCAGGAAGAGTACGAAAGCTTCTACCAGGCCATCAGCCACGACTACGAGCCCCCGCTGGCCTGGAGCCACAACCGCGTGGAAGGCAGCACCGAATACACCCAGCTGCTCTTCGTGCCGGCCAAGGCCCCGTTTGACCTGTGGAACCGCGACAAGAAGGGCGGCCTCAAGCTCTACGTCAAGCGCGTCTTCATCATGGACGAGGCCGAGGCCCTGCTGCCCAACTACCTGCGTTTCATCAAGGGCGTGGTGGACAGCGCCGACCTGCCGCTCAACGTGAGCCGTGAGCTGCTGCAGGAAAGCCGCGACGTGCGCGCCATCCGCGAGGGCAACACCAAACGCGTGCTGACCCTGCTGGAAAACCTGGCCAAGCACGACGTGCCCGCCACGGACGCCAGCGAAGAAGACAAGGCCGATGCCGGCAAGTACAGCAATTTCTACGCCGAGTTCGGCGGTGTGCTCAAGGAAGGCCTGGGCGAAGACTTTGCCAACCGCGAGCGCCTGGCCAAGCTGCTGCGCTTTGCCAGCACCAGCAGCGACACGACCAGCGTGAGCCTGGCCGACTACAAGGCCCGCATGAAAGAGGGCCAGGCGGCCATCTACTACATCCCCGCCGACACCCTGGCCGCCGCCAAGAACAGCCCGCAGCTCGAAGTCTTCAAGAAAAAGGGCATCGAGGTACTGCTCATGAGCGAGCGCGTGGACGAGTGGGCCCTGAGCCACCTGCCCGAGTTCGACGGCACGCCGCTGCAAAGCGTGGCCAAGGGCGCGGTGGACCTGGGCACCCTGCAGGACGAGGCCGAGAAAAAGGCCGCCGAGGAAGCTGCCGAGGCCTTCAAGCCCGTGCTGGCCAAACTGAAAGAGGCACTGAAGGACAAGGCCGAGGACGTGCGCGTCACCACCCGCCTGGTCGATTCACCGGCCTGTCTGGTGGTGAAAGAAGGCGATATGAGCAACCAGCTCGCCCGCCTGCTCAAACAGGCCGGCCAGAAGGCCCCGGACAGCAAGCCTGTGCTGGAAGTGAACCCCGAGCACGCGCTGGTGAAAAAGCTCGATGGCTCGGTGCACTTCAACGACCTCGCCCACATCCTGTTCGATCAGGCCTTGCTGGCCGAAGGCGGGCTGCCGGAGGACCCGGCGGCGTATGTGAAACGGGTGAATGCGCTGCTGGTCTGAGTGCTTGGGCCTCCATAGCAAAAAACCGCCTTCGGGCGGTTTTTGTTTTTGAGACAGGCGGGACACTGTCAGCGTCAGCTTTCAGCTAACTTCGACGACTGGAGGTGATCCGCATAAGCCACACCATGCCCAAGCGACCAGTCCATGCGTGTGTTCTCCACCAGGGAGATCATGACGTCATCCGGACGGAAGCCGGCCTCGACGGCGCCTTGTGTCAGGCGCTTGAAAAGCTGCCTCTTCTGCTCGTCCGTCCGTCCCTGGAGAAAGGTGATCTCCACGATGCAGGCGTCTAACGACCGGCTGACACCGCCGAAGGTGGGGTCCAGAATCATCTCCTCGGCGTCAAAGCGCGCCAGCAACTGGAAGAGATCGTTGACCGGGACATTGCAGGTGCTGACCAGCGCTTCTTGCGCCGCGTCGGCCAGCGCCTTGATCTTGGCGTGGGGCAGGTGCCTGGGGGCGGAGATTCGGGTCAAGGGCATGAAAAGGGTTCAACAACACTAGGATTTTTTATTGAAGCTCAACTTCAATTTCACCAGCAGGGCCTGTCCGCGTGTAGAGATAACCATCTCTCTGATCCCTGTCACGCATGCTCATGACTTTTATGCGCTCGTGATCGCTTGTATGAACGATAGCAAAATCAGCTCCTGCAGGAACTGAAAGAGTTGCTCTCCAAGAGGATTCACCAATTCCAAGCCTTGGTCCTTGAACCGTGAACTCAGGAGAAACAGACGCAATTACTCCATAGCGGCCAGAGAGAAAAGTGACCCGCGGCACAAAGACATGTCCATTTCGGTTGTTGAGCATGTTTTGCGGATAGCTTCGAACTACAAAAACCCCATTACCACCACTATTCAATCGAAAAGCCAGAAAGAAACTTTTCCCTTGTGGGAACAGGAATGTAGGCGTATCCGGCCCCACAAGCATTCGAACCTTTTGGCCTTGAGCCAAGTCGCGAAAAGGAAGGCCCGCAAAGTCATGGCAACACGCAGCGCTGCGTTCCAGTGCCGTGTCATGCTCGGGCGGCAGAAATCCAGTGCAGCCCGTGAGAGTTAATGCAACTGCACAAATGGTTGCGTAGATCTTCATGAGTATCGGAAACCTCGGGAATATGTTCACCAAACAGAGAATGCATGAAAAGTCGAACAAAGAGAATTGCCAACCATTACTTCTCAAGAATCCCCAATTTTGCCGAGCCCTTCACTTCAACCTTTCGCCCTGCAATCACATTGGTTTCAAGATCTTCAATCCAGACGGCAGAGTAGTCATCTCCGAACTCACCTTTCACAACATACTTTCCGTTAGTCCTGGGCATGAATTCGACTACCCCCTTCACTTGAAATACCGTACCAGTCATCGCTTGAATTGGCGCCGCAAAATGAGTTCGACCTTTAACATGCACCTGGACGGAGCGCTCCGCCATCACGGATCTTTGGAGAACGACAGGTGTCATCGACATTCCTCGCCCTTGATTCTGATATCTTGTTTCAACCAGACTGTCAACGATCCTCGCTCCATCTATCTGTTCCGCAACAAAAAAGTCCGCTTTTGAGTTGCTGTGCGTTCTCACCGAATCCGTCAGTTGAGCCCTCGGGCCAGCATAGCCCTCTGGGACTGAAGGTGAGTATGTTGAACAACCACCAGCCATAAATGTAAGCATCAAGATCGGAAGGATCAGAAAGCGCTTCACGAGTATTCCTTTCAAGATTGATTCGAGGACGTTTTATAGATAAGACTCAAGAATCATAGAGAACAATCAGCCTGCAGCCTATCCCCCAAACGGGGGATACCACCACACTCACCAGCAGTGAGCGATCAGTAAGTCAACTCCAGCACCGTCACCCGCTGCTGCGCTGTCGGCCAGACCCGGCCCACCAGCTTTTCGCCGTTGAACTCGGCCGCGATGGCGCGGTCTGCGGCGTTAGCGAGCTTGAGCTTGGAGCTGGACACACCCGCGCCGGCTGGCGGTACACCAGGCGGCAAAGCTTGCCCGTCAAAACTCATACGATCCCGTTGCGCATCGAAATAACCCCGCGGCCGCGTGAAGATGGCCAGGGCCTGGGCGTCCTGATCCGCCGCGGCGAAACGCTCTGGCCGCAGGTTGACGATGGCGCTGGAACGCGCAAAGGCACTGCGGTAGATGTGGGTGGTGGCGTAACCGGGCGCCTTGATCTCGAATTCGTAGGCCATGCCGGCCTGGGCCGTGTAAGGCCCCCAGCGGCCGTCGGCTCCCACCTTGCGCGTGTAGGCCGCAGCGCCCAGGCGCTGGCCCGTGGCCATATCGGTGGCGTAGATGGCAAGTTCGGCGCCCGCGATGGGCAGGTTGTTGGCGAAGTTGCCGGTGGCCGGGTTCAGCGGGTCCACGCCCTGGCCGGTGATGACACCGCCGAGTTCGATGCGCGGCTCTGGGACGATGTCGCGCGCCAGGGTGGCGCGGCCGGTGATGAAGCTAAAAGCCGCAGCGAAGGCCGCGGGCGAGAAGGAGGTCTCGCGGTGGTCGATGCGCGGGATCACGATGTTGGTGGCGCCCTTGAGTTCGGGGCCGGCATAGGTGACGTTGGTGGGCTTGCCCCTGGCGCCGATCCACAGGCCGTCGGGCTGGGCGAACTTGTCGTTGTTGTCGCTGCGGATGGTGAGCCAGCGCACCGGGCCCGTGACCTCATCGCCATTGGCGTTCTTGGGGGCGTTCAGGCCGGTGAGGAAGGGCCCCGTGCCCGAGAACTCGTTGCCCTCGCGAAACCCGGGGATGGCCCAGACGCCGTGGTTGGGGGTGCCGCCCAGGATGGCGTGCGAGACGGTGGCGACACCGCCGCCGTTCTGGATGTAATTGCGAATGGCATTCCCGCCGCGTGAATTGCCGAAGAGCACCACCTGCTGCGCGCCGGTGGCGCGCAAGACCTTCTCCACCTCGGCTTTCAGATAAGCCATGTGCTCGGCCGTGGAGCTGCGGCCGGGCTGGGCCTTGCTGTCGTCGTCACGCGCCAGGGGATAGGGCAGTTCGATGGCGTGCAGGCGCTCGCGCGGCCAGCCGTTGGATTCGAAGCGCCAGAGTGTGGTCAACCACAGCGCGGCGCTGTCGCCGTTGCCGTGCACGAAGACGATGGGCGGCGCCTCGCGCAGCGTTGGCGACGGCGCCGTGGCGCAGCCGGCCAGCAGGGCCAGGCCGGCGAGCAGGCCCAGGAGATGACGACGGATCAACATGCTTACCCCCTTTGTGCCTGCGCGCCGTGGCGCCAGTGCCTACTCGAAGCCGCCGGCGCGGCGCAACTCTGCAGCGGCCGGTGCGGCCATGAGGTCGATCATCATGCGCGCGGCCTGCGGCTGCTCGGCCTTGGCCGCGACGGCGGCGGTGTAGACCGTGGCCAGCTCGAACTCTTTCGGCAGCAGGCTGATAAGTTGCACACCCGGCGTGTAGAGAATTTCCGTGACCTGGGTGCAGCCGATCAGGCCGGCGCCGCTGGCCTCTGCCATGGCCTTCATGGCGGTGGCGCCATTGGGGAAAGGACGCAGCGCGCCGGCCACCTGGCCATCGATGCCGAGCTTCTTCAGCACGTTCATGAAGTGGATGCCGGCCGTGGCCTTGACCGGGTCGGGGAAGTAGATGCCTTGGGCAGCCAGCAGCGCGGCCTTGAGCGATTCGGGCGTGTCCACCTTCGGTTGCGGCTCGCCGTTTTTCACGGCCACGCCGGTCTTGACCACACCCAGGGGCGTGGCGCTGCCGGTCTGTACGTGGCCGCTCTTGGTGAGCTCGTCGATCAGCGCCTGGGTCAGGATGACGACGTCGCAGGGTTCGCCGGCCATCAGCTTGTCGCGCATGAGGCCCACGGCGCCGAAGTGGCCTTCGACGGCGCGGCCGGTTTCGTTGTAGATGGCGCCGCGCAGCTGGTTGACCAGCCCCTGGGCCGCGCCGCCGCTCAGTATGTGCAAGGAACTCATGTATCGAACCGTCAAAGTGAAAGCGCTAAAACGCCTGGAAAATTCGCGCTCTTGCGCTCAACGTGACTATACGGGGAACGCCGTGGAACCGGCTCCGCCGGGCCACTGGCGTTGTCCCCCCCTGGGGGGAAGACGGCGCCAGCCGGCTCAGGGGGGATCAATCCACTTTAATGCCGGCGCTCTTGATCACCTTGGCCCATTTCTCGATATCACCGCGCATGTACTTGTCGAACTCCTGCGGGTTCATCTTCATGGCCACGGCGCCCTGCTTGGTCCAGAGCTGGTTCACCTCGGGCTGGCTGACGATCTTGCTCACCGCCTCGTTGAGCTGCTGCACGATGGCCGGCGGCGTGCCCTTGGGCGCCATCAGGCCGAGCCAGATGGTGGCTTCGTAACCGGGCAGGCCGGCCTCGGCCAGGGTGGGCACGTCAGGCAGCACGGCCGAGCGCTGGCGGCCGCTGGTGGCGATGGCGCGCACCTTGCCGGCGCGGGCCTGCTCGGCCATGGTGGTGACGGCGTCGAACATCATGTCGACCTGGCCACCGATGATGTCGGTGCGCGCGCCCGAGCTGCCGCGGTAGGGAATGTGCACCAGGTAGATGCCGGCCATGCTCTTGAAGAGCTCGCCGGCCATGTGGTACGGCGTGCCGTTGCCCGAGGAGGCGTAGTTGTACTTGCCGGGTTTGTCCTTGGCCAGCTTGAGGATGTCCTGCAGGTTCTTGACCGGCAGCGAGGGGTGGGCGACCAGCACCAGGTCGGAATAGTTGACCGGTGCCACGGGCACGAAGTCGCGCATGAGCACAAAGGGCTTGCTGGGGATGAGGGTCTCGTTCACCGTGTGGGTGTTGGACATCATCAGCAGGGTGTAGCCGTCGGCCGGGGCCTTGGCCACCACGTCGGTGCCGATGATGGAGCCGGCACCGGGCTTGTTCTCCACCACGAAGGGCTGGCCCAGCGCGTCGCCCAGGCGCTGGCCGATGAAACGCGCGTAGTTGTCGGCCGGGCCGCCCGCGGCAAACGGCACGACGATGCGCACGGATTTGCTGGGGTAGTTCTGGGCCTGGGCCGCAGTGGTGGCGAGCAGCAGCACGGCGAGCAGGCCGCGCAGGATGGGGAAGCGCATGGTGTAGTCTCCTGATGGGTATGCATGCATGCTAGCCCCGGGCGCGCAGGAGCGCCCCCGGGCTATCCCGAACTTGGCTCGCATTGGTTGGGTTGCGAGGTCAAGTTCGCCTCACTCCCTCAGGGGTTCTTCCTGCATGGCCTCGATCTGGTCTTCCAGCATCTGCACCTGGCCCTGCCAGTAGTCGCTGCTGCCGAACCAGGGGAAGTTGATGGGGACGGTGGGGTCGTCCCAGCGGCGCGCCAGCCACGCGCTGTAGTGGATCAGGCGCAGGGTGCGTAGCGGTTCGATCAGCGCGAGCTCGCGCCGGTCGAACTCCCGCATCTGTTCGTAGCCGTCGACCAGGCAACTGAGCTGATACGTGCGCTGGGCACGGTCGCCCGAGAGCAGCATCCACAGGTCCTGCACGGCCGGGCCCATGCGTGCATCGTCCAGGTCCACGAAGTGCGGGCCGGGGCCGGCGGCGGCAGGCACGTCCACCGGCGTCCACAGCACATTGCCCGAGTGGCAGTCGCCGTGCAGGCGCAGGCGGCGGATCTCGCTGGGCGCGCCGGTCAGCACCGGCTGCTGCGCGATCAGGGCCAGGGCCTCTTCGCACTTGCGCTGCCAGGTGGACTGCACGTCCAGCGGAATCATCTCGTGCTGCAGCAACCAGTCCATGGGCTCGCGTCCGAAGGACTGCAGGTCCAGCGCAGGGCGGCTGGCAAAGGGGCGCGCCGCGCCCACGGTGTGCAGGCGGGCGAGGAAACGACCGATCCACTCCAGCACCTCCTCGTCGTCCAGCTCGGGCGGGCGGCCGCCGCAGCGCGGGCAGACCGAGAACAAGAAACCGGCATGCCGGTGCAGCGTGCTGCCATTCAGTGTGAGCGGCGCCACCACCGGCACCTCGGCGGCCACCAGCTCGGCCGCAAAGGCGTGCTCTTCGAGAATCTGCGCCTCGCTCCAGCGCGCGGGACGGTAGAACTTGGCCACCACCGCCTGCCCGTCGTTCAGATGCACCTGGTAAACCCGGTTCTCGTAGGAACTCAGGCCTTGCTGGCGACCGTCGCAGGACAGGCCCAGGCCCTCCAGCGCGTCCATCACCACGTCGGGCGTGAGCTGCTCGAAGGGATGGCGTGCGGCGGCGTCGGAAATGGTCATGCCCCGATTGTCGCCTGCACGATCAGTGTGCGATCTCGCTGGCGTTTTCCCTAGGCCGCACGCACGGGGCCATGGATAAACTGGGTCGCATGTCTCCCATGCTGCCCTTCCACCGCAAGCTCGCCCTCGGCACCGCCGGTGTGGCGCTGGCCGTAGCCGCGCTGGCCGGCCTGGCGGCAGGTTTCATCGCCCACGACAAGGCCGAGGACACACTGGTGGCGCAGGCCACCGAAGACACGCAGCGCCTGCTGCGCCACGAGGCCTTCCGCCCCGAGGGCGTGCAGGCCACGCGCAATGCGCAGGCCGCGGCGCAGGCGCTGGCCGCCTCGCACTTCGACATCGTGCAGATCTACACCGCCGGCGGCCTGCTGATGGCCGAGCAGTTCAGCGCGGATGGCCGCGCGCTCGATGCCGAACTGCCGCCGCGCGGCGCACGCGGTTACACCCAGCCCTGGTACGAGCGGCGTTTCCTGCCCGGGCGCCGGGCGCTGCTGCGCCTGTTCATCCCGCTGCGCGGCGAGGGCCAGGCGCTGACCGGCTACCTGGAGGGCGCGCGCCTGGTGCCGGACGTTCAGCGCGAACGCATGCTGGCCGATGCGCGCCGTGTGGGCCTGCTGGTGGCGCTGGCCGTGCTGGTGTGCGGCGCGGCGCTCTACCCGCTGGTGCTGCGCCTGAAACGCGACAGCCAGAACCGGCAGCGAGAGCTGCTGGAGTCGCATATCGCGATGATGGAGGCGCTGGGCCGAGCCATCGCTCGGCGCGATTCGGACAACGGCATCCACAACTACCGCGTGGCCTGGATCTCGGCCACGCTGGCCGAGGCGGTGGGACTGCACGGCACGCGCATGCAGGAACTGATCGTGGGCAGCTTCCTGCATGACGTGGGCAAGATCGGCATCCCCGAACACATCCTGCTCAAGCCCGGCCCGCTGAGCCCCGAGGAAATGCTCATCATGCACACGCACGTGGCCGCGGGCGAAGACATCGTCAGCGGCTCGGGCTGGCTGGCCGGTGGCCAGGCCGTGGTGGGCGGGCACCACGAGAAATGGGACGGCACCGGTTACCCGCGCGGCCTGGCGGGCACCGACATCCCGCTGGTGGCGCGCATCTTCGCGATTGCCGACGTGTTCGACGCGTTGTGCTCGCGCCGCCCCTACAAGGAACCTGTGCCCCTTGAAGCCGCCATGCAAGCCCTGCGCTCGGAAGCCGGCAAGCACTTCGACCCGCATCTGGTGCAGGTCTTCGACCAGCAGGCCGCCACGGTCTACCGCACGCTGGTCGAGGCCGACGAGGAACAGCTGCAGGCCCTGCTCACGCGCATGGTGCGCAAGCACTTCAGCCTGTAACGATCGCTCCCGCATCGGCCACTGCCACCGGCGGCTCGCAGGGCCGCGTGGGCTGGGCCAGGATGACGGTGCAGGGCGCGGCCATGGCCACCTGGACTGGCACGGTGGCCAGCAGGCGCCCGGGCTCCCGGCCCGGCGCGGCCGCCCCCATGACGATGGTGCTGACACGGTGCTCGCAGGCATAGGCGATCAGGGCCTGCGCCGTGTCATCGGACACCAGCACATGGCAGAAGGTCTGGTGCCCGGGCCCTTCCAGCGCCTGGGCCCACTGCCGCAACTGCAGCAGGTGGCGCCGCTGCAGGGGGCTGGCAGCAACACCGTTCGCCCCGGGGGCCAGCACCGTGACGCAGGCCAGGCGCGCACCGGGCCGCGTGCCCAGCGCGCGCGCCGTGGCCTGGCGCAGCGTGTGGAGCAGGGCATCACTCGCGTCCTGCGGCGGCACGGCCACCAGCACGATGGGCACCTCGGTGATCAGACGCTGCGGGGATGGACTGGGCTGGTAAGGCCTGCGGATTGCACGCCACCAGCGCCTGAGCTGCATCCAGACAAGGGGGCCGCGCCGGCGCTCGCCGCGCGCGCCCAGGCGCACCTGCTCGGGGTGCTGAAGATCAAAGGCCAGGTGCGCGGCCGAGGGGTAACGCTGCGCGGCCTCGGGCGCCAGGCAGCGCAGCACCACCTCCTGCAGCCAGGCCGGCAGTTCGGGCCGCCTGTGGCGCGGCGGCGGCGGCTCCTTCCACAGGCGCTGGCGCAGGCCGGCAACCGTCACGGGCGCGCCGAAGGGCAACTCAGCCGTGAGCCACTGGTACAGCAGCACGCCGATGGCAAAAATGTCGCTGCGCGGATCGCCGCGCACGCCCAGCACCTGCTCGGGCGCGATCCAGGCCGGCGAGCCGACCGCACGGCGCTCCTGTCCGGCCAGCAGGTCGGGATAGTGCGCGTGGCAGGCCAGGCCATAACCCAGCAACTGCACCAGACCGTCCTCGCGCACCAGCACATGGGCGGGTTGCAGGTCCAGGTGCACGGTGTTCTGCTGGTGCAGGCCGTGCACGGCCTGGGCCAGGGCCATGCCCAGGCGCAGCACTTCGTCCACGGGCAGCGGCAGCGGCCCGTACTGCGCCAGGGTACGCCCGGGCAGGTACTCCCTGACCAGCCAGGGCTGCTGCGCCAAGTCGCCGACTGCGACGAAACGCGGCACGTGCACTCCGCCGAGCGCCTGCAGGGTCTGCAGCTCGACCTCGAAGCGCACCAGGGCCTCATCCCCTTCGCCCTCCCCCTCACCCCGGCACGGCACTTTCATGAGCAGGGGGAAACCGGGGTCCGGGGTGCCGGGGGCGCAATGCACGCGATACAGGTATGACTGGCTGCCCTGGTGGATGCAGGTGTCCACCACATAACCATCCAGCTTGTCGTCCGGCGCCAGCAGCTTCATCGGCCCAGCTCCAGGCGGTCGGCAAAGAAGTCGGGCAGGCCGGCATCGCGGATGGCCTCGGCCGCGGCGTGGTGGTCATAGGCCACACGGTGAAAGGTCAGCTGCGCCTGGGCGGTGTCGAACACGGCATACATGGCCTTGGGGCTGCCGTCGCGCGGCTGCCCGACCGAGCCGATGGTAGCCAGCCAGTGCCGGTGCGCCGACACCGGCACCGCCACGCCGGCGGTGGGCACGAAAGGGATGAGCTGTTCGTCCAGGCCGCGGTAGTAGAGTGACTGGCGGTGCACGTGGCCGCCGAAGACGTAACGCACG
Source organism: uncultured Hylemonella sp. (assembly GCA_963513295.1). Taxonomy (GTDB): domain Bacteria; phylum Pseudomonadota; class Gammaproteobacteria; order Burkholderiales; family Burkholderiaceae_C; genus Hylemonella. The sequence goes on from CAUPQO010000008.1 coordinate 25,754, forward strand.
CCGTCGAACCTGCCCGCCGCCTCCAGGCTGAGGGCGGCGATCTGCGCGTCGTAGACGTAGCGCCACAGCGTGGGTTCGTCGGCCGTGGCGTGCACCAGCAGCACACGCTCGTCCTGCACGGTCATGGGCAGGCCGGCCAGGAAGGCTCGCTGCACGGGGTCGAGCTGCTCGTGGGTCCACCAGGCCGTGCTCTCGCCCAGGGTGCTGTTGCCGGCCGGCGGGTGCGCTGCCATGTCGTCGTGGTTGCCCTTGAGCACCAGGGCCCCCTGGGCCGCCAGCGCCATGATGCGGTCCACCACGGGGCCCGGATCGGCACCGTAGCCGACCAGATCCCCGAGGAAGGCGGTCCTGTCGGCGCCCTGTTGCTGGGCATGGGCCAGACAGGCTTCCAGGGCCTGGAGGTTGGCGTGGATGTCGGACAGCAGGGCCAGTCGCATGTTTCCAGTATGCCCTGCCGGGCATGGGGCCGGCAGGCAAGTTTTGCACACTTCCGGCCCGAATGAGGGGTTCACCCGAGGCCCGTGCCGGTACAGGCCGGGCTAACATGCCAACAAGGGGGGACTGTCCCTGTACGACTACATCATCATCGGCGGCGGCTCGGCGGGCTGCGTGCTGGCGGCGCGCCTGTCGGAAGACCCGGGCGTGCAGGTGGCCCTGCTGGAGGCCGGCCCGCGTGACGACAGCGTGCTGATCCATTGCCCGGCCGGCCTGGCCCTGCTGGCCAAGAGCGGCCAGGCCAACTGGGGCCTGCACACCGTGCCGCAGGCCGGCCTGAACGGCCGGCGCGGTTACCAGCCGCGCGGCAAGGTGCTGGGCGGCTCCAGTTCGGTCAACGCCATGATCTACACGCGCGGCCATCCGCGCGACTACGACGACTGGGCTGCGCAGGGCAACCCGGGCTGGGCCTGGGCCGACGTGCTGCCCTTTTTCAAGCGCGCCGAGCACAACGAACGCGGCGCCGATGCCTTCCACGGCAGCGGCGGCCCGCTCAACGTGATGGACCTGCGTAGCCCGAACCGCCACAGCCCGGACTTCGTGCAGGCCGGCGTGCAGGCCGGCTACGCGCACAACACGGATTTCAACGGCGCCGAACAGGAAGGCGTGGGCCTGTACCAGGTCACGCACAAGAACGGCGAGCGCTACAGCGCGGCCAAGGCCTACCTCACACCGAACCGCACGCGCGCCAACCTGCATGTGCTGACTGGCGCCCACGCCACGCGCATCCTGCTCGAAGGGCAGCGCGCCGTGGGCGTGGAATTTGTCCAGGACGGCCAGAAACGCGAACTGCACGCGAAACGTGAAGTGCTGCTGAGTGCCGGCGCCCTGCTCTCGCCGCAGCTGCTGATGCTCTCAGGCATCGGCGCGGCCGAGCAGCTGCGCGCGCACGGCATCACGCCCCGCCACGAGCTGCCCGGCGTGGGCCGCAACCTGCAGGACCATGTGGACGTGGTGCTGGTCTATGACGCGCCGCGGCTGACCGACCTGTTCGGCCTGTCCTTCGCTGGCGCACTCAAGGTGCTGCGCGGCATCTTCGAGTGGCGGCGCCAGCGCAGCGGCATGCTGACCACCAACTTTGCCGAGGCCGGTGGTTTCATCCGCAGCCAGGCCGGCGAGGCCATTCCGGACCTGCAACTGCACTTCGTGATCGGCAAGCTGGTAAACCACGGCCGCACCACGACCTTCGGCCACGGTTACTCCTGCCACGTCTGCCTGCTGCGCCCCACGAGCCGTGGCAGCGTACGCCTGGCCAGCGCCGACCCGCTGGCCGCACCGCTGATCGACCCTGCCTTCCTGGCCGAGCGCGACGACATGGAGCGGCTGGTGCGCGGCTTCAAGCGGATGCGCCACATCATGGCGCAGCCGGCCCTGGCGCGCTTCGGCGCGCGCGAGCTGCCGGCCTCGGCCGCGGCACAGGACGACGCACAGATCGAGACTTTCATCCGCAACCACGCCGACACCATCTACCACCCCGTGGGCAGCTGCCGCATGGGGCCGGGCCCGCTGGACGTGGTGGACGCGCAGCTGCGCGTGCATGGCCTGCAGGGCCTGCGGGTGGTGGATGCCTCGGTCATGCCAGGCCTGGTGGGCGGCAACACCAACGCGCCGGTGATCATGATGGCCGAGAAGGCCGCGGCGCTGATACGGGCCGGCGCCTAGGGTCACGCAGGACGACGGCCAGGACCGTGAACCATGTTCAAGTTGAGTCGTTACTTCTCGCTGCTGTCGCTGGCCCTGATCGCCGGCGCCAGCGCCCTGCTGCTGCAGTACTACCGGCACAACGCCATGGAACAGCTGCTGGCACTGGAGCAGAGCCGCGCCGCAGAGTTCACTCAGCTGTTCGAGAACTCTCTGTGGGCCGAGTTCAAGCCGCTGGTGGAGGCCGCCCGCCCCGGTGACACGCCCGAGGCCCTGCGCCAGCGCGCCGAAGCCAGCGGCCTGCACGAGGCCCTGGCCCGCATGGCCCGCAGCACCACCGTCCTCAAGGTCAAGATCTACACCCCCATGGGCATGACGGTGTTTTCCACCGATCCGCGCCAGATCGGAGAGGACAAGTCGGACAACCCGGGTTTCAGGGGTGCCATGAACGGGCGCACGACCGGCGCGCTGACGCACCGCAACCAGTTCGATGCCTTCGAAGGCTCCCTGTCCGAGCGCGACATCATCTACGCCTACGTGCCCATCCACCATCCGTCCAGCGGCGAGACGCGCATCGATGGCGTGTTCGAGGTCTACCAGGACGTCACGACCTTCGTGCAGCAGGCCGAGCGCCAGCTGGCCTGGGTCTCGGCCACCGTGATCGCCGTACTGGCCGCGCTTTACCTGGCGCAGTTCCTGGTGGTGCACCGCGCCCAGGCCATCCTGCGCAGCCAGGCCAAGGCACTGCACGCGGCCAACGAGGATCTGGACCGGCGCGTGCAGGAGCGCACGCAGGCCCTCGAGCATGAGATCGGCGAGCGCCGCCTGGCCCAGCAGCAGCTGGACCACCTGGCCCACCACGACCCGCTGACCGGCCTGCCCAACCGCACCCTGTTCAGGCAACGGCTGACGCAGCAGCTGCAGCAGCTCGACACGGCCGGCCAGGCCCTGCTGGCCGTGCTGTTCATCGACCTGGACCGGTTCAAGGACGTCAACGACACCCTGGGCCATCCGGTCGGCGATGCGCTGCTGATCAACGTGACGCGCCGGCTGCAGGCCAGCATGGGCCCGGGGGATCTGCTGGCGCGCCTGGGGGGCGACGAGTTCATCTGCCTGCTGGACGGACTCAACGGTGCGCCGCAGGCCGAGGCCGTGGCGCAGCGCCTGCTCGCGCTGTTCCAGCAGCCCTTCACGGTGGACGATAACCGCCTGCACCTTTCGGCCAGCATCGGCATCAGCCTGGCGCCGGTCGACGGCATGGATGTCGATGTGCTGGTGCGCCAGGCGGACGCCGCGATGTACCAGGCCAAGGCCCTGGGCCGCAACCGCCATCACTTCTACACGGCCGAGATGACGGTGCAGGCGCGCGAGCGCATCCAGCTGGAAGGCCGGCTGCGCACCGCCATCGGCGCGGGCGAACTCAGCCTGCATTACCAGCCCAAGGTCGACATCCACAGCAGCCGGCTTACCGGGGCCGAGGCCCTGCTGCGCTGGCACAACGAGGAACTCGGCGATGTGCCGCCGACGCGTTTCATACCGGTGGCCGAGGAAACCGGCTACATCGAGGAGCTGGGAGCCTGGGCCCTGAACGAAACCTGTCGCCAGCTCGCCGCCTGGGACGCGGCCGGCCTGCGGGTGCCGGTGCTGTCGATCAACCTGTCGGTCAAGCAGCTGGAGCGCGGCAATTTCCCCGCCCTGCTGCAGGAATGCCTGCGCCGCTGGGGGGTGGCGGCGCAGCGCATCGAGATCGAGATCACCGAGTCGGTAGTGCTGGTGCTGCAGGACGCCTTCAGCCGGCTGGCCGAACTGCAGGCCATCGGCGTGCGCCTGGCGCTGGACGACTTTGGCACCGGCTATTCCTCGCTGTCCTACCTGAACCGGCTGCCGGTGCAGGTGCTCAAGATCGACCGCAGCTTCATCTCGGGCATCGGCGTCAAGCGCAGTGACGAGAGCATCGTGCAGGCCATGGTGGACATTGCGCGCAGCCTGGATCTGGTGAGTGTGGCCGAGGGGGTGGAAACCGAGGCCCAGCTGGCCTTCCTGCGCCGCCTGGGCTGCGCCGAGGTGCAGGGTTATCTCTACGGCCGGCCCCTGCCGCCCGGGGAGTTCCAGGCGCGCTGGCAGGCGGGGGAATAGGGCTTGGGAGGACGGGCGTGTCAGGTTTTTTCCGACACGTGAAACCGGCAGATACCGATTCAAGTTGGCTGACACGAGGCCTAGAGTGATTGCACCACATCCGGAAATGATGTGATGCAAGGAAAACACGTGAGAACCAACCCCATTTCGCTCAACCCCTTCAGCCTCATGATGGAGCCGGAGATCGTGCTCCAGGCCATGGAGCATTCCAAGTCATTGCGCGCGCTGCGCCGCCACAAGCTGCGCCCGCTGGACAAGCCCCTGATCCCCTACGCCGTCGACCCGGTCGACGAGGAACTGGACGAAGAGACCATCCCGGGCGAGCTCAGCAGCCACTGAGCGGGCGGCGCGGCCCGCGGTGCTGCTAGCATCGGGCGCATGCATATTCCGTCCTGGCTCCCGCGTTTTCCTGTCGGTCTTTTTGCCATCCCCGTTGGCCTGCTGGCGCTTGGCGGCGCCTGGCGTCGTGCCACGCAATTCGGCTGGGCCTGGGCCCGCGACGTCGGCGACCTGCTGGCCTGGTCTGGCCTGGTCCTGCTGGCAGTCCTGCTGCTGATCTATCTGGCCAAGACCCTGCGCCACCCCCAGACCATCGCCGCCGAATTCACCCACGCACTGGCCGGCTCGCTGATGGCGCTGATCCCGCTGTCCCTCCTGCTCTGCGTCATCTATTTCGGCACACCCGCCCACACGGGCTGGTTGCTCTTCACCCTGACCACGCTGGCGCTGCAGGGCCTGATCGCCATCCGCATCGTGGCGATCATCACCACGGCCAGTCTGCCCGCCGGCGCCGTGACCCCCGCGCTGTATGTGCCGCCGGTGGCAGGCGGCCTGGTCGGCGGCATGGCGCTGCAGACCCTGGGTTATCCGGGCTGGGCCGCCCTGCTCTTCGGCATGGGCCTGGCCAGCTGGGCGTTGCTGGAGATCCGTGTGCTCAACCGCCTTTTCGAGGGCGCCATGCCCGAAGCCATGCGCCCCACCATCGGCCTGGAGCTGGCACCGGCCACCGTGGGCACGCTGGCCGTGGCCACCTTGTGGCCGCAGTTGCCGGGTGAACTGCTGATCATCGGCCTGGGCATCGCAGCCGGGCCGCTGGTGGCTGTCATGGCACGCTACAAGTGGTGGGGGCACCTTCCCTTCGCCATCGGCTTCTGGTCCTTTTCCTTCCCGGTGGCGGCTTTTGCCGCCGTCCTGATCGAGGTGGTCTACCGTGGCGCCTGGCCGCCAGCCGTCGCCGCGGTCGGCCTGGCCCTGGCCTCGGTCGTCATCGCCTTCCTCGCACTGTCCACGCTGCACCTGCTGGCCCAGGGCCGGCTGATCCCCACGGCACCGGCGGCGCCGCGGCCATGAATTTCTGGCCTTCCTGCGGTTACGACCACCTGCAGCGCAATGCGCAGGGCTGGCTGGCCATCACGCCGGACTACCTGCGCCTTTTCCTCGAGCGGCCCGAACTGGCCCTGGTGCCCGAGTCCTGCAAGGCCGAACGCAAGCTGCATACGGCCCTGCAAGATGATCCGCTGCAGTCCGTCGCGCCGGAAACACTGGCGCGCTTCAAGGACCCCGACGCGCGCGACAACTACCAGTTTTTCCTGAACTTCCGCGACGCCCTGCTGGCCGCCGGCACGCTGGAAGCCTATTACCTGCAGCTGCTGCGCAGCGGCCGCATCACCATCCCGCCGCTCTTCATCGACCTCATGGTGCAGGCCATGCTGCGCGGCCTGCTCGACGGCAACGAGGACGCGCAGCTGCTACGCGCGGCCGAACTGCTGTTTCGCCCGCAGCGCCTGACCGTGCAGGAGGGCCAGGTGCTGGCCGCCGACCAGGCTGTGGTGGATCTGTACAGCGAAAACGCCGGCCTGGGCGAGATCGGCCGCCTGCTGCTGGAAAACAAGTCCCGGCTGCGTGAGGCCGAGCTGGCCGTGCTCGATGCATCGAACGCCGCGCGTTACTGGGAACGCAGCGAGCGTTACCACTACCTGCTGGACCTCACGCATGAAGTGCAGCAGGAGCTGAGCCACGGCCTGACCCTGCGCATGACACGCGCGCGCAGCGGCCTGAAGGCGCTGGCACGGGTGCTGGAACTCTGGGTACGCCACCTGCTGGGTGCCGAGGTGAAGATCGAGCCGCTGGCGCGCGTGGACGACGCGGCGTGGCGCTGGCATATCGGCCTGGATACCGAAGCCACGGCCATCCTCAACGACCTGTACGAAGAGCAGACGGTGGAACCCGAGCGCATGCAGCGCCTGGTCAGCCTGTTCCGTCTGGAATTCGCGGACCCGGCCCTCATGCAGCCGGACATGGCGGGCAAACCTGTGTACCTGGGCCTGGCCATGAACGCGCAGGGCCTGCTGCGCCTGAAGCCGCAGAACCTGCTGCTCAGCCTGCCGCTGGCGGCGCAGCAGTAGGCGCAGCCCTTACATATTGCGGCGGTACTGGCCGCCGACCTCGAACAGCGCGGTCGTGATCTGCCCCAGGGAACAGACGCGCACGGCGTCCATCAGCACCTCGAACACATTCTTGTTTTCGATCACAGCCTGCTGCAGGCGCTGCAATTGCTTGGGCGCTTCCGCCGCGTGGCGGGCGTGAAAGTCGGCCAGGCGCTTGAGCTGGTTCTGCTTTTCCTCGTCGGTCGAGCGGGCCAGCTCCAGCTTCTCCATCACGGTATCGCCGTGCGGGTTGCGGAAGGTGTTGACGCCGATGATGGGCAACTCGCCGGTGTGCTTGAGCATTTCGTAGTGCATGCTCTCGTCCTGGATCTTGCCGCGCTGGTAGCCGGTCTCCATGGCGCCCAGCACCCCGCCGCGCTCGCTGATGCGCTCGAACTCGGCCAGCACCGCCTCTTCCAGCAGCTCGGTCAGCTCCTCGATGATGAAGGCGCCCTGGCTGGGATTCTCGTTTTTCGCCAGCCCCCATTCGCGGTTGATGATGAGCTGGATGGCCATGGCGCGGCGCACCGAGTCTTCGGTCGGCGTGGTGATAGCCTCGTCGAAGGCGTTGGTGTGCAGTGAGTTGCAGTTGTCGTAGATCGCGATCAGGGCCTGCAGCGTGGTGCGGATGTCATTGAACTGGATCTCCTGCGCGTGCAGGCTGCGGCCGCTGGTCTGGATGTGGTATTTCAACTTCTGAGACCGTTCATTCGCCCCGTACCTCTCCTTCATGGCCACGGCCCAGATGCGACGTGCCACCCGACCCATCACGGTGTATTCCGGGTCCATGCCGTTGGAGAAGAAGAAGGACAGGTTGGGCGCGAAGTCGTCGATGTGCATGCCGCGCGCGAGATACGCTTCCACCAGCGTCAGGCCGTTGGACAGCGTGAAAGCCAGCTGGCTGATGGGGTTGGCGCCGGCTTCGGCGATGTGATAACCCGAGATGGACACGCTGTAGAAATTGCGCACGCCGTGGTGCACGAAAAACTCGGCGATGTCGCCCATGACCTTCAATGAAAACTCGGTCGAGAAGATGCAGGTGTTCTGGCCCTGGTCTTCCTTGAGGATGTCCGCCTGCACCGTGCCGCGCACGTTCTCCAGCACCCACTCGCGGATCTTTTCCGACTCGGTGTCGGTGGGCGCGCGACCGTTGTCGGTCCTGAATTTTTCCAGGTACTGGTCGATGGCCGTGTTCATGAACATGGCCAGGATGGTGGGCGCCGGGCCGTTGATGGTCATGCTCACGGACGTGGCCGGATCGCAAAGGTCGAAGCCCCCGTACAGCACCTTCATGTCGTCCAAAGTGGCGATGGAAACTCCGGAATTGCCGACCTTGCCGTAGATGTCGGGGCGCGGATCGGGGTCGTTGCCGTAAAGCGTGACCGAGTCGAAGGCTGTGGACAGACGCTTGGCCGGCATGCCCGAGCTGAGCAGCTTGAAACGCTTGTTGGTGCGGAAGGGATCGCCCTCGCCGGCAAACATGCGTGTCGGGTCCTCGTTTTCGCGCTTGAAGGCAAAAGTGCCGGCGGTATAGGGATAACTGCCGGGCACGTTGTCCAGCATCAGCCATTTGAGGATCTCGCCATGGTCCTCGTATTGCGGCAGCGCCACCTTGCGGATGGTGGTGCCCGAGAGCGATTTGGTGGTCAGTGCGGTGCGGATCTCCCTGTCGCGGATCTTCACCAGGTACTCGTCGCCGGCATAAGCCTGTTGCATGGCCGGCCACTGGGCCAGCAGGCGGCTGGCATCGTCGTCCATCTGCAGCTCGCGCGACTGCGCCAGGTCGATCGCCGCCTCGGCGGCCTTGGCGCGATCGGGCTTGTCCTGCTTGAGCATGGCCGCGGCGGCGTTGAGCTGCTGGACTTCGCGCGCCAGCCGGGCCTGGGCCCGCGCACGGCGTTTGTAGCCGCGCACCGTGTCGGAAATCTCGGCCAGGTAACGCGTACGGGCACCGGGCACGATGGGGCTCTGGTTGCTGCTGTGGCGCACGCTCACCACCGGCAGGCGCCCGGCTTCGAGCTTCAGGCCCAGAGCCTCCAGGCGCACCTTCAGCGCCTGGTAGAGCGCGGTCACGCCGTCGTCGTTGAAACGCGCGGCCATGGTTCCGAAGACCGGCATCTGCTCGGGCGGGGTGCTCCAGGCTTCGCGGTTGCGCTGCACCTGCTTGGCTACGTCGCGCAGCGCGTCGGGCGCACCCTTGCGGTCGAACTTGTTGATGGCCACGAACTCGGCGAAGTCCAGCATGTCGATCTTCTCGAGCTGGCTGGCGGCGCCGAACTCGGGCGTCATGACGTACAGCGGCACGTCCACGTGCGGCACGATGGCCGCGTCGCCCTGGCCGATGCCCGAGGTCTCGACCACGATGAGGTCGAAGCCGGCGCATTTGCAGGCGGCCACCACGTCGGGCAGGGCGGCGCTGATCTCGCTGCCGGCATCGCGCGTGGCGAGCGAGCGCATGAAAACCCGGGCGCCGGTATCGCCGCCGGGCCGCCCCAAGGCGATACCAGCCCCCTCGGGGGGCAGCGAACCGCGCGCAGCGGGGAGCGTGGGGGCACGTTGCGCCCAAGGGGAAATCGCGTTCATGCGGATGCGGTCGCCCAGCAGAGCGCCGCCACTCTTGCGGCGCGAGGGGTCGATGATGATGACGGCGACGTGCAAGGTATCGCCCTGGTCCAGCCGCAGGCGGCGGATCAGCTCATCGGTCAGCGAACTCTTGCCAGCCCCGCCGGTCCCGGTGATGCCCAGCACAGGAACCTTCTTTGCGGCCGCTTGCTCACGCAGGCGCGTAAGCAGCCCCGTATCGGCGCTGCCGCTCTCCAGTGCGGTCATGAGCTGGGCCAGCGCCCGCCAGGCGGCCTCACCGTGCCCCTGGATGGCTTCGATCTTTTTCGGCGCCAGGCTGCTGATGTCCCGGTCGCAACGCATGACCATCTCGCCGATCATGCCGGCCAGGCCCATGCGCTGGCCGTCCTCCGGGCTGTAGATGCGCGTCACGCCATAGGCCTGCAACTCGCGGATCTCCGCCGGCACGATGACACCACCGCCACCGCCGAAGACCTGGATGTGCGCGCCACCGCGCGCCTTGAGCAGGTCCATCATGTACTTGAAGTACTCGACGTGGCCGCCCTGGTAGGAACTGATGGCAATGCCCTGCACGTCTTCCTGCAGCGCTGCCGTGACAACCTCGTCCACGCTGCGATTGTGGCCCAGGTGGATGACCTCGGCGCCCATGCCCTGCAGGATGCGCCGCATGATGTTGATGGCCGCGTCGTGCCCGTCGAACAGGCTGGCCGCGGTGACGAAACGCACCTTGTGGGTCGGACGGTAATTCGCGAGGGCCTTGAAGTCGGCGGACAGGTCGGTCATGGTGCACCCACGTTGACGTTTACGTAAACGTCAATCTTAACGGTTCCCGGCTTCGCGGCCAAGAAAAAGGGGCGCAAACGCGCCCCTTGATCCTTCCGCGGAATCAGTGCTGATTACTTGTACAGCACCTGCGGCAGCCACATGCCGATGCCGGGGAAGTTGTACAGGATGATGATGGCAATCACCTGGATGCCCATGAAGGGCAGCATGCCGGCAAAGATCTGGTTCAGCGTCACGTGCGGCGGGCTCACACCCTTCAGGTAGAAGGCCGCCATGGCCACCGGCGGGCTCAGGAAGGCGGTCTGCAGGTTCAGCGCCACGAGCAGGCCGAAGAACAGCGGATCGACCCCGAAGTTGTCCAGCAGCGGGATGAAGATGGGCATGAAGATCACGATGATCTCGGTCCACTCCAGCGGCCAACCCAGGATGAAGATGATGACCTGGCTCAGCACCAGGAACTGGGTCTTGGTGAGGTTCATGGACATGACCCAGTTCTCCACCAGCTCCTGGCCGCCCAGCAGGGCGAAGGCGGCGGAGAAGATGGCCGAGCCGACAAAGAGCCAGCACACCATGGCCGAGGTCTTGGCCGTGAGGAACACACTTTCCTTGACCACCTCCAGCGTCAGCTGCCTGTAGGCCGCAGCCAGCAGGAAACCGCCCAGGGCGCCGACGGCGGCCGCTTCGGTCGGCGTGGCCAGGCCCATGACGATGGAACCCAGCACGGCCAGGATCAGCACCAGCAGCGGGAAGAAGCTGGTGAGCAGCATCTTGAACACTTCCAGCCGCGTGAAGCTCAGCAGGCCGTAGTAGACCGCCATGGCCAGTGCACCCACGCCCAGACCGATCCAGAAACCGGCGGGAGCCGGCTTGCTGGTCGCGGCCGGCTCGGCGCTGGCAGCAGCAACCGGCTCGGCCGCCGGTACGGCCACCGCTTCGGCCGCAGCGGGTGCGGCGCTGGCGCTCTCTTCTTCCTCGGTCCCCGGAGGTACGGCGAGCCCGCCTTCCTCGTCATCGGCGGCCTCTTCGGCATTGCCCTCGCCCATGCTTTGCAGCGTGGAGGTCTCTTCCAGCGGCGGCACGCTGGTGACACCGGCGTAGCTCCACAGGGCCACGAACAGGAAAAGGACCAGGGGCGCCAGCACGACAGCCAGCTGCTTGAGGATGTAGCTGGTCGGCACCTCGGCATTGTTCCGGCCCTTGAGGGCCTTGAGCAGCGCCGGCAGCGCGCGCGCGGAGTGCGCGGGGGCGATCTTCTCCATCAGCGGCGGCAGCGGGATGTAGCGCTCCTTCTCCGACAGCGGGGGCGCCATGTGCGGCTTGAGCTTGGCCACGATGATCACGTACAGGATGTACAGACCGGCCAGCATGAGCCCGGGGAAGAAGGCGCCGGCATACAGCTGCACCACGGAGACACCGGCGGTGGCGCCATAGACGATCAGCATGACCGAGGGCGGGATCAGGATGCCCAGGCAGCCGCCGGCCGTGATGGCCCCGGCCGACATCTTGACGTCGTACCCGGCGCGCAGCATCTGCGGCAGGGCCAGCAGGCCCATGAGCGTGACCACGGCACCGACGATGCCGGTGGCCGTTGCGAACACGGCGCAGGTCACCAGCGTAGCCACGGCCAGGGCGCCGGGCAGGCGCGCCAGGGCCAGGTGCAGGCTGCGGAACAGCTTCTCGATCAGGTTGGCGCGTTCGACCAGATAGCCCATGAACACGAACAGCGGGATCGAGATCAGCACGTCGTTGCTCATGACCTTGAAGGCCGCGGACACCATCAGGTCCAGCGTCTTGGTCGTGTTTTCCTCGTAGGCGATCCAGGTGAAGATCATGCCCATGCCCATCAGCGTGAACGCCGTGGGGAAACCCAGCATGATGGCCACGACCACCAGCGAGAGCATCAGCAGGCCGATGTGGCCGTTGGTGATCTTCTCGGCGCCCAGCAGCATGCCGAGGGCCGCCAGGATGATCAGCCCCATGAGGCTGAAGCCGAACCAGAGTTCTTTGCGGATCTTCATTTGTGGGCGCCTTCCTTCACGACGTACTTGTCCAGCGCCTGGATGTCTTCGTCTTTCACGTGGACCATTTCCTTGAGTTTCTCGACATCGACTTCCTCGACGTCTTCCTCGCGCGAGGGCCATGCACCGTCACGGATGCACATGATGCAGCGGATGATCTCGACGATGCCCTGCAGCAGCAGCAGTGCGCCCGAGAGCGGGATGATGAACTTGAAGGGATAGACCGGCAGCGCTTCGGCCGAGAAGGTCTGCTCGCGGATCACCAGCGATTCGTTGAAGTAGGTCCAGCCGGCCCAGGTCAGCGCGGTGATGCCGGGCAGGAAAAAGATGAAATAGAGGATCAGGTCCAGCGTGGCTTGCGTGCGCGGCTGGAAGAAGCCGTAGAGCACGTCGCCGCGCACATGGCCGTTCTTGGACAGGGTGTAGGCGCCCGCTGTCATGAACAGGGTTCCGTACATCATGATCTGGAAGTCCAGCATCCAGGCATGGGGCTCGTTCAGCACGTAGCGCGAGAACACTTCCCAGCTGATCGTGAGGGTGAGGATAAGGGCGGTCCAGGCGAAGATCTTGCCTATCCAGGTGGACAGGCGATCGACCGCGAGCAGGAAGTTCTGCATAGGGATTCCAGCAGTCAGAGTTGTTAGTCAGGTCGTCAGAATGAATTGAGGGCGCCATGGCTTGCACCACAGCGCCCTCAGCGGGAAGTCCGGGATTTTAACCGCTCAGACGATCAGGCCTTCTTGGCCGGCTTCTTGCCGAAGTAGTGGTTGGCGGCCATCTTGAAGTCGACCGTGTAGTCGTTCCACCACTGGGTGGTGCGCTCGGCGTAGGCACGCTGGGAATCCAGCACCTTCTTGAACAGCGCGTTCTCGCCGCCCTTCTTGGCCATGATCTTGTCCCAGGAGGCGAGCTGCGCCTGCAGCACGGAGTTCGGGGTCTTGTAGAACTTGATGCCGGCCTTCTTGAGCTCGATGTAGTCCTTGGAGTTGCGGTCGGCGGCCTTCCAGCTCATGTCGGCGCTGGCAGCCTGCACGGCGTAGTCGATGATGGACTTGAGTTCGGCCGGCAGGGCATTGAGCTTGCCCTTGTTGAACAGGATTTCGAACTGTTCGCCGGACTGGTGGAAGCTCTGCAGCATGCAGTTCTTCACCACGTCGGGGAAGCCCAGCAGGCGGTCGGAGGAGGCATTGTTGAACTCGGCGCCATCGAGCAGGCCGCGGTCCAGCGCCGGCACGATCTCGCCGCCGGGCAGCGGGTTCACGGCAGCGCCCATGTCGGTGTACATGTCAACGGCCAGGCCCACAGTGCGGAACTTCTGCCCCTTGACGTCGGCCACCTTGGTGATCGGCTTCTTGAACCAGCCGAAGGGCTGGGTGGGCATGGGGCCGTAGAGGTAGGAGACCACGTCCATGTTGATGGACTTGTAGATCTCTTCCAGCAGGGCCTTGCCGCCGCCGTAGTAATGCCAGGCCAGCAGCATGTTGGGGTCCATGCCGAAGGATGGGCCCGAACCCCACAGGGCCAGCGCAGATTGCTTGCCGTAGTGGTAGGCCACCACGCCATGGCCGCCATCGAGCGTGCCCTTGTTCACGGCTTCGAGCAGCTGGAAGGCAGGCACGACGGAGCCGGCGGGCAGCACTTCGATCTTGAGCTTGCCGCTGGCCATGTCGTTGACCTTCTTGGCGAAGTCGCTGGCGTACTCGTGGAAGATGTCCTTGGACGGCCAGGTGCTCTGGAAGCGCAGGCTCGTGGTGGTTTGCGCAGTGGCAACCATGGGGGCAGCCATGGCGCCGGCGGCAACGGCAACGCCCTTGAGCAGGCTGCGACGGTTCGGGGATTTGTTATCGGTCACGGTGATCTCCTAGTGGGGGACAGAACAATCAGTTTACTTACTGTCCGGCCGGATTCTCCTCCCGTACGTCGCGGAATCCACCTAGGGGTTTTCACCAGTATCTCGCGCGCTTGGTGAGAAACTGTTTTCACCAATCGATACCCATTCCAGTCACGGCACTGCTACAAAGCTGCTGTGTTCACACACAACAAAACCAATTCAAAAGAGGAGACTTTCATGGATCGACGTCATTTTTTCCAGAACACGGCCCTGGTCACCACCGGTGCGCTGGCAGGTTGTGCCTTGCCGGGCGTGGCCCAGAACAAGGCCAGGACCCCGTTCGAGGTGAGCGACACCTACATCCCCATCGTCGGCAGCGACGAGATGTTCCCGGTGCGCCGCATCTATTGCATCGGCCGCAACTACAGAGCCCATGCGATTGAAATGGGTTCCA
>CAUPQO010000009.1:0-34719 GCA_963513295.1 uncultured Hylemonella sp.
CGCCGGGCTTGCGGGTGGGGGGGGGCTTGATGGCCTCGGGGCGGGTTGAACTGCCCTTTGCCCAAATCTTTGCGTGCCGCAGGCCCGGGTGGCCGGCGCCACCCAGGTGTTGGTGCTGCCCACGCTGGCCGGCCAGCAGCCGCAGCGACCGCAGGACCTGACGGTGGCCGCGCCGGGCAAGAAGGACGCCGGCACCGGCAAGAGGGGCGTGCAGCGATGATCATGCGTCCTGGTCAGCAGCTGCTGCTGCCCGCCAACCCACTGTTCATCTGGGGCAGCCTGGCCGGTGCCTTCGGGCTGAACCTGCTGTTCAACATGGCCCTCTGGGGTCGCGCGGCCTGGGCGCCGGACCTGCTGGCCCTGGCCCTGGTGTTCTGGGGCGTGCACCAGCCGCAGCGCATCGGCATCGGCGCGGCTTTCGTATTCGGCCTGCTGATGGACGTGCACCAGGGCAGCGTGCTGGGGCAGCACGCCCTGGCCTACGCGGTGCTGAATTTCCTGGCCATCGCCATCCATCGCCGGCTGCTGTGGTTTACGCTCGCCTCGCAGTCGGTGCATGTGCTGCCCATGCTGATTGCCGCCCATGCGGTGGCCCTGGCCGTGCGCCTGATGGTGGGTGGCAACTTCCCGGGCTGGTCCCTGCTGCTGGCGCCGCTGATCGAGGCTGTGCTGTGGCCGCTGGCCTCCATGCTGTTGCTCCTGCCGCAGCGGCGTGCGCCCGACCCCGACGCCAACCGGCCCTTGTAGTCAAGCTCGCGTCATGACCGAACTGCGCAACGTCGAAGCCGACCTGCACCGCTTCCGCGCGCGCGTGCTGGTCGTCTCGGCGCTGGTGTTCGCCTGTTTCCTCATCCTGCTGCTGCGGCTGGTCTATCTGCAGGTGATCCGCCATGCCGAGCTCCAGGAACAGGCCGAGATCAACCGCACCACCGTCGTGCCCCTGGTGCCCACACGCGGCCTGATCCTGGATCGCAACGGCATCCCGCTGGCCACCAACTACTCCGCCTACACGCTGGAGATCACACCGGCCCAGGTGGACAAGCTGGAGCAGACCATCAATGAGCTGGCCGAGCTGGTGGAGATCACCCCGCGCGACCGCCGGCGCTTCCGCAAGCTGATGGAGGAGACCAAGGGCGTCGAGTCCCTGCCCATCCGCACCCGCCTGTCGGACGAGGAGGTGGCGCGCTTCGCGGTGCAGCGCTACCGCTTCACGGGCGTGGACATCCGCGCACGCCTGTTCCGCAACTATCCCTGGGGCGAGCTCGGCAGCCATGTGGTGGGTTACATCGGCCGCATCAACCCGGCCGAGAAGAAGGAGCAGGAGGAGTGGGAGGACGAGGACCAGGCCAATTACCGCGGCACCGACTACATCGGCAAGCTGGGCGTGGAGCAGAGCTTCGAGAAGCACCTGCACGGCATCACCGGCTTCGAGCGCGTCGAGACCTCGGCCGGCGGCCGGGCCGTGCGCAAGCTGGCCAGCAGTTCGGCCAAACCCGGCAACAACGTGGTGCTGTCCATCGACATCAAGCTGCAGAACCTGGTGGAAGAGATGTTCGGCCAGCGGCGCGGCGCGCTGGTGGCGCTCGACCCGAACAACGGCGAGATCCTGGCCTTTGTCAGCAAGCCCACCTTCGATCCGAACATGTTCGTCGAGGGCATCGACTCCGAATCCTGGCAGGCGCTCAATGAATCGATCGAGAAGCCGCTGCTCAACCGCGCGCTGCGCGGCACCTATCCACCGGGCTCGACCTACAAACCCTTCATGGCCATGGCGGCGCTGGAAACCGGCAAGCGCACCCCGAGCCAGATCACCCAGGACAACGGCTCCTGGTTCTTTGGCGGCCATGTCTTCCGCAGCCACGGCGACGCCGGGCTGGGACCGGTGGACATGTACCGCAGCATCGTCAAGTCCAGCAACGTCTACTACTACTCGCTGGCCAACGACCTGGGGGTTGATCTGATCCACGACTTCATGAAACCCCTGGGTTTCGGCCAGCTCACCGGCATCGATATCCAGGGTGAGGTGCGCGGCGTGCTGCCCAGCCAGGAGTGGAAGCGCCGCTTCTACAAACGGCCCGAGCAGCAGAAGTGGTATGCGGGTGAGACCATCTCCCTGGGCATCGGGCAGGGTTACAACACCTTCACCATGCTGCAGCTGGCCTCGGCCACAGCCACGCTGGCCAACAACGGCATCAAGTACACGCCCCATCTGACGCTTGGCACCCAGGCCGCCGGCAGCCAGGAGGTGGTGCCCGTGGCCAAGCTGCCGCAACAGGACCTGCGCTACAAGCCCCAGAACCTGGCCATCGTGCGCCGCGCGCTGGCGGCCGTGACGCAGGAGGGCACCTCGGCCCGCTCCTTCATCGGTGCCAAGTACCTCAGTGCGGGCAAGACCGGCACCGCGCAGGCCGTGACCATCGGCCAGAAGGAAAAGTACGACGCGAAGAAGATGGAAGAACACCAGCGCGACCACGCCCTGTACATGGCTTTCGCGCCCGTGGACGACCCCAAGATCGCCCTGGCCGTGATCGTGGAGAACTCCGGTTTCGGTGCCGAACACGCGGCCCCGATGGCGCGGCGCGTGTTCGATTACTGGCTGCTGGGCCAGTACCCGAGCGAGGAAGACCTGGCCGCCGTCAAGCAGGGGCGCGCCGCCTTTCCGCTGGGCAAGCCGCGCCTGGCCGCCGAGGTCGCCTGGCCGCCCGAGGGCAAGGCAGGCGTGCAGGTGCCCATCCAGCCCTGAGAACTTGTGAATAAATCTACTGCGCGACCCGATCGCCGCGTTGGGCGGTGTTGGCTCCGGCCGCTACGCTTAACTTTCGCTGTGCGAAAGTTAGCCTGCACCGCAACTTCGTTGTCGCCATCCTCACGTACCTGAAGTACGTTCCGGTGGCTGCGCTCCGTCCGCCTTGCGCTCGGGCCGCTCGCTACGATTTCTTCACAAGTTCTGAGGCTGTTCAGACCTGGCGCAGGAAGGCGTCGTAGCCGGTCTTGAGGATCAGGGCGCTGACCACCACGATGAACACGCCGCGCACGAAGCCGGCGCCGTGCTTGAGGGCCATGCGTGTGCCCAGCAGGCTGCCCACGATATTGGCCAGGGCCAGCACCAGCGCGAAATGCCACCAGACGTGGCCCTTGAAGGCGAACAGGATCAGCGCGGCCAGGTTGCTGCTCAGGTTGAGCAGCTTGGCGCCGGCCGAAGCGTGCAGGAAGTCATAACCCAGCCAGCGCACCAGCAGGAAGACAAAGAAGCTGCCCGTGCCCGGGCCGAAGAAGCCGTCATAAAAACCGATCACCAGCCCCACGCTGCCGGCGGCCAGCAGTTCCTGGCGGCCCGCATAACGCGGCGCATGGTGGCGGCCCAGTTCCTTTTTCACCAGCGTGTAGATCAGCACCCCGACGAGGACGGCCGGCAGCAGCTTGCGCAGGAAGTCGGGCGAGACCAGGGTGACGATCCAGGCCCCGGCGAAGGCGCCGGCAAAGGACAGGCCCATGGCGGGCAGCAGGGCGCCCCAGCGCATCTCGACACGGCGTGCGTATTGCACCGTAGCGAAGGCCGTGCCCCAGATCGAGGCGGACTTGTTGGTGCCCAGCAGGGTGGCGGCGTGGGCGCCGGGATAGGTCGCGAAGAGGGCGGGCAGGAGGACCAAGCCACCGCCGCCGACGATGGCATCGACAAAACCCGCCAGCAGCGAAGCCAACGTGACGAGGAAGAATTCCATGAAAAGGTACCGGGAAATAAAAAGGCACCGGGGTTAGCGGTGCCTGGGGAACGCCATCTGCTCTGGATGGTATCAATTTTGTTGTTTGATGTTCGCGTCGTCTTCCTCGGTTCCTCTCATGCGGCGCCCGGGGCGCGCTAGCGAGTGGGCGTACTGTAAGGCAGGGCCCAGGGGGCGGACATAGGGGTTTCCCCGGTCTGCCAGGAGGGGATTTCGTGTCGTGGCACGGATAGTGCTTTTTGGCTGGTCCGAGCCCTGCAGGAACCAACCATGCTTGAGAGTGAACGCATCGCCATCGCCGCCCATCTGCACGTGCAGCTGCGCCGCGTGACCGGTCGGGTGACCGACACGGAGTGGATGGCCCGCAATCTGGAATACGCCGACGAGGTGGTGCGTTTTGCCCGTGAGGCGGCCCGCGAGAAAGGGCTGGCCGATCTGTCCGAACTGGCGCAGCGCCTGGATGCCGCCATGCAGGCCTTGCGCCCTGCACCAAAACCGGCCAAGGCCGCCCCTGTCGCGGTGCCCCGGGAGGCGCCGGCACCCATGTTGGGACTGGAGGCGCGCTACGTGGGCCGCCTGCGCTGAGCGCAGCGCCTTACTGGCCCGCGAGGATCAGTTGCGCCGCGCGTTCGGCAATCATCAGCGTCGGTGAGTTGGTGTTGCCGCTGGTGATGGTGGGCATGACACCCGCATCGACCACGCGCAGGCCGCGGATGCCGCGCACATGCAGCTGCGGGTCCACCACGGCCGAGGGGTCGTCGGCCCGGCCCATGCGGGTGGTGCCTACCGGGTGGAAGATGGTGGTGGCAATGTCACCGGCCAGCCGCGCCAGGTCTTCGTCGCTCTGGTACTGCACACCCGGTTTCCACTCCTGCGGCTGGTACTTCGCCAGTGCCGGTTGCGCCACGATGCGGCGTGTCACGCGCAGCGAATCGGCCGCCACCTTGCGGTCCTCTTCGGTGCTCAGGTAGTTGGGCGCAATTGCCGGGGCCTCCTCGAAATGCGGGCTGCGGATCTGCACCGAACCACGGCTGCTCGGGTTCAGGTTGCAGACGCTGGCGGTGAAGGCGTTGAAGCCGTGCAGCGGCTCGCCGAAGGCGTCCAGCGAGAGTGGCTGCACGTGGTATTCGATGTTGGCCCAGGGCTGCGCCGGATCGCTCCTGGTGAAGGCGCCCAGCTGCGATGGCGCCATGCTCATGGGGCCGCTGCGCTTGAGTGCATATTCAAGTCCGATCATGGCCTTGCCCCACAGGCTCTTGGCCATGGTGTTGAGCGTCTTCACCCCCTGCACCTTGTAGACCGAGCGGATCTGCAGGTGGTCCTGCAGATTGGCGCCGACACCGGGCAGTTCGTGCACCACGGGCACGCCGTGCTGTTGCAACAGGGCGCCCGGGCCGACGCCCGAGAGCTGCAGGATCTGCACCGAGCCGATGCTGCCGGCGCTGAGGATCACCTCGCCCTGCGCCCTCACGCTGAGCTCGCGGCCCTCGCGCAGCAGCGCGGCGCCACTGCAGCGCAGCGCGCCGTCGGCATCGCGCGTGAAGTCCAGGCGCCGGGTCTGCGTCTGGGTCCAGACCGTGAGGTTGGGGCGTTGCTGCGCCGGGCGCAGGAAGGCCTTGGCCGTGTTCCAGCGCCAGCCGCTCTTCTGGTTGACTTCGAAATAGCCCACCCCCTCGTTGTCGCCGCGGTTGAAGTCCTCGCTGGCCGGCAGCCCCGCCTGCTGGGCTGCCTGCGAAAAGGCATCCAGCACATCCCAGCGCAGGCGCTGCTTCTCGATGCGCCATTCACCACCGGCGCCGTGCAGGGCATCGGCGCCCTTGTGGTAATCCTCGTGCCGCTTGAACAGCGGCAGCACCTGCTCCCAGGACCAGCTGTTGTCGCCGGTGAGCTGTGCCCACTGATCGTAGTCACGCGACTGGCCGCGCATGTAGATCATGCCGTTGATGCTGGAGCAGCCGCCCAGCGTCTTGCCGCGCGGGTAACGCAGGGTGCGGCCGTTCAGGCCCGGGTCCGGCTCGGTCTGGTAGAGCCAGTCGGTGCGCGGGTTGCCGATGCAGTAGAGGTAACCCACCGGGATGTGGATCCAGTGGTAGTCGTCCTTGCGCCCCGCCTCGACCAGCAGCACGCGCTTGGACGGGTCGGCACTGAGCCGGTTGGCCAGCAGGCAGCCGGCGGTGCCGGCGCCGATGATGATGTAGTCGAAAGTGGTGTCGCTCATTGCAAGGACCTCTGCGCTCAGACCAAGCCAAATCGGGGGCCACCGCGGAACCGGCTCGGCCGGGCCGCTGGTGGCGTCCCCCTTCGGGGGAAGACGGCCTTCGGGCCGGCTCAGGGGGCTTCTTTACTTCGACGTGGGCATGGCGAACTCGGCGCCTTTTCCAATACTTTCAGGCCAGCGCTGCATCACCGACTTCTGCTTGGTGTAGAAACGCACGCCTTCTTCGCCATAAGCGTGCATGTCGCCGAACAGCGAGCGCTTCCAGCCGCCAAAGCCGTGCCAGGCCATGGGCACGGGGATTGGTACGTTGATGCCCACCATGCCGACCTGGATGCGGTGCGAGAACTCGCGTGCCACGTGGCCGTCACGCGTGTAGCAGGAGACACCGTTGCCGAACTCGTGGTCGTTGATGAGCTTCACCGCGGTCCCGAAGTCCGGCACGCGCACGCAGGACAGCACGGGGCCGAAGATCTCTTCCTTGTAGATCTTCATCTCAGGGGTGACGTGGTCGAACAGCGTGCCGCCCATCCAGAAGCCGTTGGCGCAACCCTCACCGGTCTGCGCGGCATCGAACACGCGGCCGTCCACCAGCATCTGCGCACCTTCCTGGACACCCGCCTCGATGTAGCCGGTGATGCGCTGGTGCGCGGCGGCCGTGACGATGGGGCCCATCTCGGCGTCCAACTCCATGCCGTTCTTGATCTTGAGCGCCTTGGTCCGTTCGATCAGTTTAGGCATGATCTTGTCGGCCACGTCACCCACCAGCACGGCGACGGAGATCGCCATGCAGCGCTCGCCGGCCGAACCATAGGCCGCGCCGATCAGACCATCGATGGCCTGGTCCAGGTCGGCGTCGGGCATCACCACCATGGGGTTCTTGGCGCCGCCCAGGGCCTGCACCCGCTTGCCGTTGCGCGCGCCGGTCTCGTAGATGTAGTTGGCAATCGGCGTGGAGCCCACGAAGCTGATGGCCTTCACGTCGTGGTGCGCCAGCAGCGCGTCCACGGCTTCCTTGTCGCCCTGCACCACGTTGAACACGCCGTCGGGCAGACCGGCCTTCTTCAAGAGGTCGGCCATGAAGAGCGAGGGGCTGGGGTCGATCGGGCTGGGCTTGAGGAGGAAGGTATTGCCCGCGGCCAGCGCCACCGGGAACATCCACATCGGCACCATCACGGGGAAATTGAAGGGCGTGATGCCGGTCACGACACCCAGGGGCTGGCGCATGGTCCAGTTGTCCATGCCGGTGGAGACCTGCTCGGTGAAATCGCCCTTGAGCAGTTGCGGAATGCCGGTGGCGAATTCCAGGATCTCGATGCCGCGCGTGACTTCGCCCTGCGCGTCGGTGAACACCTTGCCGTGCTCGGCCGTGATCAGTCGGGCCAGATCGTCGCGGTGGTGGTTCATCAGCTCCAGGAACTTGAACATCACCCGTGCGCGGCGCAGCGGCGAGGTCTGCGCCCAGGCCGGGAAGGCGGCTTGCGCAACCGCCACGGCCTTGTCCACCTCGGCGGCACTGGCCAGCGCGGTTTTGCCACTCACGGCGCCGGTGGCGGGGTTGAACACGTCCTGCGCGCGGCCCGAGGTACCGGCCACGACCTTGCCGCCGATGAAGTGATCGATATTTGTAATGCTCATGGTGGTGTCTCCGAAATAATGCCCAAGTGTCATGCAAACAAAACCATTTTTCCAATGATTTGCATTGAAGAGTGATATAAATTATGCAAATATGAGTGCGCCACCCGAGCCCCAGACCCTGCGCGCCTTCGTGGCCGTGGCGCGGGAAGGCAATGTCTCGCGCGCCGCGACCCGGCTGCACCTGAGCCAGCC
This sequence comes from uncultured Hylemonella sp., assembly GCA_963513295.1. Lineage (GTDB taxonomy): Bacteria > Pseudomonadota > Gammaproteobacteria > Burkholderiales > Burkholderiaceae_C > Hylemonella. The sequence goes on from CAUPQO010000009.1 coordinate 7,768, forward strand.
CGCCGTGAGCCTGCAGCTGAAGGCCCTGGCCGAGAGCACGGGGCTCACGCTCTTCACCCGAACCCCGCACGGCCTGGCCCTCACGCCCGATGGCGCGGCCCTCTTGCCGCAGGCCGAGAAAGCCCTGGCCGCGCTGGCCGATTTCGGCCAGGCCGCGCAGAGCCTGCACAGCACGGTGCGCGGACGCCTGCGCATCGGCACCATCCTCGATCCCGAGTTCATCCGCCTTGGCGCCTTCCTCAAGGAGCTTGTCGAGAGCGCGCCGCAGATCGAGACGGAGCTGCGCCAGGGCATGAGCGGCGAGGTGCTGGCCCAGATCGGCCGCGGCGAGCTTGACGTGGGCTTCTACCTCGGCCTGCCCGGTGAGATGGGCGAGGACGCGGCCTATGAGCTGCGCGAACTCTCGCGCTTCACCTACCGCGTGCTCGCGCCTGCCGGCTGGGGCGAACAGGTGCTGGGCCGTGACTGGAAGGCCCTGGCCGCGCTGCCCTGGATTGCCACGCCGCCGGCCTCGGCGCATCATCGCTTGCTGGCGGGCGTCTTTGGCCCACTGGGCGTCACCCCGCGCCAGGTGGCGCTGGTGGACCAGGAAGCGTCCATGGTGGATCTGGTGCGCTCGGGCGTGGGCCTGAGTCTGGTACGCGAGTCCATCGCCATCACCGAGGCGCAGGCGCGTGGCCTGGTGGTGGCGGACCGGGTGAGCCTGGAGTGTCAGCTGTGCTTTGTCAGCCTGCGCGCGCGGCGTGGTGAGCCCGTGGTGGCCAGCGCCTGGGTGGCGTTGGGGCAGGTGTGGCGGTGAGAAAGTGAGCCAACATCAGGCCTGAGTCTGCTGACCCCCGAAGGATCGAGACGGGGAGGAAGGCCGGTTACCCCAGCCGTTCCTCTTTTGCAAGCTGCAGATAACACCGCAGACTTTGAATCACCAGTTTCGGTAGAGCCACAAGGCTCATCATCAAGAGACCCCCAACAACGGCCATGCCTATCCTCGAATGCAGCATCAGGCTTTCGTACTTGCCGTTGTTTGCAGGGTCTGGCATCTCGTAGTTGAACATGTAGAGCAGTCCAAACCACACCAGCCCGAAGAATGCGATCGGCCACCAGAGGCGTCTTTTTCTGCCTCTCATCCTTTGCGCCAGCTGTTCCTCGCTTCCAACGTTCATAGACCAGTAGCTCAGAGGAAGCAGGAGCCAAAGAGTTGCGTAATACAGCTGCGCAACCTGGCTCAACTCAAACTCTGCGTTCAATCGCGACACCATGGGAACGACGGACCCAGCCAGCCGTACCAACCATCGCGGGAATTCATAGTCCAGTACGTTCAAAGGCGCAAAGAGCGCGATGACGGCACAGGTTGCCAGCGGTAACCAGACAAATGACTTTCCATGTTCGCGCAGGAACGAGCGGAGCCTCTTGGGGCTATCTGCACGCGACATGAATTCTCCCGGGTGATGCAGTCAGACCGGGAATATACCGGTCCGACTTCGCCAGTGGCGACAGAGACGCTGGCGAGCTGCGACTAGTTTCTGCAACCCATTTCGCCTGCAGGCTAGCTACCGTGCAGTGGCGAACTACTGTTTCACTTCGTCAGATATCCCATCCACTGCCAGTACGTCGCCCCGAGCAACAGCACCAGCGCGAATCCGATCACCGTCAGCACCAGCCCTGTGCGCACGAAGTCGCGCACGGTGAAGGTATCGGTGCCATAAGCCACCATGTTCTGTGGCGCGTTCACCGGCAGGATGAAACCGAAGCTCACCACGAACTGCAGCAGCATGGTCATGCCCACCAGGTTCATGGGCGCGGCATCGGGGCCGCCGGCGATCTGCTGCAGCACGCTGATCATGATGGGGATCATGGCCGAGGCCAGGGCGGTGGCGCTGGCAAAACCCAGGTGCACCACGATCAGGAAGAGCGAGAGCAGGGCCAGGATCATGAAGGCCGACGCGCCGGCCAGGCCCAGGTTGGCCACGATGATGTTGGCCAGCCAGGCGGCGGCCTTGGTCTGCAGCAAGGCCGTGCCCAGGCTGATGCCGGTGCCGAAGAGCACGATGGTGCCCCACGGAATGCGTGACTGCGCCTGCTTCCAGCCCATGACGCCAATGCCCGGCGTGAACATCAGCGCGATGGCGGCGATGGTGGTGGACGAGGTGTCGAAGGGGTGCAGCACCTTTTCCGTGGCCCAGAAGGCCAGCAGGGTCAGGGTGATGAACAGCAGCTTCTTCTCGGCCCAGCTCATCGGCCCCAGGGCGTGCAGCGCCAGGCGGATGGTTTCCTTGCCGCCGGCGATCTCTTTCGTCTCGGGCGGCATCATCCTGATCATCACGAAGTACAGCGCGATGGACATCAGGATGGACCAGGGTGCGGCGGCAATCAGCCAGTCACCCCAGGTGATGGTCTGGCCGTAGGCCTTCTCGATGAAACCGATGGCCACCATGTTCTGCGCCGCGGCGGTCTTCACGCCCACGTTCCAGATCGAGGCGGACTGGGCCGTGGCGATCATCAGCATGCCGGCGAAACGCGAGCGCTGGTCGACGCCGAAGGCCAGGATGATGCCCATGATGATGGGCACCAGGCAGGCCACGCGCGCCGTGGTCGAGGGCACCAGGAAGGACAACACGATGCCCACCAGGATGGCGCCGATCAGCACGCGGTTGGTCCGCGCCCCGACCTTGGAGAGGATGAAGAGGGCGATGCGCTTGTCCAGCCCGGTGATGGTCATGGCCGCCGAGAGGAAGCAGGCCGCTGCCACCAGCGCCAGCGCCGTGTTGGCAAAACCGCCCAGGGCCAGCGTGAGCGCCGGCCCGGTGCCCAGCACGGCCTCGGGTTTGGCCGCGTTGGGCGCCATACCGAGCATGAAGGCCATGAGGGCGGTGATGAGCACGGCGCTGATCGCGTAGTCCACCGCTTCGCTCACCCACAGGATGACGGAGAACAGCAGGAGGCCCAGCATGATCTGGCCGGCTACCGGCAGCGCCGCCGGTTTGGGCAGCAGCATGACGACGATCAGGCCGGCCAGGGCGGCCAGCAGCCCGTAGACGTTGACCGATTCGCGGGCCGGGGCCCGGCTCGCTGTAACAGCTTCATTCGATGCCATGGCGGTCTCCTCCTGTGTTGGAATGGTCAGCGCATGCTACGCCCGGCGCCGGGGCGTTTCTTGATATGCATCAAATGCCGGCCCCATCGGGCGCGACGAACGGCTCAGCGCCCGGGCCAGACCGGCTTGCGTTTTTCCTTGAAGGCGGCCTGGCCTTCTTTGGCATCTTCCGTCAGCGTGAACAGCGCGATCTGGCTTTCGGTGAAGGACATGCTTTCCTCGAAAGACATGGCCTCGATCTTTTTCATGGTGTACAGGCCGCGGCGGATGGCGGCCGGTGACTTGTCGAGCAGGCGTTCCAGCAGCCACTGCAGGCGGGCGTCCACGTCGTCGTCCACGTAGTTCACCAGGCCGTACTCCAGTGCCTCGGCCGAGGTCAGCGGCTCACCCGTGAGGCAGAGCTCGGCCAGCTTGCGGCGCGGGATCTGGTGCTGCAGCACGCTGAGCACCTGGGCCGGGAACACGCCCACCTTCACCTCGGGCAGGCCGAAGACCGCGTGGCGCGCGGCCACGGCCAGGTCGCACATGCCCAGCAGGCCCATGCCGCCGGCCATGCAGGCGCCGTTGACCCGCGCGATCAGCGGCACGGTGCTGGCCTTGGCGGCGCGCAGCACACGCGCCACGTGGCCCTGCGGCTCGGAGTAGTCGGTGGTGAAGGCCTGGTCGGCCTGCAGGTCGGCGCCGGCGCAGAAGGCTTTGTCGCCCGCGCCCGTGATGACGATGGCGCGGACATCGCGCTGCGCCTGGGCCCCCTCGATGGCACGGGCCAGGGCGGCCAGCACGGCATGGCTCACGGCATTGCGGCGAGCCTCGCGCGCGATGGTCAGCCACAGCACGGGGCCGCGCAGCTCGATGCGCAATTCGTCGGTGGCGGGGGCGTTGCTCATGAACTCTCCTGTGGCGTGCTTGCCATGACGCCGTATTGTGACGGCGAAATCGGGCTTACCATCGGGAACCAACACCATCCAACCCAGACCGCCGTCCATGGCCGACACCTCACCCCGTATCAGCCGGCCGTCCCCCCCGGGGGGACAGGCTGCCGTGCTGTTGGGGCAGTGGACGGCGGCGCGGCTGGCCGAGCCGGCCGCCTGGGTCGCGCTGCAGCAGGCCCTGCGTGAGCCGGCACCGGCCTGGGACCTGCGCGAGATCACGCGTTTTGACCACGTCGGCGCCCAGCTGCTGTGGAACAGCTGGGGCCGCCGCTGGCCGCAAGGGCTGGAAGCCCTGCCGGCGCAGCGCGCGGTGCTGGAGCACGTGGCGCGCCACACGACGTCCCTGCCGCCGCGCGAACGACACGGGCTGGCCCATGCATGGTGGATGCTCGGAGCCCGGGTCTTGCGCGTGCTGGATCATCTGCTGGGCATGTTGCGGCTGGTCGGTCAGCTGGCGCTGGACGTCGGCCGATTGCTGCGCAAGCCCGCGCAGGGGCCCTGGCGCGACTTCTCCGGGCACCTGTACCACTTCGGTACCACGGCGCTGCCCATCACTGCGCTGGTGGGCTTCCTGATCGGGGTGGTGCTGGCCTACCTGATGGCGCAGCAACTGCGTCTGTTCGGCGCCGACCCGTTCATCGTCAACATCATGGGCCTCTCCGTGATCCGCGAACTGGGGCCCGTGCTTGCGGCGATCCTGATCGCGGGGCGCTCGGGTTCCACCATCACGGCGCAACTGGGCGTCATGCGCGTGACCGAGGAGATCGACGCCATGCGCGTCATGGGCATTGCGCGCAGCTTTCGACTGGTGCTGCCGCGCGTGCTGGCCATGACGCTGGCCATGCCCCTGGTGTCGGCCTGGACCACGGTGGCGGCCTTGCTGGGCGGCATGCTGGCGGCGGACGTGACGCTGGATGTGTCGCCACGGTATTTCGTCACCGCGCTGCCTGATGCCGTGATGGTGTCCAACCTCGCGCTGGCCAGTTCCAAGTCGGCGGTCTTCGGGCTCATGATCGCGCTGGTAGGCTGCCATTTCGGCCTGCGCATCAAGCCCAACACCGAGAGCCTGGGGCAGGGCACGACGGCGTCGGTGGTCGTATCGATCACCATGGTGATCCTGGTGGACGCGCTGTTCGCCGTCGTTTTCAGGAATGTGGGGATATGAGCGGTCGAGCTCTCGTCGAAATCGAGAACCTGAGCACGGTGTTTCGTGCGCCCGGCCGGCAGGCGGTGGTGCATCACCATCTCGACCTGCGGGTCGAGGAAGGCGAGGTGCTGGCCATCGTCGGGGCGTCGGGCAGCGGCAAGACGGTCTTGCTGCGCCAGATCCTGGGGCTGGAGCGGCCCAGCAGCGGCCGGGTCACCGTGCTGGGCCAGCCGGCCTCGCGCATGAGCGAGCCGGGCGCGAGCAGCCGTGTGGGCATGCTGTTCCAGCACGGCGCGCTCTTTCTGGCGTTCAGCGTGCTGGAAAACATCGCCTTTCCCCTGAGCGAGCTGCGCACACTGCCGCCGGACCTGGTGCGCGATGCCGCGCTGGTCAAACTGCAGATGGTGGGGCTGGAGCCGGTGCAGGCGCTCAAGATGCCTTCTGATCTGTCCGGCGGCATGATCAAGCGCGTGGCGCTCGCGCGCGCCCTCATCATGGACCCGCCCTTGCTGCTGCTGGACGAACCGACGGCTGGCCTGGATCCGGACAGCGCCGACGGCCTGTGCCGTCTGCTGCGCTCGCTGCACCGCGAACTGGGCCTGACGGTGGTGATGGTCACGCACGATCTGGACACGATCTTCGATCTGAGCACGCGGGTGGCGGTGCTGGCCGACCAGAAGGTGATTGTCAGCGCGCCGGCGCGGGAGGTGGTCCGCTTCGATCACCCCTTCGTGCGTGAATTCTTCCAGGGCGAACGCGGGCGGCGCGCGCAAACCCTGTTGGCCGATACGGACCAGAAAGGCTAGATCTATGGAGAACAAGGCTCACGCGATCGCGGCCGGCATATTTGTCCTCGGGGTGGCGGCGCTGCTCATTGCGCTGGCGGTCTGGCTCACCCGGGAAACAGGCGTCATGCGCCGCTACGAGATCGTCACGCGCAGCACCATCACCGGCCTGTTGCCGCAGGCCGCCGTGCGCTACCGGGGCGTCAAGGTGGGCAAGGTGGCCCGGATCGACCTCGACCCGAAGACGCCGGGCCAGGTCCTGGTGCTCATGGATGTCGACCCCGACACGCCTATGACCCGCTCCACTTACGCGACTCTGGGCTACCAGGGCCTGACGGGCATCGCCTTCGTCCTGCTCGACGACAGCGGTGAATCCCGCGAGCCGCTACAGGCCGTTGCGGGAGAGCCGCCGCGCATTCCCATGCGAGCCGGGCTCATGGAACAGTGGTCGCGCCAGGGCGAGCGCCTGCTGGGCGAACTCGAGGAAACCACCCGCCGAGTCAACCAGCTGCTGGCGCCCGAGAACCAGCAGGCCCTGCGCAAGAGCATCGACGCCCTGGGCGAGGCGGCCGCGGCCGTGCCGCCGGCCATGCGTGAGGCGGGCGCGTCTTTCCAGTCCATGCGCGAGGCCGCCGGCACGGTGAGTGCCAGCGCCGAGCAGGTGCGCAAGACAGCCGACCACTATGCGCGCCTGGCCCAGCGCCTGCAGCAGCCCGGCGGCACGCTGGAGCAGCTGCAGCAGGGCGTGGGGGCCCTGGCGGCCACCGGCCAGACGGTGCAGCAGACCAGCCTGCCGCGGCTCAATCGCACGCTCGAAGACACGGGTCGCGCGGTGCGTCAGGTCGGGCGCGCTGCCGCCTCGCTGGACGAGCATCCGCAGGCCCTGATTTACGGCCCGGCACTGTCCCTGCCGGGTCCGGGTGAACCTGGTTTTGTTGTGCCGCGAGGTGCGCGATGAGGAGTCTGCACGTGAACAAGCTTGTGGCCTGGCGCCGTTTTCTCCTGACCGTCCCGGTCGTCCTGCTCGCGGCCTGCGCCGCTTTGCCCGAGCGCGCCCCGGCACCGCTGCGTTATGACTTCGGTCCATCCGCTGCCGTCCTTGCCCAGCCAGCGCCGGGCACGCGGCCCTTGCTGGCCCTGCGTGTACAGGCCAGCCCGGCGCTGGACGGCCCGGCCATGCTCTACCGCCTGGCCTATGCCGATGCCCAGCAGCTGCGCGCCTACAGCCAGTCGCGCTGGGCCATGGTGCCGGCTGAACTGGTGCAGCAGCGCCTGCGCGAGGGCCTGGGCCGGCAGTTTGTGTTGCCCTCCGGTGATGTAGCCCCGCGTCTGCTGCTCATCGAGCTGGAAGAGTTCAGCCAGCTCTTCAGCAGCCCGGAGCAGAGTGCCGGCCTGCTGCGCCTGCGCGCCACGCTGCTACAGCGCACGGCCGGTGGCGAGCAACTGCTGGCCCAGCGCGAACTGCAGCTGCAGCAGCCGGCCGCCAGTGCCGACGCCGCGGGTGGCGTGCGCGCTTTGGGTGCGGTCACCGATGCCGCAGTGACAGAATTGGTGCAGTGGCTGCAAATGCAACGCTAAGTATGCATACAAATGAAGATTTGCCCCAGGATGGTGCAAACCCCAGTGTCTTCAGTGCCCTGAATCAGGCACGCTCCTTGCGGACACATGGATATCCATCCACAACCCAGGAGCTTCCTCATGAAACTGGACCGTCGTTCGTTTGTTTCCAAGACCGTCACTGCCGGCGCCGCTGCCGGCGCGCTGGCCTTCCCCATGGTGGCCAAGGCGCAGCAGAGTTTCAACTGGAAGATGACCAGTGCCTATCCCAAGGGCTCGCCTTTTTACATGGACGGCCCGGGCAGCGCCACCGATCTGGCCAAGCGCATCGCCGACATGTCCGGCGGCCGCCTGAAGATCCAGGTCTTTGGCGCCGGTGAGCTGATCCCGGCCTTCGAAGGTTTCGACGCCGTGCGTGCCGGCACCGTGGAGATGAACCACGCCAACAGCTATTTCTGGACTGGCAAGACCTTTGCCGCCCAGTACTTCACTGCCGTGCCTTTCGGTCTGAACTTCCAGGGCATGAACGGCTGGCTCTACGACGGCGGCGGCATCGACCTGTGGAACGAGGTCTACGCGCCCTTCGGCATGGTGGCCATGCCCTGCGGCAACACCGGCGTGCAGATGACGGGCTGGTTCAAGAAGGAGATCAAGAGTGTCGCCGACCTCAAGGGCCTGAAGATGCGCATCCCCGGCCTGGCCGGCAAGGTCTACGCCAACCTGGGCGTGGACGTGAAGGTGCTGCCCGGCGGCGAGATCTTCCCCGCCCTGGAGCGCGGCGTGATCGACGCGGCCGAGTTCGTGGGCCCCTACCAGGACCGTCGCCTGGGCCTGCAGAAGGCGGCCAAGTACTACTACACCACCGGCTGGCACGAGGCGGCCACGGTGTCCGAGCTGCTGATCAACAAGGCCGCCTGGGACAAGCTGCCCAAGGACCTGCAGGCCATCGTGCAGAACGCTTCCGCCGCCTGCAACGTCATCAGCGAAGGCTGGTGCCAGAAGGCCAACTCCGAGGCCATGGACGATCTGGTGAAGAACCAGAAGGTCATCGCCAAGCCGCTGCCGGATTCGGTGATCGCAGCCCTGCGCAGCGAGACCGAGAAGGTGCTGGCCGAGGCCGTGGCCAAGGACCCGCTGGTGAAGAAGGTGCACGACTCCTACATGGGCTTCAAGGCCAAGTACGACCGCTGGGTCGAGGTCAGTGAAGAGCAGTACCACAGCAAGGTGCGTGGTTAAGCGAGGGTTTGCGTCGTCCCGTTTGCGCAGAGCCTGGCAACGCGCAACGCGGACAAAACCGAGGATTTCGACAAGCCCAGGCCCATGGGGTGTGGCGTTTGTCGAGGCCTGTGCGAAAGGTCTGTCATGAAAAACAAAGCGATCATCTCCGTGATGGAGAAGATGGAGTCGCTGGTCGATGTCGTCGGGCGGGCCACCATCTGGGTGGCCTTGGCCATGATCGGACTGGTCGCGGTCAATGTGCTGCTGCGGTATTCCTTCAGCTACGGCTCGGTCTGGGCCCAGGAGCTGGAATGGCACCTGCTGGCCGCGCTCATCCTGTTGGGCATGTGTTACGCCTTGCAGCGTGGCGACAACGTGCGGGTGGACCTGTTCTACGCCAACTACTCGGCGCGCAAGAAATTCATCGTCGACGTCATCTCGCTGCTGCTGCTGCTGGCCGTGGCGCTGATCTTCATCAAGGTGTCGATCGCCTACGTGCTGCAGGCCTATTCCATCCAGGAGAGCTCGCCCGATCCGGGCGGCATTCCGCTGCGCTGGATCGTCAAGTCACTGATCCCGATCGGCTACGGCCTGGTGGCCCTGCAGACGGTGGCGGCCCTGCTGCGTCTGTTCCACGAACGCGCGCAGGCGCAGGAGGGCGGCCATGTTTGAACCGCAGACCTATGCCATCCTGATGCTGGTGGCCTTCTTCGCCCTGCTGATGCTCGGGGTGCCCGTGGCCACCACGCTGGCCACGGTGGGTTTCATCTTCGGTTACCTGGGCTTCGGCGACAGCCTCTTCAGCCTGCTGCCGGCGCGTTTCTACGGCATCGTGGCCGGTTACCAGTGGATGGCGATTCCGCTCTTCGTCTTCATGGGCGTGATGCTGGAGAAATCCCGCCTGGCCGATGACCTGCTCGACGTCATGGGCCACATCGCCGGCGGGGTGCGCGGTGGCATGGGCGTGGGCATCATCCTCTTCGGCGTGCTCATGGGCGCGACCACCGGCATCGTCGGCGCCACCGTCATCACCTTGGGCCTGCTGACCCTGCCCACGTTGATCAAGCGCGGCTACAACAAGAGCATTGCCTGCGGCGCCATCTGCGCCTCAGGCACGCTGGGGCAGATCATCCCGCCCAGCCTGATCCTGATCCTGCTGTCGGACATCATGCAGCTCTCGGTGGGCACGCTGTTCGCTGCGGCAGTGGGCCCCGGCCTACTGCTGTCGGCCGTCTACATCATCTTCCTGCTGGTGCTGGGCTGGCTCAAGCCCGACCTGATGCCGCCCATTCCGCAGGACGAGCGCGACGGCGTCTCGCGCCGCCAGCTCTGGATCCGCTTCTGGAAGGTCGTGGTGCCGCCCATCATGCTGGTGGTGGCCGTGCTGGGCTCCATCGTCGGCGGCATTGCCGCGCCGACCGAGGCGGCCTCCATGGGCGCCGTGGGGGCGGTGCTGATCACCGTGCTTTCGAAACGTTTCACCTGGAAGATCCTGAAGGACGTGGCGCTGGAGACCAGCAAGATCACCGCCATCATGATGCTCATCCTCATGACGGCCCAGGTGTTTGCGCTGGCCTTCCGCGGCCTGCATGGCGAGGACCTGATCACGCGCATGTTCGAGGTGCTGCCCGGCGGCGTGAACAGCGACATCTGGTTCATGATGCTGCTGATCTTCGTGCTGGGTTTCTTCATCGAGTGGATCGAGATCAGCTACATCGCCGTGCCGCTTTTCCTGCCGGTGCTGCTGGCCCAGGGCGTGGACCCGGTCTGGCTGGCCATGCTGATCACGGTGAACCTGCAGTCCTCCTTCCTGACGCCGCCTTTCGGTTGGGCGCTGTTCTACCTCAAGGGCGTGGCGCCGCCGGAGGTGACGATCAAGGACATCTACAAGGGCGTGCTGCCGTTTCTCGCCATGCAGGGCGTGACCCTGGCCCTGGTGTTCTTCTACCCGCAGATCGCGCTGTGGCTGCCCAAGGCCATCGGCTGGTAGCATGACGTGACCTTTTGGAAAGGCGCCTGTTGGCGCCTTTCCCTTTCCTGAGGAATTTCGTATGGCCCAATCTGTCTATGGCCGCCGCGGTATCGCGGTGGCACCCCATTCCCTGGCCGCCGAGTCGGCCGTGGCCGTGCTGCGCGAAGGCGGCAATGCCCTGGAGGCGATGGTCGCCGCCGCAGCGACCAACGCCGTGGTCTACCCGCACATGAACTCGATTGGCGGGGACAGCTTCTGGGTCATCAACGGCCCGGGCAATCGCCCCGGTGGCATCGACGCCAGCGGTCGCAGCGCGCTGGCGGCCAGCCGCGACTGGTACGCCCAGCGTGGCATCAGCGGCAGCATTCCCTTTCGCGGCGGCACCGCCGCGCTGACCGTGGCCGGCACGATCTCGGGCTGGGGCGCTGCGCACCAGCTGTCGGCGTTATCGCTCGGTGGCCGCCTGCCGCTGTCGCGCCTGCTCGACGACGCGATCTTCCTGGCACGCCAGGGTATCCCGGTCACGCGCAGCCAGGCCAGCACCACACAGGCCAAGCTGGCCGAACTGAAAGATCGCCCGGGTTTTGCCGAGACCTTTCTGACCCAGGGCCAGGTGCCGCAGGTGGGCGCGCTGTTCAAGCAGTCGCGCCTGGCCGACACGCTGGCGCGGATCGCGCGCAAGGGCACGGACGAGTATTACCGCGGTGCGCTGGCGAAGCAGATGGCGGCCGAGCTGGCCGCTGTTGGCAGCCCGCTGGCGCTGGCCGACCTGCAGGCGCACCAGGCCAAGCTGATCGACCCGCTGACGGTCCCGGTCGGTGGCGCGCAGCTGCACAACATGGTGCCGCCTTCGCAGGGCCTGGTTTCGCTGCTGATCCTGGCGCTGATGGAGCGTTTCCCCGGCTGGAAACAGGCCGGCCCCGAGAGCGCGACCTTCGTGCATGCGCAGGTGGAAGCGACCAAGCTGGCCTTCCGCGTGCGTGACCGTTACCTGACCGACCCCGACTTCATGGCCCTGGCGCCAGCCGAGTTGCTGACGCCGGCGCGCATCGATGCGCTGGCGCGCGAGTTCAAGCCTGACGTGGCGCTGCCCTGGGGCCAAAAAACCGATCCGGGCGACACCATCTGGATGGGCGTGATCGACAAGAACGGTCTCGCCGTTTCTTTCATCCAGAGCATCTACCACGAGTTCGGCTCGGGCGTGGTGCTGCCCACGAGCGGCGTGAACTGGCAGAACCGCGGTTGCAGCTTCTCGCTGGACCCGGCACACGTGAACACGCTGGAGCCGCGCAAAAAACCCTTCCACACGCTGAACCCGGCCATGGCCCAGCTGGCCAACGGCGGCAGCATGGTCTACGGCACCATGGGTGGCGACGGCCAGCCGCAGACCCAGGCCACGATCTTCAACCGCGTGATGCGTTTTGGTGACCACCCGCAACAGGCCATCGAGCGGCCACGCTGGCTGCTGGGCCGCACCTGGGGCCAGTCCAGCGACTCGCTCAAGCTGGAAAGCCGTTTCGACCCGGCCGTGGTGAAACAGCTGCGTGCACTCGGCCACGAGGTGGAAACGATAGGTGCCTGGGACGAGGGCGTGGGCCACGCCGGCATGCTGGTGCGCCACCCTAACGGTGTGCTGGAAGGCGGTTTCGATCCGCGTTCCAACGGCGCGGTGGCCTCCTTCTAGCCTGGGCTCAACGTCCGAGGGCCGGGAACAGTTTCACCAGCCCGTCGGACATCACCTCCACGGCCAGGGCCGCGAGGATCAGGCCCATCAGACGGGTCATCACGTTGATGCCGGTCTTGCCCAGCACGCGTGCGATTGGCTCGGCCAGGGCAAAACACAAGGCCGTGGCCAGCGCCACCACCACGCCGTAGCCCACCAGCGTGCCGAGCTGAAGAAAGTCCCTGGCCTTGTCGGCGTAGATCACCACGGTGGACATGGTGGCCGGACCGGTCAGCAGCGGGATGGTCAGCGGCACCACGGCGATGCTGGCGCGCGCGGCCGAGCGTTCGGCCGCGCTCTGCATCTCCTCGGCATTCGACTTGGCTTCGGCCGGCTGCGCATTGAGCATGGCCAGCGCCGAGGTCAGCAGCAGCATGCCGCCGCCGACCTGGAAGCTTGCGAGCGAGATGCCGAAGAAGGCCAGGATCTGCAGGCCCAGCAGGGCGCTGATGGCAATCACGGCAAAGGCGCTGAGCGAGGAAATCCAGATCGTGCGCAGGCGTTGCTCGCGCGTGAACCCCTGGGTGTAGTGGATGAAAAAGGGCACGATGGCCAGCGGGTTGACGATGGCCAGCAGGGTGACGAGGGGTTTGAAGTCCATGGTGGGTTCAGGTGGTGGTGGCGGGCGTGCGGCGGCGGAACATGCCCCAGCCTTCCATGTGCAGAACCTTGTCGCCGCGCTGGTTGTGCATCTCCCACAGCGTGCGCACCAGGCCCACATCGGGCCGGCTGCCCATGGGGCGGCTGTCCAGGATGGTGTGGCGCAGGCTCAACACGTCACCGGGGAAGACCGGCTTGGTCCATTTCAGGCTTTCCAGGCCGGGCGAGCCCAGGCCGGCGGCTTCGGACAGGAAGTTGTCGACCATCAGACGCATGGCCATCGCACAGGTGTGCCAGCCGCTGGCGCACAGGCTGCCGAAGACCGAGGCCTGGGCGGCGGCCTCGTCCAGGTGGAAGGGCTGCGGGTCGAACTGGCGCGCGAAGTCCATGATCTGTTCACGCGTGGGGCTGACGCTGCCGAGTTCACGCGTGCTGCCCACGGCCATGTCTTCCCAGTAGTACTTGAGGGTTTTCTCGGTCATCAGCGGCCTCCCGTCACGTCCAGGATGGAGCCGGTCGCATAGCCAGCTTCATCCGATAGCAGCCAGACGATGGCACTGGCGATTTCCTGCGCCGTGCCGGGGCGCTGCATGGGAATCTGCGGCGCCAGGCGTTGTGCGCGGCCGGGCTGGCCGCCGCTGGCGTGGATCTCGGTGTCGACGATGCCGGGGCGCACCGCATTGACGCGGATGCCTTCGGTGGCCACCTCGCGCGCCAGGCCCAGGGTGAAGACGTCTACCGCGCCTTTGGCGGCGGCGTAGTCCACGTACTGTCCGGCCGCGCCGTGCACCGAGGCCATGCTGCCGACGTTGACGATGGCGCCGCCCGTGCCGTCATGGTGTGTGCTCATGCGGCGCACGGCTTCGCGCGCGCACAGCATGGTGCCGAAGACGTTGATCGCGAACATGCGCTGCCAGCGGGGCAGGCTCTGCTCGTCCACACGCTGGGTCGTGTCCACCACGCCGGCGTTGTTGACCAGGCCCGTGAGGCGGCCGAGTTTGGCGTCGACCTGTTCGAACATGGAGAGTACCTGGGCCTCAATGGCCACATCGGCACGCACCGCCATGGCCGTGCCGCCACCGGCGCGGATCTGCCGCACCACCTCGTCGGCCGCCAGCGAGTTGCTCGTGTAATTGATGGCGACGGCGTAACCGCGTTGCGCGGCCAGCAGCGCCGTGGCAGCGCCGATGCCGCGGCCGCCCCCGGTGACCAGTAGAACCTTGTTCAAATCCCAGCTCCTGCAGGTGTGATGGTGACAAGATACCATTGCCGCAGAAACAAGAGGAGACACGATGAGCCGTACAGTGGACTACTATTTCGCGCCGCAAAGCCCCTGGACCTATCTGGGCCATGCGCGTTTTGCCGCCATGGCCAAGGCCGCCGGCGCCACCATCCGTGTATTGCCTGTGGATCTGGGCGGCAAGGTGTTTCCCATTTCCGGCGGCCTGCCTTTACCGAAGCGCGCACCGCAGCGCCAGGCCTACCGCCTGGTGGAGCTGAAGCGCTACAGCGAATTCCTGAAGATCCCGCTGCATCCCCAACCCAAGTACTTTCCGGTCGGTGGCGACGACGCAGCCTGCCTGATCATCGCGGTGGATCAGCACGACGGCCGCGACGCCGCGATGAAGATCGCCGGGGCCATCATGGCCGCCGTCTGGGCCCAGGAGCGCAATATCGGCGACGACCAGGTGCTGGCCGCGCTGCTGGCCGAATGTGGTCTCGATGCCAAACGGCGGGCACAGGCCGACAGCCGGGAAGTGCGCGAACGTTATGAGGCCTATACGCAGCAGGCCATCGCTGCCGGTGTCTTCGGCGCACCGAGTTATGTCATCGACGGCGAGATTTTCTGGGGCCAGGACCGGCTCGATTTCGTGGCCCGTAAGCTGGGCGTAGCCCCTTAAAAAGCAAACCAGGAGAGCAGTGCATGGGACAGTTCATCGACCTTAAGGCCGCCGACGGCTTCACGTTCCCGGCCTACGTGGCGCAGCCGGCGACCAAGCCGCGTGGCGGTGTGGTGGTGTTGCAGGAAATCTTCGGTGTCAACGCGCATATCCGCGCCGTGGCCGACGGTTATGCGGCCGCGGGTTATCTGGCGGTGGCACCGGCCACCTTCCATCGCGTCAAGCCCGGCGTCGAGCTGGGCTATGCCCCTGACGACATGAGCGCGGGCATGGCGCTCAAGGCCACGGTGGAAGCGCTGCCGGCGCCGGGCGTGCTGCAGGACATCCAGGCCGCCATCCTCCATGCGGCCCAGGCCGGCAAGGTGGGCGTGGTCGGCTACTGCTGGGGTGGCCTGCTGACCTGGCGCACGGCCTGCCTGCTCAAGGGGGTGAGCGCGGCCGTGCCTTATTACGGTGGCGGTGTCACCACCGAGGCCGAGATTGCGCGCACGCCGAAGTGCCCGGTGCTGGCGCATTTCGGCGAGAAGGACCACTGGATTCCGCTGGAGGGCGTGGCGGCCTTGCAAAAGGCCCACCCGGAAGTCGAGGTGCATGTTTATGCGGCCAACCATGGCTTCAACTGCGACCACCGCGGGGCCTGGGATGCCACGGCCGCGGCGCTGGCGCGTGAGCGTACCCTGGCCTTCTTCGCCAGGCACGTGGGCTGAGCACCATGAAGCGCATCGCAGTCCTGGGCCTGTTGCTGGTTTTGGCCGGCGTGGGGCAGGCGGCCGATTACAGCGGCCCGCTGTTCGACGCCCATCTGCACTACAACGAGGAGGCCTACCAGGGCCCGCACCCGCTGGACGATGTGCTGGCCCGCATGCAGCGCAACGGTGTGCGCGCTGTCATCGCCAACAGCCGGCCCAATGACGGTACCAAGACCCTGGCCTCGGCCGGTGTGCAGACGCGCGCGGCCGGCGTGACGGTGGTGCCCTTCATCCGCCTCTACCGCAACCGGGCCGACTACGACAACTGGTTCCGCGACGAGAGCATCTACACCATGGTGCAGACCGAGTTCGCGCGCGGCACGGCCGCCGGGCCCTACCGCGGCATCGGCGAGTTCCACCTCTACGACAGCGCCAATGCCAACGGTCCGGTGGCGAAGAAGCTGATGCAATTCGCCGCCGAGAAGCAGCTGGCCGTACTGGCGCATGTGGACGACCTGTCCATCGACCTGCTGATGGCTCATGCGCACGGCGCGCGCCTGATCTGGGCGCATACCTGCATCGGCGGCTCACCGGCGGCGCGCGTAGCGGCCCTGATGGAGAAGTATCCATTGCTCATGGGCGAACTGTCCTACCGGCCGGGGCTGACCTGCGACGAAAACCGCCTGTGCCCCGAGTGGCGCGCGCTGCTGCTGAAATACCCGGATCGTTTCCTGATCGGGTCGGATACCTGGGTCAACCAGCGCTGGATGTATTACGACGAGCTGATGCGCGGCTACCGTCGCTGGCTGGGTGACCTGCCGCCCGAGGTGGCGCGTCGTATCGCCTGGGACAACGGAGCGAACCTGTTCCAGCTGAGCAGACCCTGAGATGAGTTCGACTTTTCAACTGCCCCTTTTCCCCCTGCAGACCGTGCTGTTTCCCGGCAGCGTGCTGCCGCTGCGCATCTTCGAGGTGCGCTATCTGGACCTGATCCAGCGTTGCCAGAAGGAGGGCGCTCCCTTCGGCGTGGTCTGTCTGAGTCAGGGCAGTGAGGTGCGGCAGCCGCCACGTCCCGGCGAGGCAGGTGAGCCGGCCTTCGGGCCCGAAGTGTTCCACCTCGTGGGGACGATGGCGCACATCACCTCCTTCGAGCGGCCGCAGCCGGGGCTGATGCTGGTGCGCTGTCGTGGCGGCCGACGCTTTCGCCTGCTGCGCAGCGAGCAGCTGAAACACGGCCTGTGGACCGGCGAGGCCGAGTACCTGGAGGAGGACACGCCGCTACCGGTGCCGGCGGACCTCGTTCATGTCCGTGTCGGCCTGCAGCGCCTGCTGCAGCACATGCAGGCGCAGGCCCGGCCCGGGGATGAGCTGCCGATCCAGCCCCCGCTGCAGTGGGACGACTGCGGCTGGCTGGCCAACCGCTGGTGCGACATCCTGCCGGTGAGCCCGCAGCTCAAGCAGCAGTTCCTGGCGGTGGACAGCCCCCTGGTGCGGCTGGAGCTGGTGGCGGACCTGCTGGTGCACCTGAAGATCGGCACCGGGCCCGAAGCCGGGACCAGTCCCGGACCGAACTGACCTAACGCCCGCTGCGCTCGAGGTAGCGCTTGCGCCAGAACAGCAGGACCAGGGCGACGGCGGTCAACCCCATCGACCCCATGGCCCACCAGAAACCTTCGTCGTTGTGGATCAACGGTATGAACTCGAAGTTCATGCCGAAGATGCCAGAGATCAGGTTCAGCGGCAGGAAGATCGCGGTGAGCACGGTGAGCGTGCGCATGATGTCGTTGGTGAGGTTGCTCTGGGCGTTGAAGTGGATCTGCACCGCTGTCTCCACACTCTGCTCCAGCCGGCGCACGTGGTGCACCACGCGTTCGATGTGCTCCAGCAGGTCGCGGCTGCGCACCAGCAGCAGGTCGCGATCGCGCTGGGCCGCGGGCGTGTCCGCTTCCGGCCAGGTCTTCACGGACTCGATCCAGTCCTGTACGGCGGAGCGCTGGTCTTCGCAGATTTCGTCGAGCTGGTGCAAGGCCAGCCGTGTATCCAACAGGGCCGCCCAATTGTTGAAACGCGTGCGGGGATTGAGCAGCTCGGTCTGCCAGTGGTCGAGCTGGCGCGTGAGTTCGCGCCGCAACTCCAGGAAGCCGTCGACCATCTGGTTGACGATGCGTAGCATCAGGTCGGCCGGGGATGCAGGCAGGCGGCTGTTGGCGGTACGGACGTCGTTGCTGTGGGCCTGCAGCAGCCGCGAGGCATAAGCGTCGCGCGCCGCGCAATCGGCAGGGTGGACCGAGAGCAGCACGCGCTCGAAAACGGCGAAACCGACCGGGCTGGTGTCGATGTGCCGCAGGATGGGCGGGCCGCTACGGCGGGAGGTTCCGTGTTGCGTGGCTACGGGATGGCTGGCGCCGGTTGCCAGCCGCCGAAACACCAGCAGGTCGTACTGCGAGGTGTAGTCGAAGTGCGAGGGCAGTTGCGCATTGAGCAGGTCGGAGACGTGCAGGTCGACCAACTGCATGCCGCACAGGCCCTGCAGCGTGGCCTGGAGCTGTGGCCAGCCGGCTTCGAGTTCCTGGCGGGTGCAGGCGATCCAGACATGGCCGAGCGGGGGCAACTGCTGGGGTGGCGAGCTGTCTTCGCTCACGCCGCCGGGGCTGATGCTGAAGACGCGCATCCTGAGGACGTCGCTTATTTCTGTAGCAGCCGGGCTGCAGCAATGGCAAAGTAGCTCAGCACGCCGTCGGCACCGGCGCGCTTGAAGCCCAGCAGGCTTTCCATCATCACCGAGTCGTGGTCGAGCCAGCCGTTCTGCGCAGCGGCCTTGAGCATGGCGTATTCGCCCGAGACCTGGTAGGCGAAGGTCGGCACGCGGAACTCGTCTTTCACGCGGCGCACCACGTCCAGGTAGGGCATGCCGGGCTTGACCATGACCATGTCGGCGCCCTCGGCGATGTCCATCGCCACTTCGCGGATCGCCTCATCGGTGTTGCCCGGGTCCATCTGGTAGACCTTCTTGTCGCTTTTGCCCAGGTTGGCTGCCGAGCCCACTGCGTCCCGGAAAGGACCGTAGAAGGCGCTGGCGTACTTGGCGCTGTAGGCCATGATGCGCGTGTGCACCAGGCGGTTGGCTTCCAGGATGCTGCGGATGGCACCGATGCGTCCGTCCATCATGTCGCTGGGGGCCACGATGTCCACGCCGGCCTGGGCCTGGGTCAGCGCCTGCCGCTCCAGGATTTCCACCGTCTCGTCGTTCAGGATGTAGCCGGTGGCGTCGAGCACGCCGTCCTGGCCGTGGCTGGTGTAGGGGTCGAGCGCCACGTCGGTCATGATGCCGAGTCCGGGAAAGCGCTCCTTCAGGCCCCGCACCACGCGCGGCACCAGACCGTCCGGGTTGTAGGCTTCCTTGCCATCCAGGCTTTTCAGCTTGCTGTCGATGACCGGGAACAGGGCCAGCGCCGGGATGCCGAGCTTGACGCACTCCTCGGCCACGGGCAGCAGCTGGTCCAGGCTTAGACGCTCGACACCCGGCATGGAGGCCACGGCTTCGCGCCGATTCTGTCCGTCAAGGACAAAAACAGGATAAATCAGGTCGTTGACACTGAGTGCGTGCTCGCGAACCAGCTTGCGGGTGAACTCGTCGCGGCGCAGCCGGCGGGGCCGGCCCATGGGGTAGGGGGCATAAGGTGTCATGGGGAAAATTGTGCCCGATTCCGTTGCTGCCGGGATGGGCATGCAAAAAGTGCCAAAAATGTCCGTTCCCGCTGGATTCCGTGGTCCCGGCTTGCATTCCAGGTACGTTTTTGTTAGATTCGGCTCTGGGTGGTTCGCCACCCCCCGCTTTTCCTCCCTGAGCGGGGCCTTGATGTGTGACAGCAAAAAAGGCTTGCAACCCCGGCTTATGGCCGGGGTTTTTTTTAGCTGTGGCCCGCTGCGCTTAACTTTGCTGCGCAAAGTTAGCCGTCGCTGAAACCTGCTGCGCAGGTTTTGCCTTCGGCATGAGTCCAACCTCGGACTAAACTCGGCCCATGCTCTGGGTCAAATCACTTCACATCGTTTTCGTCGCCAGCTGGTTTGCCGGTCTGTTTTACCTGCCGCGCATCTTCGTGAACCTGGCCATGGTGCCGGCCGATTCGGTGGCCGAGCGGGAGCGCCTGCTGCTGATGGCGGGCAAGCTGATGCGGTTCACCACGATCCTGGCCGTACCGGCTCTGGCTTTCGGCTTCTGGCTCTGGCTAGGTTATGGCATGGGACGCGGCCCGGGCAATGGCTGGCTGCATGCCAAGCTGGCTGTGGTCGTGCTGGTGCTGGGTTACCACCATGCTTGCGGCGTTTTGCTCAAGAGATTCCAGCGCGGTGACAGCCGGCGCAGCCATGTCTGGTACCGCTGGTTCAACGAAGCACCCGTGCTGCTCTTGCTGGTGGCCGTCGTGCTGGTGGTGGTCAAGCCTTTCTGAGCCCACGGGGCACCATGCCGCACAAGACATCCGCCTGGCCCCTGAGTCTGGTCTATGTGGGGCTGGTGGTCTATGCCAGCTTGTATCCCTTTGCCGACTGGCGTGACCAGGGGCCCTTGCCCTGGGGTTTTCTCGTCGCGCCGTGGCCGCACTACTGGACGGCCTTCGATCTGCTGTCCAATGTGCTGGGGTATGCCCCTCTGGGTTTCTTGCTGGCCCTGGGTGCGCTGCGCACCGGCCAGGGCAGCCGTGCCGTACTGCTGGCCACCGTGGCAGGCGGCGCCCTGTCCCTGCTGATGGAGACCCTGCAGGGTTATCTGTCGTCACGGGTCCCTTCCAACATCGATTTTCTGCTCAACCTGGCCGGGGCTTGGCTGGGGGCCGTGACGTCCACCCTGCTGGAAAAGCTGGGGGCCATCGACCGCTGGATCCGTTTTCGCGCCCGCTGGTTCGTGCCCGAGTCGCGCGGCGCCCTGGTGCTGCTGGCGCTGTGGCCCTTGGCCCTGCTGTTCCCTGCGGCGGTGCCGCTGGGTCTGGGTCAGGTGTTCGAGCGTGCGGAAGCGGGGCTGGCCGAACTGCTGCTGGACACGCCTTTTCTGGAGTGGTTGCCGCTGCGGGCCGTGGAATTGCAGCCCCTGGTGCCCGGCGCGGAAATGGCCTGCGTGTTGCTGGGGGCCCTGATTCCCTGCCTGCTGGGTTTCAGTGTCATACCGTCCCTGGGCCGGCGCGCAGGTTTTGTGCTGGCGGTTCTGGTGGCGGCCATAGGCGCCACGCTGCTGTCGGCCACGCTGAGTTATGGGCCGGTGCATGCCTGGGCCTGGTTCAGCCAGCCGGTCCAGGCCGGCCTGCTGCTGGCGGTCGCGCTGGCCCTGCTGCTCTTGCGCGTGCCGGCCCGTGTGTGCGCCGCCTTGCTGCTGTTGGTGCTGGGCCTGTACCTGGTCCTGATCAACCAGGCGCCGGCCAGTCCCTACTTTGCCCATAACCTGCAGATCTGGGAGCAGGGGCGTTTCATCCGTTTCCATGGTTTGGCCCAGTGGCTGGGCTGGCTCTGGCCCTACGCCGTGCTGCTGTACGTGCTGGTCCGCGTCTGGGGCCTGAGCAGCCTGGACAGGGCTGCACCTAAAATCCAGGAATGAGCACCGACACCGTACCCTCTTATTACGAGCGCCACGTCTTTTTCTGTCTCAACCAGCGCCCCGCGGGCGAGTCCTGCTGCGCCAACCACCAGGCAGAGGCGGCCTTCGAGCGCTGCAAGTCCCTGGTCAAGGCGGCGGGACTGGCCGGCCCAGGGAAAGTACGCGTGAACCGCGCCGGCTGCCTGGACCGTTGCGCAGGCGGACCGGTGGCCGTGGTCTACCCCGAGGCGGTCTGGTATTCCTATGTGGACGTGAGCGACATCGACGAGATCGTCGAATCGCACCTCAAGAAGGGCCAGGTGGTCGAGCGCCTGCTGACGCCGCCGCATCTGGGGCGCTGAAGTGAATGCCCAGACCGAGAGATTGACGCTGGTCGGCCCGGCGGGCCGCATCGAAGCCCTGCGCGACGCCCCGGCGGATGATGTGCCCCCGAAGGGGGTCGCCGTCATCGCCCACCCTCATCCGCTGTTCGGCGGCACCATGGACAACAAGGTGGTGCAGACGCTGGCGCGCGCTTTTGTGCAATGCGGCTGGCAGGCCGTGCGCTTCAATTTTCGCGGTGTGGGCGCCAGCGAGGGCGTGCATGACGAGGGCCGGGGCGAGGCGCAGGACTTTCTGGCGCTGGTGCAGCAGTGTGCTCCATCAGGTCCGCTGGCACTGGCTGGTTTTTCCTTCGGCTCCTTCGTCATGAGCCAGACCTTGTCAGCACTCTGGCCGGCGCGCCAGATCGACAAGCTGGTGCTGGTCGGCGCCGCCGCCAGTCGTTTCCAGGTGGCCCAGGTGCCGCCGGACCTGCACGAGCGTACCCTGGTGATCCACGGCGAGCACGACGACACCGTGCCGCTGGCGGCCGTGATGGACTGGGCTCGTCCCCAGGTGTTGCCGGTGACGGTGGTGCCTGGCGGCAGCCATTTCTTTCACGGGCAACTGCCCCTGCTCAAGAGCCTGGTGGTCCGCCACCTTACTTCCAGTACCTGATGAAAAAACTGCTTTGTTGGCTGGCTGCGCTGGCGGGCCTGACGGCGGGAGCCGTCTCGGCCCAGACGGCTCCCCAGCCCCCTGAAATCGCGGCCCGGTCCTACCTGCTGCTGGACCTGAGCAGTGACCAAGTCCTGGCCGCACGTGAGGCGGACAGCCCGGTCCAGCCTGCTTCCCTGAGCAAGCTGATGACGGCGTATCTGGTCTTCGATGCCCTGCGCCTGGAGCGGCTGGGGCTGAAGCAGGGCCTGCCGGTCAGCGAGCGCGCCTGGCGTCAACCCGGCTCGCGCATGTTCATCGACACCCGGATGAGGGTGCCGGTGGAGGACTTGCTCAAAGGCTTGCTGGTGCAATCCGGCAACGATGCCGCCATGGTGCTGGCCGAAGGCGTGGCGGGCAGCGAAGAGCGTTTTGTCCAGCTCATGAACGAACAAGCCCGGGCCCTGGGCATGCAGTCGACCCGTTTTGTCAACCCGACGGGTCTGCCCCAGCCGGGTCAGCAGAGCACGGCGCGCGATCTGGCGGTCCTGGCTTCGCGTTTGTTGCGCGACTTCCCGGAGCGGGCCCACCTGCATGCCATCCGCAAGTACCACTACGAGGGGACACCGCCAGCCAATGACAGCAACCGCAACCTTCTGCTGTTTCGCGATCCCTCGGTGGACGGACTCAAGACCGGACATACCGAGACAGCCGGTTACTGCATCATTGCGACAGCACAACGCGAGTTTCCTCGTCTGGGGCCGGCTGGCGCGCCCGGCGCCCGGCGCCTGCTGGCCGTGGTGCTCGGAGCCGACAGTGAAAACGCCCGCGCCAGCGAGGCGCAGAAGCTGTTGAACTGGGGTTATGCCGCTTTCGAGGCGGTCAAATTATTCGAGGCCGACCAGCCGGTGCTGACCCCGGCGGTCTGGAAAGGACAGTCCGCCCAGGTTCGCCTGGGACGCCCGCAGGCTGTGGTGGTGACGGTGCCGGCCGGACAGGCCAGTCGCCTGCAGACCGAGGCCGTGCGCCCCGATCCCCTGATCGCCCCGCTCAGAAAAGGCCAGATCAGCGGTACTTTGAAAATAAAAATAGGTGAGCACACGCTTTCAAATATCCCATTGATTGCGCTGGAATCAGTGGAGGAGGCGGGCCTAATCGGTCGCGCCTGGGATGCCTTCAGGCTCTGGATCCAGTAAACCGGTTGCCCCCTTCCCGGGCCCCGGTTACAGGCGGCATGGCGAGAGAGCCGTTGCGGGGCTAGGGTTGACCTGATACACTCGAAGGCTTTTCGGAAATTCCGAAGGGATTCACGTTTTCGTTTTATCAAACGTTGAGGGACGTTTTTAAATGCCAACCATTAACCAGCTCGTGCGTCAAGGCCGTGAGGTCGAGACCATCAAGTCGAAGAGTCCTGCCATGCAGAACTCTCCGCAGCGCCGTGGCGTGTGCACCCGTGTGTACACCACGACGCCCAAGAAGCCGAATTCCGCTTTGCGTAAGGTCGCCAAGGTGCGCCTGACCAACGGTTTCGAAGTCATTTCCTACATCGGCGGTGAAGGCCACAACCTGCAGGAACACAGCGTGGTGCTGGTTCGCGGCGGTCGTGTCAAGGACCTGCCGGGTGTGCGTTACCACATCGTGCGTGGCTCGCTCGACCTGCAAGGCGTGAAAGACCGCAAGCAGTCGCGCTCCAAGTACGGCGCCAAGCGCCCCAAGAAGGCTTGATTCCCAAGTCCTGATTTTCCGGTGTTCGAGTCGTCTGGCTGGCGGTTTGAACGAAGTGACCCGAAGCTCGGAATTGTCCGGGTGGGTCGAGTAAGTGAGAGTCCTGTATGGCTCTCGCGGTGTCTGAAAAGACGCCAACTGAAGCAATTGAGGTGAAATATGCCACGTCGTCGCGAAGTCCCTAAACGTGAAATCCTGCCGGATCCGAAATTCGGCAATGTCGAGCTCTCCAAGTTCATGAACGTGATCATGGAAGGCGGCAAGAAGGCGGTTGCCGAGCGCATCATTTACGGTGCCCTCGAAACCATTGGACAGAAAACCGGCAAGGATGCGCTGGAGCTGTTCACGGTCGCCATCAACAATGTCAAGCCGATGGTCGAGGTGAAGTCCCGCCGTGTCGGCGGCGCCAATTACCAGGTGCCCGTCGAAGTGCGCCCGGTCCGTCGTCTGGCCCTGTCCATGCGCTGGATCAAGGAAGCCGCCCGCAAGCGTGGCGAGAAGTCCATGGCCCTGCGCCTGGCCAACGAGATCATCGAGGCCACCGAAGGCCGTGGCGGCGCCATGAAGCGCCGTGATGAAGTGCACCGCATGGCCGAAGCCAACAAGGCCTTCAGCCACTTCCGCTTCTAAGCGTCATCAGTTTTCCCTGGTGTGCAGGCCCGCCAAAAGCGGGCCTGACCCGTTAACGAAAGATCATCATGGCACGCAAAACGCCCATTGAGCGCTACCGCAATATTGGTATTTCCGCTCACATCGACGCCGGCAAGACCACCACGACCGAGCGCATTCTTTTCTATACCGGCGTGAACCACAAGATTGGTGAAGTGCACGACGGTGCCGCCACCATGGACTGGATGGAGCAGGAGCAGGAGCGTGGCATCACGATCACGTCCGCCGCCACCACCTGCTTCTGGAAGGGCATGGAACTGTCCTACCCCGAGCATCGCTTCAACATCATCGACACCCCCGGCCACGTGGACTTCACCATCGAGGTGGAGCGTTCCATGCGCGTGCTGGACGGCGCCTGCATGGTCTATTGCGCCGTGGGCGGCGTGCAGCCGCAGTCGGAAACCGTCTGGCGTCAGGCCAACAAGTACAAGGTGCCGCGTCTGGCCTTCGTGAACAAGATGGACCGCACCGGCGCCAACTTCTTCAAGGTCTATGACCAGATGCGCCTGCGCCTGAAGGCCAATCCCGTGCCGATCGTGATCCCGATCGGTGCCGAAGAGAACTTCACCGGCGTGGTCGACCTCATCAAGATGAAGGCCATCATCTGGGACGAGGCTTCCCAGGGCATGAAGTTTGAGTACAAGGAGATTCCCGCTGAGCTGCTGGAGTCTGCCAAGAAGTGGCGCGAAGGCATGGTCGAAGCCGCCGCCGAAGCCAGCGAAGAGCTGATGAACAAGTACCTGGAAGAGGGTGACCTGAGCGAGGCCGAGATCAAGCTGGGCATCCGTACCCGCACCATCGGCGCCGAGATCCAGCCCATGCTGTGCGGTAGCGCCTTCAAGAACAAGGGTGTGCAGCGCATGCTGGACGCTGTCGTCGACTTCCTGCCCTCCCCGGTGGATATTCCCCCGGTGGGCGGCCTGGACGAGAACGAGAAGGAAACTTCCCGCAAGGCCGACGACAGCGAGAAGTTCTCCGCCCTGGCCTTCAAGCTGATGACCGATCCGTTCGTGGGTCAGTTGACCTTCGTGCGCGTCTACTCCGGCGTGCTGACCAAGGGTGACACCGTCTACAACCCGATCAAGGGCAAGAAAGAGCGGATCGGCCGTATCGTGCAGATGCACGCCAACAACCGCGAGGAAGTCGAAGAGATCCGCGCCGGCGACATCGCCGCCTGCGTGGGCCTGAAGGACGTGACCACCGGCGAAACCCTGTGCGATCCGGCGGCCATTCTGACGCTGGAGCGCATGGTGTTCCCGGAGCCTGTGATTGCGCAGGCCGTGGAACCCAAGACCAAGGCTGACCAGGAAAAGATGGGCATCGCCCTGCAGCGACTGGCCGCAGAAGATCCTTCCTTCCGTGTCAAGACCGACGAAGAGTCCGGCCAGACCATCATCGCCGGCATGGGCGAGTTGCACCTCGAAATCATCGTGGACCGCATGAAGCGCGAGTTCGGTGTGGAGGCCAACGTGGGCAAGCCGCAGGTGGCTTACCGCGAAACCATCCGCAAGACGGTCACCGAAGTCGAAGGCAAGTTCGTGCGCCAGTCCGGCGGCAAGGGCCAGTACGGTCACGTGGTGTTCACGGTCGAGCCGAATGAGGCCGGCAAGGGTTTCGAGTTCGTCGACGCCATCAAGGGCGGCGTGGTTCCGCGTGAATTCATCCCGGCCGTGGAGAAGGGCGTGATCGAAGCCATCAACTCCGGCGTGCTGGCCGGTTTCCCGGTGGTGGACGTCAAGGTCACCCTGACCTTCGGTTCCTACCACGACGTGGACTCGAACGAAAATGCCTTCAAGATGGCCGCCATCTTCGGCTTCAAGGAAGGCTGCCGCAAGGCCAACCCCGTCATCCTCGAGCCCATGATGGCCGTGGAAGTCGAGACGCCTGAGGACTACGCCGGTACCGTGATGGGCGACCTGTCCTCGCGTCGCGGCATGGTGCAGGGCATGGAGGACATGGTCGGTGGTGGCAAGGCCATCAAGGCCGAAGTGCCTCTGTCCGAAATGTTCGGCTACTCGACCACGCTGCGTTCCGCAACGCAAGGCCGCGCCACGTACACGATGGAGTTCAAGCACTACAGCGAAGCTCCGCGCAACGTGTCCGAGGCCATCGTGGCGGCACGCGCCAAGTAAGGAATCCGCATCCCTGCGAGAGCGGGGATGCTTTTTTGTTGTCTGCGATCCGGTGCCGCCCTGTTCCCGTGCGGGGCGAACCAGCAACCGGATGCAGACGTAAAACCAATACACGGGAATGCTCTTTGGAGATTTGAAAAATGGCAAAAGAGAAATTTGAGCGGACCAAGCCGCACGTCAACGTGGGCACCATCGGTCACGTGGACCACGGCAAGACCACCCTGACGGCGGCCATCACCACCGTGCTGGCGGCCAAGTTTGGCGGCC
>CAUPQO010000010.1:0-33519 GCA_963513295.1 uncultured Hylemonella sp.
CAGCAGCAGAAGCAGAAAGGGCCACCAGGGCAGGATGATTTTTTCGACACAGTATTCGCCGGCCTCGCGCAGCAGTTCCTCCAGGGATCCCGTGGCTGGCACCCCAGAACCGGGAACCAGCCTGCCCGTCAAGGCGGCGGCGAGGATCTCGCCCCAGCCGGTCAGGCGCTGCAGGGTCTGGCGTTGCCACTCGGGCATGTGACGGTCATTGAGATCGCGGTGCATGCGGTCGAACATCTGCTGCCAGCGGTCGGTCCCGGCACCTGCCTGCGCACCGGGCGCGCGCGCGCCACCGCTGCTGGCATCACCGCCCTCGCCCCGGCCCTGCCCCTGGCTGCCGGCCTCCTGCTTCACCAGGTTGGGGGTGTCCGTGCCCGGCGGCAGGAAACCGAAGCCCAGGGTGGGTGGCCGCGGCGCCAGCAGGAAAAGCAGCATGGCCAGCAGGAACGACAGGCCAATGAAGGCCACGGTCAGGCCGCCCTTGGCCCAGCGCGAGATGGCCGTGCCGGCGGCGTGCTCCCAGGCCAGGGCCAGGCCGGCGAAGAGCCAGGCCGGGGCGAGATAGAACCAGACGGTCCAGTCGGCCGTCATGTAGGTGGCCACCATGAGGCTGACGACGAAGATGACCGTGAGGTTCATGTAGAAATCACGCCGGGTGCGCATGACCACGGCGCGGGCCGACAGGACGATCAGCAGCGAGAGGCTGGCCCAGCGCAGCAGGTTGAACATGAGGAAACCGGGGAACAGCGCCAGCAGCATGCCCAGCGTGCCTTGCACCTTCCAGTGGGTCTCTGCGGCCCGGCTGTTTTTGCCGACATAAAACAGGGCCGCGCCGAAGCCCAGCCCGGTCCAGACCAGCCAGAGCAGGCTCTCGAAGCCAAATTTTCCGTAGCGCCGGTCCAGATAGGAGAAGGACAGGCAGACGCACAGGTAACTGCAGGCCGTCAGCAACACGACGGCGCGGCTGGTCAGGGGCTGGTCGGCCGGTGCGGCGGTGGTCGTCGTGCTCATGCCAGCTCGGTGTGGGCGGCGATGCCGAACTGCTGCAGGCGCTGCTGCAGGTCCTGCGCGGCGGACAAGAGTGCCACGGTCGCCCGCGGCGGACAGGCGATGTGCACGCGCACCGGCCAGTTCTGCAGCCCGGCCGTCGCCAGCGCCTGCAGCAGCGTGACCGCGGAATAGTTGGCCCCGACCACCACGGCCAGCTGCTCCCCGGCCGTCATGTCCTGCGCCGCGCGCTGCATGGCCTGCGACAGATCCAGCGTCCCCGGCTCGGCACGGGCCAGGGCGGGCAGCAGTTGCGCCATGTCCTGCACGGCTTGCGGGGCCGAGGGCAGGTAGGCGCGCAGGCGCACGCCTTCGGCCAGGGCGCGTTCGCACAGGCCGGCCGCAAGCCGCAGGGCCTGCTCGGAGGGCGCCGCAGGGTTGCCGGCCGCGCCGGCCGGCGGGATCTGCCGCACCAGGCGCAGCAGTGGCGAAGCACTTTGCTGGAAATGCTGGATCACCAGATCGCCGATACGGGCCGAGGCGCGCCAGCTGACGCGCCCGAGGAACTCACCCGCCTCGTATTTGCGCAGCATGCCGAGCTCGAAGGACTGGCCCGTGCGGCGCGTGGTCTGCTCGCCCTGCGGGTCTTCCGACACGCTCCAGTCCAGGGCCTGATGCACGGCCTGGGCCTGCGGCAGCACCAGCAGGCGCACGTCATCGGGGGTGATGGTCTGGCTGGCACGCATCAGGCCCAGCGGGAATCCGCTGGCCAGCGTCACGCCAACCAGCCGGTAGTCACCGCGGCAGGGGAAACGCAGCTCGCGCCCCAGGTCGAGCTGGCGGCCACCGCGTATCACCGGCACGGTCTGGCGCAACACGATCTCACGGGACGCCCAGCGCCAGCGGGTTTCCACGTCCACCATGAAGGCCGGCCACCAGGCCCGGCGTTGGATCAGCAGCTGCAGGCTGGAGGGCTGGCCCTCCACGACCTGGCCGCTGCCCCCCGGGGCCATGGCCGCGTGCACGCGCATGCCGCGCAGCGAGACCCAGGGCAGCAGGAAACCCAGCAGGCTGAGGACGGCCAGGAACAGGAACATGGCGTAGACCATGGGGTCCTGCCGGTTGAGCGCGGCCATCAGCAACACGCCGCACAGGGTCAGCAGCACCCGGGACTTGCTCAGCCAGCGTTCCATGGACGCGGCTTCAGCGAGGCGTTTTCTGCGCCTGCAGGATGTCCTCGATCATCGCTGCCGCCGGTTTCTGGGCCTGGACCGAGCCCTGCGCCTGCACGATGACACGGTGCGCCAGCACCGGGACGGCCAGCTCGCGCACGACGGCAGGATCGACGTAGTTGTAGCCGCGCATGCAGCTGAGCGCGCGCGCCACGCGGGCCAGGGCGAGCGTGCCGCGCGGGCTGGCGCCGAAGCGGATGCCGGCATGGCGACGCGTGGCACCGACGATGGCGGTGATGAACTGCGCCACCTCGGGTGAGATCTGCACGGCCCGCGCGGCGTTGACCAGTTGCGCGAACTGCTCCGGCTGGCACACCGGCTGCAGGCTGCTGATGGGGTGCGCGAACTGCTGCACCTGCACCAGGCTGGCCTCGGTGGCGGCGTCGGGGTAACCCAGCGAGAGGCGAATCAGGAAACGGTCGAGCTGGGCCTCGGGCAGCGGATAGGTGCCTGCCATGTCGATCGGGTTCTGGGTGGCCAGCACGGCGAAGGGCTGCGGCAGCGGCAGGGTCTGCCCGTCCAGCGTGACCTGGCCTTCTTCCATGCATTCGAGCAGGGCCGACTGGGCGCGCGCATTGGCACGGTTGATTTCGTCGGCCAGCACGAAGTTGGCAAACACCGGACCGGGGCGCAGCACGAAACTGCCGTCCTTGGGGTTGTAGACCGGGCCGCCCACGATGTCCGAAGGCATGAGGTCGGCGGTGAACTGGATGCGGCGGAACTTGAGCCCGACCGAAGTCGCCAGCGCCCGCGCCAGCATGGTCTTGCCCAGGCCGGGCACATCTTCGATCAGCAGATGGCCACCGGCCACCACGGCAGCGAGCGCCAGTTCCACCTGCTGATGCTTGCCGACCAGGACTTTTTCGATGTTCCTGACGATGGCCTGCGACAGTTCCGAGGCCAGCTTGAGCGCCGGCGCGCCGATGACTGCGTCATTCATGCGTATCCTCCCCTTTTTTCGATGCATTCTAGCCGCCGCTTCCGGCTAGGCTACCGGCGCCCCCGGCCTGCAGACCCGGGACGAAGGTGAAATAATCGCGCATTCGATTCCGTTTTCGCCAATTCCAAGGATTCATGCCATGAGTGACGCCCAGCAACGCATCGACGACCTCGTCAAACAAAACGAAGTGCTCCTTTTCATGAAAGGCAGCGCGAGCTTCCCCATGTGCGGCTTTTCCGGCCGCGCCATCCAGATCCTCAAGGCCTGCGGCGTGGACCCCAAGGCCGTGAAGACCGTCAACGTGCTGGAGGATGACGGCATCCGCCAGGGCATCAAGGAATACAGCAGCTGGCCGACCATCCCCCAGCTCTACGTCAAAGGCGAGTTCATCGGCGGCTCGGACATCATGATGGAGATGTACGAGAGCGGCGAGTTGCAGAAGGTGCTGGGCACCCAGGCCTGATTCTTTCAGCTTCGCATCCGACCACCGCCAGCGCTGCGCTGCCGGTGGTTTTTTCATGTCTGCGCCCATCGTGAGAAAAACGCGACAGACTGGCCTTTGTTTGTGGTCTTCCCGTCTTGAGTGCAGGCACGGCTTGTGCTTGAAT
This sequence comes from uncultured Hylemonella sp., assembly GCA_963513295.1. Classification (GTDB taxonomy): domain Bacteria; phylum Pseudomonadota; class Gammaproteobacteria; order Burkholderiales; family Burkholderiaceae_C; genus Hylemonella. Next base: position 3,768 of record CAUPQO010000010.1, read on the forward strand.
GGTTTCATGCGAGTGAATCTCTGCATGGAGTGAAAGATGGAGTCGCATTCACTGGTTCCGCACGGTCACCCCTTCCGCCTGCCCATTGCCCGCATGCGCAGCGTGTTCCAACCCGACGAGGTGGAGCGCAAGCTGGCCAAGCTGCCCGAACGCGAGCACGAAAGCCTGCGCAGCACCTACCAGCGCATGCTGGAGCGCGGGCCCGAACGCTTCCAGGTCAAACCGGCCGGCGTGCCCGACATGAGCAGCCTGTACGACGACCTGCCCAATTTCACCGAGGTGCTGGACGACGTGAAACGCCACGTGGCGCTGAGCCAGGACAGCCGCGACGGCCTGGAACTCACCCCCATGCTGCTGCTGGGCGTGCCGGGTATCGGCAAGACGCATTTCGCGCGCCAGCTGGCCGCCCTGCTGGGCACGGGCATGAACCTGGTGCCCATGAGTTCGATGACGGCGGGCTGGCTGCTCTCCGGCTCGTCCTCGCAATGGAAGGGCTCGCGCCCGGGCAAGGTCTTCGAGGCCCTGGTGGACGGGCAGTACGCCAACCCGGTGCTGGTGGTGGACGAGATCGACAAGGCCAGTTGCGACGCGCAATACGACCCGCTGGGCGCGCTCTACAGCCTGCTGGAGCACGACACGGCACACAGCTTCGTGGACGAGTTCGCCGAGGTGGCGATCGACGCCAGCCAGGTGATCTGGATCACCACGGCCAACGACGAGCGCGCCATCCCCGAGCCCATCCTCAACCGCATGAACGTGTTCGAGGTGCCGGCGCCCACACGCGAGCAGGCGCGTGCCATCGCGCTGCGGCTGTACCAGGGCCTGCGCGGCGAGCACGGCTGGGGCGAGCGCTTTGCGCCCGAACCCGGCGAGGAGGTGCTGGACGGTCTGGCCGAACTGGCACCGCGCGAGATGCGCCGCGCCTTGATGACGGGTTTTGGCAATGCGCGCCTGGCCGGGCGCAACGACCTGCAGGCGGCCGACCTGCCGCGCGCCGGCGGCAGCAAGACGCGCGTGGGCTTCCTCCAGTAGCCCGGGGGCGAAGCCCCCGCTACACTAGCCAGGCACCCCGGCCCAGCAGCCGGGCGCCGCCTCATGAGCCTCACGCAAAGCCTCCTTGTCATCGCCCTGCTGATCGCCGTCAGCGCCTTTTTCTCCATGGCGGAGATGTCGCTGGCCGCCTCCCGTCGTCTGCGCCTGCGCCAGCTGGCCGACGAGGGGGACGCACGCGCTGAAACGGTGCTGCGCATCCAGGAGCAGCCGGGGCATTACTTCACGGTGGTGCAGATCGGCCAGAACGCGGTGGCCATCCTGGGCGGCATCGTGGGAGAAGGCGCGTTCAGCCCGCTGCTGGGCCGGCTGCTGCAGGCCTGGCTGCCGGCCCCGGCCGCCGGGACGACGGGTTTCGTGCTGTCGTTTGCGCTGGTGACCTCGCTCTTCATCGTCTTCTCCGACCTCTTTCCTAAACGCCTGGCCATGGCCGAGCCCGAGCGGCTGGCCCTGCGCCTGAATGGTGCCATGCGCCTGTGCATGCGCGTCTTCAAACCGGTAGTCTGGGTCTACAGCCGCACCACGGACGCACTGTTCCGCCTGCTGGGCCTGTCGACCCAGCGCGACGACCGCGTCACTTCCGACGACATCCTCGCCCTGGCCGAGGCCGGCGCACAGGCCGGCGTGCTGGCGCGCGACGGGCAGCAGGTGATTGCCAACGTCTTCGAGCTGGACACCCGCACCGTGAGCAGCGCCATGACGGCGCGCGACCGCATCGCCTGGTTCGACAAGCAGGACAGCGACGCCATCGTGCGCGCCCGCATCACGGCCGAACCCTTTTCTACCTACCCGGTGTGCGACGGCAGCATCGACCACGTGATCGGCTACGTGGACGCCAAGGACCTGTTCCAGCGGGTCATGAAAAACCAGCCCATCCGCCTGGACGACCCGGGCCTGCTGCACAAGGCGGTGGTGGTGCCCGACCGGCTGACGCTGACCGAGGTGCTGGCGCAGTTCCGCCAGGCGCACGAGGACTTTGCCGTCATCGTCAACGAGTACAGCCTGGTGGTGGGCGTGGTCACGCTCAACGACGTGATGAGCACGGTGATGGGCGACCTGGTGGCGCCGACCGACGAGGAGATGATCGTGTTACGCGAGGAAGGCTCCTGGCTGATCGACGGCATGACGCCCATGACCGACGTGCAGCGCGCGCTAAGCCTGGAAACACTGCCGCACGCCGAGGACTACGAGACTCTGGCCGGCTTCCTGATGGTGATGCTGCGTCGCGTGCCGCGCCGCACCGACCGTGTATTGTGGGAGGGTTACAGCTTCGAGGTCATGGACGTGGACAGCTACCGCATCGACCAGGTCATGGTGACGCGGCTGCCCGCCAGGGCCAGCTAACGCGCCGCAGGCGCATCGCTGTACAACCACTTGCGCTGCGCAGCGAGAACGGCATTCGGATAGTGCGGCTTGCCGCGCGAACCGTTGTAACGGCCCAGGGCCAGATACAGGTCGCCCCGCTCCCGGTCCAGGTAGTGGCGCAGGATGACGCAGCCAAAACGCAGATTGGTCTGCATGCGGAACAGCCGGCCGGCGTCGCCGTCGCCGTCACCGATCAGGCGCAGCCAGAAGGGCATGACCTGCATGTAACCGCGGGCCCCCACGCGCGAGACGGCGAAGCGGCGAAAATTGCTTTCGACTTGGATCAGGCCCAGCACCAGCGCGCTGTCCAGCCCGGCGCGCCGGCTCTCGTACCAGACTGTCTGCAGGAAGTCACGGCGATCGGGCCAGTCCGGCTTTTTGTCCTTGAGGCGCTCGCTCATGGCACCGAGCCAGCGCAGGTAGGCCAGGCGCGTTTTCGTGTCGGTGAATTCGGGCACCGGCGGCGCGGTATTGGCGATGGCCGCGCTCAGGGCCGTGCGCACCGAATCGGCCAGCGGCTCCTCGATCTGGCTGCCGGCACGGGCACGCGACGGCAGCAGGAGCAGCCCGGTGGCCGCCAGCAAGGCCTGCAGCCCCGCGCGTCGCTGCATGGCGGGCCCCGCCGAAGCTGCCATGGTCAGGCGCCGAGCCTGGACTTCAGCAGTGCAGTGACTTCGGCCAGGGGCAGCGGGGTGGCGGCCGCGTCGCGGCGGTGCTGGTACTCGACCTTGCCTTCCTTGAGCGTGCGGTCGCCGATGGTGACGCGGTGCGGCACGCCGATGAGCTCCCAGTCGGCAAACATTTCGCCGGGTCGCTCGCCGCTGTCGTCCAGGATCACGTCCAGGCCGGCGGCCATGCACTCGGCGTAGAGCTGCTCCGAGGCGGCCTTCACCTCGGGGCTGCGGTCCGGGTTGATCGGGCAGATCACCACCGTGAAGGGGGCGATGCTGTCGGGCCAGATGATGCCCTTGTCGTCGTGGTTCTGCTCGATGGCCGCCGCCGGCAGGCGCGTGATGCCGATGCCGTAGCAGCCCATCTCCATGAACTGCGGCTTGCCATTCTCGTCCAGGAAGGTGGCGTTCATGGCGCGGCTGTACTTGGTACCGAGGTAGAACACATGGCCCACCTCGATGCCGCGTTCAATGGACAGCGCGCCCTTGCCGTCGGGCGACAAGTCACCGGCCACCACGTTGCGGATGTCGGCCACCAGATCGGGCTCGGGCAGGTCGCGGCCCCAGTTGACGCCGGTGCTGTGGAAACCCACCTCGTTGGCGCCGCAGACCCAGTCTGCCATGACGGCCACTTCGCGGTCGGCCACCACATGCAGCGGCTTCTTCAGGCCGACCGGGCCCAGGTAACCGGGCTTGCTGCCGAAGTGCTCGACGATCTCGGCCTCGGTGGCAAAGCGGAAGCCGCCTTCCATGCCCGGCAGCTTGCCGACCTTGACTTCGTTCATGTCGTGGTCGCCGCGCAGCAGCAGCAGCCAGACGCTGGTCTTGCCGATTTCTTCCTTGTCGGTGATCTCGTCGGTGGCCAGCACGATGGACTTGACGGTGCGCGCCAGCGGCAGGCCCAGCAACTCCGCCACCTCAGGACAGGTGCTCTTGCCCGGCGTCGCCACCTTCTGCAGGGCCTGGCCGGCGGCCGGGCGCGGCGCCTGTGGCGCCAGCGCCTCGGCCTTCTCGATGTTGGCCGCGTACTCGCTGCCCGGGCAGTAGACGATGGCGTCCTCACCCGTGGCGGCGATCACCTGGAACTCCTCGCTCAGGTCACCCCCGATGGCGCCGCTGTCGGCCGCCACGGCGCGGTAGCTCAGGCCGAAACGGTCGAAGATCTTGCGGTAGGCCTGGGCCATGACCTGGTAGCTGGCCTTGGCCGCGACCTGGTCGCGGTCGAAGCTGTAGGCATCCTTCATGATGAACTCGCGCCCGCGCATCAGGCCGAAGCGCGGACGGCGCTCGTCACGGAACTTGGTCTGGATCTGGTACAGGTTCTTGGGCAGCTGCTTGTAGCTCTTGATCTCCTGGCGCACGATGTCGGTCACCACCTCTTCACTGGTGGGCTGAATGACGAAATCGCGGTCGTGCCGGTCCTTGATGCGCAGCAGCTCGGGGCCCATCTTGGCGAAACGCCCCGTCTCCTGCCACAGCTCGGCGGGCTGCACCACGGGCATGGTGAGTTCCACGGCGCCGGCGCGGTTCATCTCCTCGCGCACGATTGCTTCCACCTTGCGGATCACGCGCAGGCCCATGGGCATGTAGTTGTAGATGCCGGCGCCCAGCTTCTTGATCATGCCGGCGCGCATCATGAGCTTGTGGCTCACCACCTCGGCGTCGGCCGGTGCTTCCTTGAGGGTGGAGATGAGAAATTGGGAGGCTTTCATGGCGTGCTTTTTCTGACGGATGCAGGCTGATCCCCTTGATGCGCAGCAAGTGCCGTGCATAATGGAAACAGTTCAAAATTTGGGGTTTGATTATGCTTGACCGGGACGGCTTTCGGCCCAATGTCGGCATCATCCTGCTCAACCAGAAAAATCAGGTTTTCTGGGGTAAACGCATACGCACCCATTCGTGGCAGTTTCCGCAGGGTGGCATCGACCGGGGCGAAACCCCGGAACAGGCCATGTTCCGCGAGCTGCATGAGGAGGTCGGGCTCCAGCCCGAGCACGTGCGTATCGTGGCCCGGACCCGCGACTGGTTGCGCTACGAGGTGCCGGACCGCTACATCCGACGCGAAGCACGTGGCCATTACAAGGGCCAGAAACAGATCTGGTTCCTGCTGCAACTGATGGGCCAGGACTGGCACCTGAACCTGCGTGCCACCGACCACCCCGAGTTCGATGCCTGGCGCTGGAACGAGTACTGGGTGCCGCTGGACATGGTGGTGGAGTTCAAGCGCGGCGTCTACGAAATGGCCTTGACCGAACTGGCGCGGTTCCTGCCGCGCAGCGACCAGCGCAACCGCTTCCTGCGCCAGGGCCACCGCCCGCGCGAGGGTGATCATCTGCACCACGTCCCGCCGGTCGGCGGCCACGGCATGGAACTGCCACCGGGGGCGAGCTTCGACCCCGATCCGCAATCGGATCAAACCAGCAAGGACCGCACGGAACCGCAGGGGCAGTAAGGCACCCTTGGCGGTGCGTCCTTAACGCATCAACACCAGGTTGTCCCTGTGCACCATCTCGGGCTCGGCCGTGTAGCCCAGCAGTTTTTCGAAGTCACCCGAAGGCTTGCGGCACAGCAGGCGTGCCTCGGAACTGGCGTAGTTGGCCAGGCCGCGCGCAATCTCGGCACCCTGTTCGTCGCGCACCGCAATCACCTCGCCACGGGAAAACTCGCCTTCCACGGCCGTCATGCCGATGGGCAGCAGGCTCTTGCCTTCTTCCATCAGCTTGCGCGCCGCACCGGCATCCACCACAACGGCGCCGCGCAGCTGCAGGTGGTCGGCCATCCACTGCTTGCGCGCCTGGGTCTTGGCGGTCTGAGCCACCAGCAGAGTCCCGATGGATTCGCCCTGCACCAGACGCACGAGCGCATCGGGTTCGCGGCCCCAGGCGATCACGGTGGAGGCTCCAGAGCCGGCGGCGCGTTTGGCCGCCAGGATCTTGGTGATCATGCCGCCCTTGCCCAGGCTGGAGCCGGCGCCGCCAGCCATGGCTTCGAGGGCCGGGTCGCCGGCCAGGGCCTCGTGCACGAACTTTGCAGCCGGGTCCTTGCGGGGATCGGCCGTGTACAAGCCCTTCTGGTCGGTCAGGATGATGAGGGCATCGGCCTCGACCAGGTTGGCCACGAGGGCGCCCAGAGTGTCGTTGTCGCCGAACTTGATCTCATCGTTGACGACGGTGTCGTTCTCGTTGATGACAGGCACCACGCCGAGCTTGAGCAGGGTCAGCAGTGTGGAGCGGGCATTGAGGTAGCGCTCGCGATCGGCCAGGTCGGCGTGCGTGAGCAGCACCTGGGCGCGTCCCAGGCCGTGAGCGCGCAGCCGCGTCTCGTACATCTGGGCCAGGCCCATCTGGCCGACGGCAGCGGCGGCCTGCAGTTCGTGGATCTCCTTGGGACGGGTGGTCCAGCCCAGGCGCTTCATGCCCTCGGCAATGGCACCGCTGGAGACCATGATGACCTCGCGCCCCTCACCGATGAGGACGGAAATCTGGCGGCTCCACTCCTCGATGGCAGCCTCGTCCAGCCCGCGCCCTTCGTTGGTGACGAGGCTGGAGCCGACCTTGACCACGATGCGCCGGGCGGCGCGCATGACAGCTGTCGCGGATTTCTGATTCATGTTGAGGGCAGCAGCTGCACAACGGATGCCGGCAGCGATAGAGGCAATCCAGGGATTCTAGTTCGCCGCCGGTCCGCCACAGGGCGGACTCACCCTCAGGGGGCAGCGCAGCACACGCAGCGACAAGCGCGGGGGATCACAAGTCGTCCGGCATGTCCTTGAAGCGCGGATCGACCTCGGCCACGGGGGGCTGCTCGGCCACCTGCTGGATCTTGACCTGCTTGTAGACGGCCTTGACCAGCTGGTCACAGCCCTCGTGCGTGAGCGCCGAGATCTGGAACACCGGGCCTTTGTACTTCATACGCTTGACGAAGTCCTTGACACGCTCCTCGCGCTCGTCGAGCGGGATCATGTCCAGCTTGTTGAGCACCAGCCAGCGCGGCTTCTCGTACAGCCCAGCGTCGTACTTCTTGAGCTCGGCCACGATGCCCTTGGCCTGGGCCACCGGGTCGGCGTTGTCGTCGAAGGGCGCGAGGTCCACCACATGCAGCAGCAGGCGGGTGCGCTGCAGATGGCGCAGGAAGAGATGGCCCAGGCCGGCACCCTCGGAAGCCCCTTCGATCAGGCCCGGCAGGTCGGCCACCACGAAGCTTTGCTCGGGACCCACACGCACCACACCCAGGTTGGGGTGCAGGGTGGTGAAGGGATAGTCGGCAATGCGCGGACGGGCGTTGGAGATGGCCGTGATCAGGGTGGACTTGCCGGCATTGGGCAGGCCCAGCAGGCCGACGTCGGCCAACACCTTGAGCTCGAGCTTGAGGTTCTTCTTTTCGCCCGGCCAGCCCGGCGTCTTCTGGCGCGGGGCACGGTTGATGGCGCTCTTGAAGCGCATGTTGCCGAAACCGCCGTCACCGCCCTTGGCGATGGTGATGACCTCGCCTGGCGTGAGCAATTCATACAACACCTCGCCGGTCTCGGCATCGGTGATGATGGTGCCCACGGGCATCTTGAGCGTGATGTCCTCGCCGGCTGCGCCGAACATGTCCGAGCCCATGCCGTGCTGGCCGCGTTTGGCCTCGAAACGACGCGTGTAGCGGAAATCGACCAGGGTGTTGAGGTTGGGATCGGCCACGGCAAAAACGTGCCCGCCACGGCCGCCATCGCCGCCATTGGGGCCGCCGAATTCCTTGTATTTCTCATGCCGGAACGAGACGCAGCCGTTCCCCCCATCACCAGCGGCGATGTCGATAAAGGCTTCGTCAACGAACTTCATAAGAGCGATTGTCCCAGATGACAAGCCGCTGGCGGCTTGCGTTGCAGGCTAACTTGGATAGCAATATCAAAAACAGCGGGCTGAAAACAAAAACCCTGCGCTTGGGGCGCAGGGTTTCGTGCGGGAGCCGGTGGGGCCTCAAGCAGCGGTGATGTTCACCGTGTGCTTGTTCAGTTCGCCCTTGATGGCAAACGACACCTGGCCGTCGACCAGTGCGAACAGGGTGTGGTCCTTGCCGATGCCGACATTGGTGCCAGGATGGAACTTGGTGCCACGCTGGCGCACGATGATGGAACCGGCGCTGACCTGCTGGCCGCCAAAGGCCTTCACGCCGAGCATCTTGGGCTGCGAATCGCGCCCGTTTCGCGTAGAGCCGCCGCCTTTTTTCTGTGCCATGTCTCTTGCTCCTTATGCGGAGATGGCGCCGATTTGCAGTTCGGTGAACTGCTGACGGTGCCCTTGACGTTTCTGATAGTGCTTGCGACGGCGCATCTTGAAGATGCGAACCTTGTCGTGCTTGCCGTGAGCCACGACCGTGGCTTTGACAGTCGCGCCGGACACCAGGGGTGTACCGACCTTGAGTTCAGCGCCGTTGCCGACTGCCAGAACCTGGTCGATGACGATCTCCTGGCCTACGTCCGCAGCAATCTGTTCTACTTTAATTTTTTCGCCAGCAGCAACACGATACTGTTTGCCACCGGTTTTTATGACCGCGTACATGAATGACCTCTTGAATTGAGCCTCTGCAGACGGATTTCCGCAGAGCCGGACATTGTAGCATGGTTTGCGCCTACTGACATGACTGTCCCGGGGGCTGCCCAGGACGGGACCACGCCTTCCTATAATCGGTCCATTCCGCACCGGCTTGCCCCCACCCCACCCGTGAACGCCCCCCACCCTGCCTCCCCGCTCGCCCTGATCGCCGACGACATGCGGGAGGTGGACCGTGTCATTGCCGAAAGGCTGGATTCCGGGGTCCCCCTGGTGGGCCAGGTGGCGCACTACATCATCAGCGCCGGCGGCAAGCGCCTGCGCCCGGCGCTGCTGCTGCTGGCCTGCGGCGCCCTGGGCTACCGAGGTGAGCAGCGCTACAACCTGGCGGCCGTGGTCGAGTTCATCCACACGGCTACCCTGCTGCACGACGACGTGGTGGACGATTCCGCCCTGCGCCGCGGCAACGCCACGGCCAATGAGACCTTCGGTAACCCGGCCAGCGTGCTGGTGGGCGACTTTCTCTATTCCCGCGCCTTCCAGATGATGGTGGACGCACAGAGCATGCGCATCATGCAGGTGCTGGCCGACGCCACCAACGTCATCGCCGAAGGCGAAGTACAGCAGCTCATGAACATGCACAACGCCGACCTGGACGAGGCCGGTTACCTGCAGGTGATCCGCTCCAAGACGGCCAAGCTCTTCGAGGCGAGTGCCCGCTGCGGCGCCATCCTGGCCGGCGCAGACAAGGCGCTGGAGGAGGCCTGCGCCGAATACGGGCAAGCCTTGGGCACTGCCTTCCAGGTCATCGACGATGTGCTGGACTACGCCGGCGACGCCGCCGTGATGGGCAAGAGCCTGGGGGATGATCTGCGTGAGGGCAAGGCGACCTTGCCGCTGATCGCGGCCATGCAGCGCGGCAGCGCACAGGAGCGCGATCTGGTCCGCAGTGCCATCGAAAACGGCTCTATCACGGAACTGGAGCAGGTGATAACCATCGTGCGGCGCACCGGCGCCCTCGACGTGTCGCGCCAGGCCGCGGGCCGCGAGGCGGAACGCGCGGTTGCCGCGGCGCGGCGCCTGCCCCCCGGACCCCATGCCGTCAGTTTGATACAATTGGCGTCTCAGTTGCTGGAGCGTCAATCCTGATGCCCATCCAGCGATTCGGGACATCGGAATGTAGCGCAGCCTGGTAGCGCACTTCGTTCGGGACGAAGGGGTCGGAGGTTCGAATCCTCTCATTCCGACCAATCACTTGCCTTGCCATCCAGCCCCCAGGGGCTCGGGTAAGCCCTTGGGGGCTCCGGCCGGGCTTTCGCCTCTGCATCTTTCTCATGTTGCGCCGCAACGTCTGCTTGCAAAATGGCGCCGTGCTTTCGTTTACATCAGCCGGGCAATCGGCGATGATCCGTGGGTTTCCTCTCCCCCGGAATTTCGAAAACCACAGTCCATGGCCGCCGTAGATACCGCCATCCACCGCGAAAATGCTCCCATTGCCCTGCCCGGACTAGGGCGCGCCCTGATTCTGGCTGGCAAGCTGGAGCAGAAGTCGGCCGAGGAGCTCTTCCGCAAGGCAGCCAGCAACCGCACGAGCTTCATCGCCGAACTCACGGGTTCAGGCTCTGTTTCAGCGGCGGACCTGGCCCACACCATGTCGGCGGCTTTCGCTGCCCCGCTGATCGACCTGGACGCTGTTGACACCCAGCGCCTGCCCAAGGATCTGCTGGACAACAGGATCTGCCACGACTATCGCGTGGTGGTCCTGGGCAAGCGCAACAACCGGCTGGTGGTTGCCACGGCCGACCCTTCCGATCAGGCCGCAGCGGAAAAGATCAAGTTCGCCAGCCAGATGGGGGTGGACTGGATCATCGCCGAGTACGACAAGCTGCTCAAGCTGGTGGAAGTCCACGCCACCTCGGCCTCGGAGGCCATCGACAACATCGTCGGCGGCGATATCGAGTTCGACGAATTCACGACCGAGGCCGTCAACGACAGCACCGAATCCACCACCTCCGAGGTCGACGACGCACCGGTCGTCAAGTTCCTGCACAAGATGCTGATCGACGCCATCGGCATGCGCGCCTCGGACCTGCATTTCGAGCCCTACGAGCACAACTACCGGGTGCGCTTCCGTATCGACGGGGAATTGCGCGAGATCGCCTCGCCGCCCGTGGCCATCAAGGACAAGCTGGCCTCGCGCATCAAGGTGATCTCCAAGATGGACATCTCCGAGAAACGGGTGCCGCAGGACGGCAAGATGAAGCTCAAGGTCGGGCCCGAGCGCGTCATCGATTTCCGGGTCAGCACGCTGCCCACGCTGTTCGGCGAAAAGATCGTGATCCGTATCCTTGACCCGAGCAGTGCCAAGCTGGGTATCGATGCGCTGGGCTATGAGCCGGAAGAAAAAGAGCGACTGCTCAAAGCGATCGCACGTCCCTACGGCATGATCCTGGTTACCGGCCCCACCGGCTCGGGCAAGACGGTGTCGCTCTACACCTGCCTGAATCTGCTGAACAAGCCGGGCGTAAACATTGCCACGGCCGAAGATCCGTCCGAAATCAATCTGCCGGGCGTGAACCAGGTCAATGTCAACGACAAGGCCGGCCTGACCTTTGCCGCCGCGCTCAAGTCCTTCCTGCGTCAGGACCCAGACATCATCATGGTCGGCGAAATCCGCGATCTGGAAACCGCCGATATCGCCATCAAGGCGGCCCAGACGGGCCACCTGGTGATGTCCACGCTGCACACCAATGACGCGCCCACCACCCTCACGCGCATGCGCAATATGGGGATTGCCCCGTTCAACATCGCCTCCAGCGTCATCCTGATCACGGCCCAGCGACTGGCGCGCCGCCTTTGCCCGAACTGCAAGGCGCCGGCCGAGATCCCCAAGAAAACCATGCTTGACGCCGGCTTCCAGCCGGACGAGCTGGACGGCTCCTGGATCAACTATCGCCCGGTCGGCTGCTCTGCCTGCAACAACGGCTACAAGGGGCGCGTGGGCATCTACCAGGTCATGCCCATCACCGAGGAACTGCAGCGCATCATCCTGCGGGACGGTTCGGCACTGGACATCGCCAAGCAGGCGCAAGCCGAAGGCGTGCGCTCGCTGCGCCTATCCGGCCTGCACAAGGTCAAGCAGGGCCTGACTTCGCTGGAAGAAGTCCTGGCCGTCACCAACGAATAACAAACAGGAGCTTCAGGGGACAGCATGGCAACAGCACAATCCAAGAGCGCCAAGGAACAGGTCTTCGAGTGGGAAGGCAAGGACCGCAACGGCAAGTTGGTGCGCGGCGAGATACGCGCTGCCGGAGAAAACCAGGTGCTGGCCTCCCTGCGCCGTCAGGGCATCACGCCGGGTAAGGTGAAAAAGCGCCGGATGCGTTCAGGAAAACGGATCACGCCCAAAGACCTGACCCTGTTCACGCGCCAGCTCGCCACCATGATGAAGGCCGGTGTGCCCCTGCTGCAAGCCTTTGACATCGTGGGCCGCGGCAATGCCAACCCGAGCGTGACACGACTGCTCAACGACATCCGCAACGATGTCGAAACCGGAACATCATTGAGCACCGCTTTCCGCAAGTACCCGATCTACTTCGACAACCTCTACTGCAACCTGGTCGAAGCAGGCGAACAGGCCGGTATCCTGGACCAGCTCCTGGACCGCCTGGCCGTCTACATGGAAAAAACCCAGGCCATCAAGTCCAAGATCAAGTCGGCCTTGATGTACCCGATCTCGGTGGTTGTTGTGGCTTTTGTCGTGATCGCCGTGATCATGATCTTCGTCGTCCCGGCTTTCAAGGAAGTGTTTTCCTCCTTTGGCGCCGACCTGCCAGCCCCCACACTGTTCGTGATCGGCATGAGCGAATTCTTCGTCGCCTGGTGGTGGCTGATCTTCGGCGGTCTAGGCGGCGGCTTCTACTTCTTCTTTCAGGCCTGGCAGCGCAATCGCAAGATGCAGCAATTCATGGACCGGCTGATGTTGAAAGTCCCGGTCTTCGGCGGACTGATCGACAAATCCTGCATCGCGCGCTGGACCCGCACGCTCGCCACCATGTTCGCCGCCGGTGTGCCGCTGGTGGAAGCCCTGGACTCGGTGGGCGGTGCCGCCGGCAACTGGTTGTATGAAGAAGCCACCCTCAAGATCCAGCACGAAGTCTCCACCGGTACCAGCCTGACCGCGGCCATGACCAATGTTCACCTGTTCCCTAGCATGGTCCTGCAGATGTGCGCGATTGGCGAAGAGTCCGGCTCGATTGACCACATGCTGGGCAAGGCGGCCGACTTCTATGAAGCCGAGGTCGACGACATGGTGGCCGGCCTGTCCAGCCTGATGGAGCCCATCATCATCGTGTTCCTGGGAACCATCGTCGGCGGCATCGTGGTCTCGATGTACCTGCCCATCTTCAAGCTGGGCCAGGTGGTCTGATGCTGGTGTCGCAGGTCTTCGACGCCGGCCTGATCGGCGTGCTGGGGCTGCTGATCGGCAGCTTCCTCAATGTCGTCATCTTTCGCCTGCCCAAGCTCATGGAGCGGCAATGGGCTGCCGAATGTGCCGAGCTTTCAGGCCAGGAGCCGGCCAAGGCAGAGCCCTTCAATCTGCTGGTGCCGCGCTCCCGCTGCCAGAAATGTGGCCACGCCATCCGCTGGTACGAGAACATCCCGGTGCTGAGCTACCTCTTCCTGCGCGGCAGATGCTCGGCTTGCGCGACACGCATCAGCCTGCGCTATCCGCTGGTCGAACTGGTCACGGCCGCCCTGTTTGCATACTGCGGCTGGCGCTGGGAGGCAACGCCCACAGGACTGGCCTGGTGCGGCTTTTCGGCCGCCATCGTCGCACTGGCCCTAATCGACTGGGACACTACACTGCTGCCCGACAGCATCACCCAGCCCCTGCTCTGGGCCGGCCTGATTCTGGCGGCCCTGAAATGGAATAACGTCACCTTGCCTGACGCCTTGTGGGGCGCCATAGGCGGGTATCTGTCCCTGTGGCTGGTCTACTGGAGCTTCAAGCTGGTCACCGGCAAGGAAGGCATGGGCTTTGGCGATTTCAAGCTCTTTGCCGCACTCGGAGCCTGGTTCGGCTGGACCGCCCTGGTGCCCATCATCCTGATGGCTTCGGTGATCGGCGCCATCATCGGCATCGCACTGAAATTCAGCAGTGGCTTGCGCGAAGGCGGTTATGTGCCTTTCGGCCCCTTTCTGGCCGCCGCCGGGCTCACGGCCATGGTCTTCGGGCCGCAAAGCATCCTGCGTTTTGTCGGGCTGTGAACGATGCGCGGCGTGATGCGGCTCGGCCTCACAGGCGGCATCGGCAGCGGCAAGAGCACGGTGGCGGGCATGCTGGCAAGGCACGGTGCTGCGATCGTCGATGCCGATGCGATTTCACGCCAGACGACGGCAGCAGGTGGCCACGCCATCGAGGCCATCCGGCAGGCTTTCGGCCCTGACTTCATCACCGCCGAAGGCGCACTGGACCGCGAGCGCATGCGCGCCCTGGTTTTCAGTGACCCGACGGCAAGGCGCCGGCTGGAGCAGATCGTGCATCCCCTGGTTGGCCTGGGGACCCGGCAGCAGGCCGAGGTGGCCATCGAAGCTGGCCACCGTTGCATCGTGTTCGACATTCCGCTGCTGGTCGAATCCACCCACTGGCGTGCTCGCCTGGACCAGGTCCTGGTTCTGGACTGCCGACCCGAGACCCAGATCCAGCGTGTCATGCAGCGCAGCGGACTTAGCCGGCCAGAGATTGAAAGCATCCTGGCCCAGCAGGCCAGCAGGCGCCTGCGCCTGCTGGCGGCCGACCACGTGATCTGCAACGATGAACTGAATCTGTCGGAACTGGCCCGGCTCGTCGGCCTGCTGGCCCGCCGCTTCGGGCTATGATTCGCCGTCCGGAAGTACCAGCGTGATCACCTACGAATATCCATTCAACGAGCGCATCAGGACCTACCTGCGGCTGGAAAACCTGTTCCAACGCCTGCTCGAACTGGTCGCCCGTGACGAAGCTCTCGACCACCACTACGCCCTGGCCAGCCTCTTCGAAGTCATGGACGTAGGCGCCCGGGCCGACCTCAAATCCGATGTACTGCGTGACCTGGACCGGCAAAAGCAGATCCTCAACGCTTACCGGGGCAATCCCAGCATTGCCCAGACGGTGCTTGATGAAGTCCTGCAGCAGATCGAGAACTGCCACAGCCAGCTCAGCAACCTCTCCGGCAAGGCCGGACACCACCTGACCGAGAACGACTGGCTCATGAGCATCCGCAGCCGTATCGGCATCCCGGGTGGCACCTGCGCCTTCGATCTTCCGGCCTACTTTGCCTGGCAGCACGCCAGCGGCGAGCAGCGGCGTGAAGATCTGCACCGCTGGATTGCCACGCTGACCCCGATCGCCGATGCGATCAGCCTGCTGCTGACGCTGTTGCGGGATTCGGGTGTGGCCCAGAAGGTCATGGCCGCTGGTGGCCAGTATCAGCAGCCCCTGCCCCAGGGACGGACCTTCCAACTGCTGCGCCTGAGCATCGACCCTGCCCTGGGTCTGATTCCTGAAATCAGCGGCAATCGCCTGATCGTGTCGATCCGCCTCATGCGCCTCGAGGCCGATGACCGCCTGCATGCCAGCAACCAGGACGCATCCTTCGACCTGACGCTCTGTTCCTGAGCATCACATCCTTCCAGAGAGTTTGAGCATGACGCGCTCTGACGACAGCTCCCCATCCGGAAAACCACGCCTGGTCCCCTGCCCGAGTTGCGGCGGGGACAGCGTCTATGCCCCCAGCAACCCCTATCGCCCCTTCTGCAGCGAGCGGTGCAAGAAGATCGACCTGGGGGCCTGGGCCAGCGAGAGCTTCCGTATGCCCGCCGAAGCACCACCGGACGACCAGGAATTCGGGGACCCGAAACTGCAGTAAGGCTGCAGTCGTGGTTCGGGCTCAGCCCGTCCCGGATGCCGGCGCCTGGATGGGCCCGGCATGGCCCCGCTCCTGTGCCAGCCAGTGCAGCACCGGGATGGCCCCCGGCAAGACAGGAACCGCCTGCACCGGCAACCGTGCCCACACAAAAGACTGCCCTTCCCGCATCTGCAGCTCACCCTGCCAGCGCAAGACCTTGCAGAAATTCAGACGCACAAGGGCATGCGGATAGTCCACCAGTTCCGTCTTCCAGGGCTCGATCGCCAGCGCGTCTATGCCCAGCTCCTCGTGCAGCTCGCGCCGCAAGGCCTGGTCCACGCTTTCGCCGGCCTCCAGCTTGCCGCCAGGAAATTCCCAGTAACCCGCATAGACCTTACCTTCGGGACGGGAGGTCAGCAGGAAAAGCCCGTCCGGCTGGATCAGCACGCCAACGGCGACCTCGGTCACCGGCCGATCGGTGCCGCCCACGCGCGGCCGGTCGCCATCGGCGATCAGGGGCTGGCTCATGCCTGGCTCGTATGCTTGCCCGCATAGTCCTTGGCGAACTGATAAGCCACGCGTCCGCTGCGCGAGCCGCGCTCCAGCGCCCAGACCAGGGCCTCGGCCTGGGCCGCCTCGATGGCCGGCGTGGCCACACCAAAGGATGACAGCCATTGCGCCACGATGCTCAGGTATTCATCCTGGCTGAAGGGATAGAAGCTGACCCACAGGCCGAAGCGCTCGGACAGGGAGATCTTCTCCTCCACCACTTCACCGGGATGGATCTCCCCATCGTCGGTATGCGTGTAGCTGAGGTTGTCCTTCATGTACTCGGGCAGCAGGTGGCGCCGGTTGCTGGTCACATAGATCAGCACATTGGCCGTGGTGGCCGATACCGAGCCATCCAGGATGGACTTGAGCGCCTTGTAGCCGGGCTCACCCTCCTCGAAGCTGAGGTCGTCGCAAAAAACGATGAACTTCTCAGGGCGCTGGGACACGGCCTCCACGATATCGGGCAGGTCCACCATATCGCTCTTGTCGACCTCGATCAGGCGCAGGCCCTGCCCGGCATAGGTATGCAGGCAGGCCCGGATCAGCGAAGACTTGCCGGTCCCGCGCGCACCGGTCAGCAGCACGTTGTTGGCGGGCAGGCCGCGGACGAACTGCTCGGTATTGCGCTGGATCTTTTCCTTCTGCTGCTCGATTTCCTTGAGCTGGTCGAGCTTCATCTCGCCAACATGACGCACCGGCTCGATCACCCCATGGCCGGAACTGCGCTTGCGATAGCGGAAGGCGATGGAAGCCCCCCAGTCGGGCTGGCTCAGCGGCTGGGGCAGGATGGACTCGATGCGCGCCATGAGGTGCTCGGCACGCAGCAGCAGGCGTTCAAGTTGGGACTGCATGAAAAATCAGGAACGGTAATCGGCGTTGATGGTCACGTACTCGTGGCTGAAGTCACAGGTCCAGACCGTGTCTTCGGCCTGACCGCGCCCCAGCACCACGCGCACCGTGATCTCGCTTTGTTTCATCACGCGCTGGCCGTCTTCCTCACGATAGGACGGGTTGCGCCCGCCCTGCACGGCCACATGCACATCGTCCAGGAAAAGATCAATGCCGCTCTGGTCGAGGTCGGCGATGCCGGCATACCCCACCGCGGCCAGGATGCGCCCCAGGTTCGGATCGCTGGCGTAAAAAGCCGTCTTGACCAGCGGCGAGTGGGCGATGGCATAGGCCACCTGGCGGCACTCTTCCGCCGTCTTGCCACCCTGCACACGGATGGTGATGAATTTGGTCGCGCCCTCGCCGTCGCGCACGATGGCCTGCGCCAGCTTGCGCGCCACCTCCAGCATGGCCGCCTTGAGCTGCCGGCCCTCGGCGCTGTCCAGCGATTCGATCACCGGATGAGCCGCCTTGTTGCTGGCGATGACCACGAAAGAGTCATTGGTCGAGGTGTCGCCATCGACCGTCACACGATTGAAGGAGCCGTCGGCCAACTCGCGCGCCAGCTGCTGCATGAGCTGCGGGCTCACGCGGGCATCCGTGGCCATGTAGCCCAGCATGGTGGCCATGTTCGGGCGGATCATGCCCGCCCCCTTGCTGATACCCGTGATGCTGACCTTGGCACCGGCAATCGTGAGCTGGACACCAAAGGCCTTGGGCACGGTGTCGGTGGTCATGATGCCTTCGGCGGCGCGGCTCCAGTTGTCCTCACGCGCGTCGGCCAGCGCGGCGG
This sequence comes from uncultured Hylemonella sp., assembly GCA_963513295.1. Taxonomy (GTDB): domain Bacteria; phylum Pseudomonadota; class Gammaproteobacteria; order Burkholderiales; family Burkholderiaceae_C; genus Hylemonella. The sequence goes on from CAUPQO010000010.1 coordinate 21,511, forward strand.
GCAGGCCGGCCTCGATGCGCTCGTGCGGCAGCTGCTCCATGATCACGCCGGTCGAGAAAGGCAAGATCTGCTCAGGAGCAATCTTCAGTTGCCTGGCCAGGGCGGCACAGGTGCTGCGTGCCCGCACCAGGCCTTCCTGCCCGGTTCCGGCATTCGCATTGCCGGTGTTGATCACCATGGCTCGAATGCCGCGGCCTGCGGCCAGATGCTCACGGCAGACCTGGACGGGCGCGGCACAGAAGCGGTTTTGCGTGAAGACACCGGCGACGGATGCGCCCTCGTCCAGCAGCACGACCGTCAGGTCCTTGCGGTTCGCCTTGCGCACACCGGCTTCGGCGACGCCGATGCGCACCCCGGCAATGGGGAAGAGTTCGGCCGGATTGGGAGCAGACAGGTTGACGGGCATGTTGCAACTCGGATCGGAGGTGGGGACAGCAGGTTCAGCTCAGCTTGCCGTGGCAATGCTTGTATTTCTTGCCGCTGCCACAGGGGCAGGGCTCGTTGCGGCCAGCACGCGGCACGGCTGCAACCTGGGTCGCAGTATCCAGCCGTGTCTCAACCTCGCCGGTTTCCGTCGGCGCTGTATAGGTCACGTTGGCGATGTGTTCGGCCTTGCTCTCCATGGCTTCGGTCGCCTGCTCGATCTGCTCACTGGACTGAACGCGCACCGTCATGAGGACACGTGTCACTTCGTTCTTGACGGAATCCAGCAGCTGACCGAAAAGCTCGAAAGCCTCGCGCTTGTATTCCTGCTTGGGCTGCTTCTGTGCGTAGCCGCGCAGATGGATACCCTGGCGCAGATAGTCCAGTGCACTGAGATGTTCGCGCCAGTGGGTGTCGATGCTCTGCAGCAATACCATGCGCTCGAACTGCGTGAAATTGCCAGCGCCGACCTCGGCCACCTTGGCTTCGTAGGCCGCATGCGCTGCGGCAACCACCTTCTCAAGGATCTCGTCGTCACCGATGGCGCTGGCATCCTGCACCATGCTTTGCAAGGGGACATCCAGCTGCCATTCGTCATGCAGAATCTTTTCGAGGGCCGGGATATCCCATTGCTCTTCGACCGATTCCTGCGGCACGAACTGACGCACCAGATCGGCAAAACAGCCCTCGCGCAGTGAGGCGATCTGGCTCGACAGGGCTTGTGCATCCAGGATGGCATTGCGCTGCTGGTAGATCACCTTGCGCTGGTCGTTGGCCACGTCGTCATACTCGAGCAGCTGCTTGCGGACATCGAAATTGCGCGCTTCGACCTTGCGTTGGGCGCTCTCGATGCTGCGCGTGACAATGCCTGCCTCGATGGCCTCGCCATCCGGCATCTTCAGCCTGTCCATGATGGCGCGCACACGGTCACCGGCAAAGATACGCATCAGCGCGTCGTCCAGGCTCAGGTAGAAGCGCGAAGAACCGGGATCGCCCTGGCGACCGGACCGGCCGCGCAGCTGGTTGTCGATACGACGAGACTCATGGCGCTCGGTGGCGATGATGCGCAAGCCGCCCAGGGCCACCACCTTTTCATGGTCCTGGTTCCACTGCACACGCAGCGCATCGATCTGCTGCCGCTTGGCGGTCGCATCCAACGAGGCATCGGCTTCGATGATCTCGATCGCCTTTTCGACATTGCCCCCCAGCACGATGTCGGTGCCACGGCCCGCCATGTTGGTGGCGATGGTGATCATCTTGGGACGACCGGCCTGGGCGATGATGTCCGCTTCGCGCGCATGCTGCTTGGCATTGAGCACCTGGTGCGGCAACTTGGCCTTTTCCAGCAACTGCGCAATGATTTCCGAGTTCTCGATCGAGGTCGTCCCCACCAGCACGGGTTGGCCCCGTTCGTAGCACTCGCGGATATCGGTGATCGCCGCCTCGTACTTCTCGCGCGTGGTCTTGTACACGCGATCGAGCTGATCGTCGCGGCTGCTCGGTCGGTTGGGCGGAATCACCACCGTCTCCAGGCCGTAGATCTCCTGAAATTCGTAGGCCTCGGTATCGGCGGTACCGGTCATGCCGGCCAGCTTGCCATAGAGACGGAAATAGTTCTGGAAGGTGATGGACGCCAGGGTCTGGTTCTCGGCCTGGATCGCCACGCCTTCCTTGGCTTCGACAGCCTGGTGCAGGCCGTCGCTCCAGCGCCGCCCCGTCATCAAACGACCGGTGAACTCGTCGACGATGACCACCTCGCCGTTCTGGACCACATAGTGCTGATCCCGGTGATAGAGGTGCCGCGCCCTCAGGCCGGCATACAGATGGTGCACCAGCGTGATGTTGGCGGGGTCGTAGAGACTGGCACCTTCCGGCAGCAGGCCGGCCTGGGCCAGCAGGGCTTCTGACTTCTCATGCCCCATTTCCGTCAGGAAGACCTGATGACTCTTCTCATCCACCGTGAAGTCACCCGGTTTGATGACACCCTCGCCGGTACGGGGGTCGGCCTCACCCTCCTGGCGTGTCAGGCCCGGCACGATCTTGTTGATCGCCAGGTACAGCGCCGTATGGTCTTCGGCCTGGCCGCTGATGATGAGCGGTGTGCGTGCCTCGTCGATCAGGATGGAGTCAACCTCGTCCACGATGGCGTAGTTGAGACCGCGCTGCACGCGATCCACCACCTCGTAGACCATGTTGTCGCGCAGATAGTCGAAGCCGTACTCGTTGTTCGTGCCGTAGGTGATGTCGGCAGCGTAGGCAGCCTGCTTTTCCTGACGCGACATCTGCGGCAGGTTCACCCCCACCGTGAGACCCAGGAAGTTGTACAGCCGTCCCATCCACTTGGCGTCACGATTGGCCAGGTAGTCATTGACCGTGACGACGTGCACGCCATTGCCCGTCAGCGCATTGAGGTAGACCGGCAGGGTGGCGGTCAGGGTCTTGCCTTCGCCGGTGCGCATTTCCGAGATCTTGCCTTGGTGCAGCGATATGCCACCCATGAGCTGTACGTCAAAGTGGCGCATCTTCATGACACGCTTGGAGGCTTCCCTGACCACAGCAAACGCTTCCGGCAGCAGCGCCTCCAGGCTTTCGCCTTTCGTTATGCGCTCACGGAATTCGCCTGTCTTGGCCTGCAAGGCGCCATCGTCCAGCTTTTCGAATTCAGGTTCCAGCGCATTGATGCGGACGACCACGCCGCGGTATTGCTTGAGCAGCCGATCATTGCGGCTGCCGAATATTTTGGTGAGGATGTTGATGCCCATGAACGCCGCACTGCCCTGCTGGTGTCAAAACCGGCAGAGCCGTGCAATCCTTATCTGTCTAGATGATGAGTGTCGCCAGCTAAGGCAACAGCTGATCCCGTCGCCTTGCGGCGCCGGGAGCGCGAAGCGCTTGATTCTACCTTTGTAGCGCTGGCGGGGCTGGTGCTGCCGGCGCAGGCACGGCGTCGGGCGCAGGAGCGACGGTGGCCGGCTTGGCCGCGGCGATGCTTGCTGGCACAGGCGCAGCAGCAACCGGCATAGGAACCGATGGCGCCACCGCCTTGACCTGGGGCTGAGCGACGCCCAGGACTGTCACCACAGCGGGCGCCTTGGGCTGGGCTGGGGCAACAATGGTCGCCGCCACCGGGGCCGGGGCCTTGACCGCCAGCGGCGCTGGCGCTGCTGAAGCCAGCGCCAGTTGCTGGGCTGGCTGACTGCGGCTGGCGCTCATGAACTTGTGCGGGTCCTGGGGTACGCCACGTACCAGTACCTCGAAATGCAGGTGCGGCCCCGTTGAACGCCCGGTGGTGCCCACTTCGCCGATCTTTTGCCCCCGCTTGACCAGATCGCCCTTCTTGACCATGACCTTGGATGCATGGGCATACCGCGTGATCAGGTCCTTGCCATGGTCGACTTCGACCATATTGCCGTAATCTGGCCGGAATTCCTGGGTAACCACCACACCGCCAGCCGCTGCCAGGATGGCCGTTCCGGTAGAAGACTGGTAGTCAATGCCGGTGTGCAGGGCCGAGCGGCCGGTGAACGGGTCGATGCGCCAGCCAAAGCCGGACCCGGCTCCCCCGAAGGCGACGGGATGCTGGGTCGGGATCATCATGGTACGAACCTTCTGCTCGAACAGGCGGGATTCGACGACAGCCATCAGGTCGGTGCGCTGGGCCGTCACGCGGTCCAGATCCGCCAGGGTTCTCTCCAGTTCCTCCATGGTCAGAGGACGGCCCGACACCAGAGCGCCGCCCTGGCCAGGTTTGGCCCGGATGTCGGCGGGATTGATGCCGGCCAGGCCGGAAACACGCTCACCCAGGGATTCCAGTTGCAGCAGTTTGGCCTGCATCTCACCGAGGCGACGCGCCATGACATCGAGGTTTTCGCGCATGAAGCGGTCCCGCAAGGCGAATTCATCCTTGACCACCAGCTTGACCAGCGCACCAATCACAGGCCAGCCTTCACGGGCGCCCTTCAGGAACACCCAGTGGTACAGACCCGCAGCCACCAGCATCAGTGCGAAGGACAGGCTCAGGCCGGCCAGCAGCAGCTTGGTACCACTCAGATGTATTGCACGGCTTTTGGCCAGCCATGCATCCGTGATAATCAAATGCATCTCTATTCCCTCTTTACCCACCCTCGAATGACGACCCGCCGCCATCAGACAGTCACGCTGCTGCAGGCCACACAGGAATCGCCGATGCTGACCCGCCTGAGCGAGCTCAGCAAGGACTCCGTTGCCCGGCTCAAAGCTGTTGAAGCGATGATACCGGCCGTGCTACGCCCCGCCGTCATAGCGGGACCGATCGACGGTTCAATTTGGTGTCTGATTGTTAACAGCAACGCTGCTGCTGCCAAGATCCGCCAGCTTCTGCCAGCGATGGAGGCTCATTTGCGCACCAAAGGCTGGGAGGTTAGCGCAATCCGGCTCAAAGTACAAATTCCGTCTGCCCGCTGACTATGCAAAAAGCAGGCCAAAGAGAGATTTTTGGCCGGAAATGGTGCCGATTGTCGGATTCGAACTGACGACCTACCGCTTACAAGGCGGTTGCTCTACCAACTGAGCTAAATCGGCGCGCTGGCAATTTTACTGTACGCCCCGAGGCCCGGGACAGATGGCAGCAGGGTGCCAGCCCCCTGCGCCGACTGCGTTACTTGATGCGCTTGAGCGCAGGACGCCCCGCCCCGCCGGGTCGTGGCGGCTCGGGTTCATCCACCCCCTCGCTGCGTGCCGGCTCAACACTGCTCAGCATGGGCGCCGGGGCGGAGGGCATTTCGGGCTCGACGGCGGCATCCGCTTCGTCAGTCATCGGCCCTGATGCTTGCTCGTCCTCGTCCAGCGGGAAAGCCATGCCCTGACCGCTTTCGCGCGCATAGATGGCCATGACCCGGTTCAGCGGCACCATGATGTCGCGCGCCACACCAGCAAAGCGGGCCTTGAACTCGATGTAGTCGTTCCCCAGCTTGAGGGCGCTGGTGGCGTCCATGCTGATGTTGAGGACGATCTCGCCGTCCTTGACATACTCGCGCGGCACGCGCACCGTGTCATCGACCCGCACGGCCACATAAGGCGTCAGGCCGTTGTCGGTACACCACTCGTAAAGAGCACGGACCAGATAGGGGCGGGTCGAGGTCGTCCCGCTGGCACTCGTCGTGGACACGGAAGCTGACCTTACTTGCGCATCACCTTCTCGGACGGCGTCAGCGCTTCAATGTAGGCCGGGCGCGAGAAGATACGCTCCGCGTACTTCAGCAGGGGCGCCGCGTTCTTGCTCAGCTCGATGCCGTAGTAGTCCAGGCGCCACAGCAGCGGGGCGATGGCCACGTCCAGCATGGAGAAGTTGTCGCCCAGCATGTACTTGTTCTTCAGGAATACCGGGGCGAGCTGGGTCAGGCGGTCGCGGATGTGCGAACGGGCCTTCTCCAGCGCCTTCTCATTGCTCTTGGATTTGCGGTCTTCGAGTGTGGCCACGTGAACAAACAATTCCTTCTCGAAGTTGAGCAGGAACAGTCGCACGCGGGCGCGGTCAACCGGGTCGCCGGGCATGAGCTGCGGATGCGGGAAACGCTCGTCGATGTACTCGTTGATGATGTTCGACTCGTACAGGATCAGGTCACGCTCGACCAGAATGGGCACTTGGCCGTAGGGGTTCATGACGCTGATGTCTTCAGGCTTGTTATAGAGATCGACATCACGGATCTCGAAATCCATGCCCTTCTCGAACAGGACAAAACGGCAGCGGTGGGAGAAGGGGCAGGTCGTGCCCGAGTACAACACCATCATGGGGGAAGCTCCTAAAAATCAAAACCTAGTTTCAGGGTAGACTGATCTGTGAGCAGATCAGGTCGAAACTAAAAGAGTGGGCTGCATTGTCGCAAACCCACTCTATAAATAGCAAGTTTTGCACCGTTTTGGTGCAAAATAAGTTAAAGCAGGCGCTTACTTGATGTCTTTCCAGTAGGCCGCGTTGAGTCGCCAAGCGATCAGAGTGAAGACCAGCAGGAAAAGCATGACCCAGACACCCACACGCACGCGCGTGTTCTGGGAGGGCTCGCCCATCCATTGCAGGAAGTTCACCAGGTCACCCACCGCCTGGTCGTACTGCAAGGGCGTCATGGTGCCAAACGTCACCTGCTGCCAGCCCTTGAAGATCTCCACGTCGTGGCCATGCTCCTTGCGAATCTCGACCAGCGGCCGACGCTGGCCCTGCAACTCCCACAGCACGTGCGGCATGCCCACGCTGGGGAACGCCAGGTTGTTCCAGCCCGTCGCCTTGGTGGCGTCCGGATAGAAGGTGCGCAGGAAGGTGTAAAGGTAGTCGGCACCGGTGCCGCCATGGCCGGCACGCGAGCGGGCGATCACGGTCAGGTCGGGCGGATTGGCGCCGAACCATTCCTTGGCCTGCTTGGGATCGATGGCCGCCTTCATGGTCTCGCCAACCTTGTCGGTCGTGAACAGCAGGTTGTCCTTGATCTGCTCGGTGGTGAAACCGATGTCCTGCAGGCGGTTGTAGCGCATGTAGGCGGCAGAGTGGCAGTTCAGGCAGTAGTTGACAAAGAGCCTGGCGCCGTTCTGCAACGAAGCATGGTCGCTGGTGTTGCCGGGCGCCTTGTCCCAGGCGATGCCGCCTTCGGCAGCCAGCGCACCCGTGCTGAACACGAAGAAGGTGGTGAGGGCAAGAATAATTTTTTTCATTTTGTTTCTCCGGCTCAGTGCGCCTCGAAAGTCACGCGACTGGGCACCGGCTTGGTCTGACCCAGACGGCTCCACCCAGGCATCAGCAGGAAGAAGACGAAGTAGAACAAGGTGCCGACCTGCGACACGCGCTCACCGATCGGCGACGGCGCCTGCACGCCGAGGTAGGCCAGGATGACGAAGTTGATCACGAAGATGCCGTAGAGAACCTTGTGCCAGTCCGGACGGTAGCGGATCGACTTGACCGCGCAGTTGTCCAGCCAAGGCAGGAAGAACAGGATGACCACGGCGCCACCCATCACGACCACGCCCCAGAACTTGGCATCGATGGCCAGCATCAGTGCGATCAGCACCAGAGCAGCCCCCATCACCACACCCTTGCCCAGCATCGACAGCTGGGTGCGCAGCACGCCCAGGGCAGCCGCCAGCACCACGCAGGCGATCAGGGCGTACATCATCTCGGTAGTGATGGCGCGCAGCATGGAGTAGTAGGGCGTGAAGTACCAGACCGGGGCGATGTGCGCCGGGGTCTTGAGCGGATCGGCCGGGATGAAGTTGTTGTACTCCAGGAAGTAGCCGCCGAACTCGGGCGCGAAGAACACGATGGCCGAGAAGACCATCAGGAACACGCTGACGCCCATGATGTCGTGCACCGTGTAATAGGGATGGAAGGGGATGCCGTCCAGCGGCTTGCCCTTGGCATCCTTGGGTGCGTTCGGGCCCTTGATCTCAACGCCGTCGGGATTGTTGGAACCGACATCGTGCAGGGCCAGCAGGTGGGCCACCACCAGGCCCAGCAGGACCAGGGGCACGGCGATCACGTGGAAGCTGAAGAAGCGGTTCAGGGTGGCATCACCGACTACGTAGTCGCCGCGGATCAGCAGGGCCAGGTCCGGACCGATGAAGGGGATGGCGGAGAACAGGTTCACGATCACCTGGGCGCCCCAGTAGGACATCTGGCCCCAGGGCAGCAGGTAGCCCATGAAGGCTTCGGCCATCAGCACCAGGAAGATGGCACAACCGAAGATCCAGACCAACTCACGCGGCTTGCGGTAGCTGCCGTAGATCAGGCCGCGGAACATGTGCAGGTAGACCACCACGAAGAAGGCGGAGGCGCCGGTGGAGTGCATGTAGCGCACCAGCCAGCCCCAGGGCACGTCGCGCATGATGTACTCGACCGAGCCGAAGGCCAGGGCTGCATCGGGCTTGTAGTGCATGACCAGAAAGATGCCGGTCACGATCTGGATCACCAGCACCAGCATGGCCAGCGAACCGAAGAAGTACCAGAAGTTGAAGTTCTTCGGAGCGTAGTACTCCGACATGTGCACACGGTAGGCATCGAACGCGGTCGGGAAGCGGTTTTCCAGCCAGTTGGTGACCTTGGCCACCACCGGAGCGTCGGCGGCGATTTCCTTGAATTCAGCCATGTTCTTGTTCCTCAAGCCTTCTTGTCGTCGCCGATCAGCAGCTTGCTGTCGGACAGGTACATGTGGGGCGGCACTTCCAGGTTATCGGGCGCCGGTTTGTTCTTGAACACGCGGCCGGCCATGTCGAAGGTCGAGCCGTGGCAGGGACAGAGGAAACCACCCTGCCAGTCGTCCGGGAGCGAGGGTTGCGCGCCCGGCTGCAGCTTGTCGGACGGCGAGCAGCCCAGGTGCGAGCAGATACCGACCCCGACGAACAGCTCAGGCTTGATCGAGCGATGGCGGTTCTTGGCGTAATCGGGCGTCGGATAGGCCTTGCGATCGGAATTCGGATCGGCGAGCTGGCCTTCCACCTTTTCCAGGGTGGCCAGCTGCTCGGGTGTGCGGCGCATGATCCAGACCGGCTTGCCGCGCCACTCGATGGTCACCTTCTCGCCCGGCTTGAGAGCGGAAATGTCCACCTCGACCGCCGCACCGGCCGCCTTGGCGCGCTCGGAAGGCTGGAAAGTGCTGATGAAGGGAATGGCGGCCGCCACGCCACCCACGGTACCTGCACAACCAGTGGCAATCAGCCACGTCCGTTTGCTCGGGTCCATCTGACTCTTATCGGCAAGCGTGTCGCTCATGGAAATCCTCAATCAAGTCTACCGGGTTATATGCTTACTGACTTATATGACCATACAGATCAGCTGATGATTCTAGCCGACCTCCAGGCGCTGACTGCGTGCTTCCGAGAGGCGATGCGCCATGCGCAGCGCCTCGATCAGGCTGCTCGCATCGGCCTGCCCGGTCCCCGCGATGTCGAAGGCCGTGCCATGGTCCGGGCTGGTGCGTACCAGCGGCAAACCCAGGGTGACATTAACGCCTTTTTCGACGCCCAGGTATTTGACAGGGATCAATCCCTGGTCGTGGTACATCGCCACCACCACATCGAATTCACCTGCTTGGCCGTCGCGTGTACGCGCTCGCATGAACACGGTGTCGGGGGCATAAGGTCCCTGCACATCCAGTCCCTCGGCGCGCGCCTGCGCCAGGGCCGGCGCAATGATGTCGACCTCCTCGCGCCCGAACAGCCCGCCTTCCCCGGCATGAGGGTTGAGCCCGGCCACCGCAATACGCGGTGCACGGCCCAGCATGGAGGCCAATGCCGCATGGGTGATGCGCAGCGTCTGCAGCACATTGTCGACAGTCACCGCCTCGATCGCCTCGCGCAACGACACATGGATGCTGACCAGCACGGTGCGCAACTCGTCATTGGCCAGCATCATGCGCACCGGCAGTTCGCTCACCGGTTTGTCCAGGAAGGCGGCCGCCTCGGCCTGCAGCAGCTCGGTATGTCCCGGAAAGGTATCGAAAGGCGCCCCGGCGGCAGCCAGGGCCTCCTTGTGCAAGGGCGCCGTGACCAGACCGGCAATCTCCCCACGCAAGGCGGCCTGTGCCGCCCACACCACGCAACGCCCGGCCAAGCGGCCCGCCTCGGCGCTGATGCGGCCGAAAGGCACGGGGGCCGCCAGTGCCTCGACCTGCAGCACCGGCAGACAATGCGGCGGCGCTGACAGCGCCTCCTCTGCGCTGTCCAGCAGCACGAGCGGCTGGACAGCCTCGCCTTCACGCCGGATCAGCTGCGTGGCGCGTCGCAGCGTGGCTGCGTCACCCACCACGAAGCAGCCGCGTGTCAGGTCGGGGGCATCGCGAAAGGCCTTGGCGATGATTTCCGGCCCGATGCCGGCGGCATCGCCCAGTGTGATGGCCAGCGGTCGCGTCATGTCAGGCCGGGTTGTCGATCTCGATGAACTCATGGACCAGCCCCAGCTGTGCCGCAACATGCCCCGCCACGGCCGGCGCGCCATAACGCTCGCTGGCATGGTGACCGCAGGCGATGAAGGTGACACCGCACTCGCGTGCGTAATGCGCCTGCGGTTCGGAAATTTCACCGGTGATGAAGGCGTCGGCGCCGGCAGCGATGGCTGCCTCAAAATAGTTTTGAGCCCCCCCCGTGCACCACGCTACGTTTTTGATAGCACCTCTTGGTTCACCGACCACCGTGACCGTGCGTCTCAATACGCGCTGCACATGGCTGGCGAGGTCAGCCGCATCGGCAAAGGCACCACCATCCGTGCGTTGCCCCAGGAAACCAAGGTCCTGCTCGCCAAAGCGCGCCTGTGCCTGCAGCCCCAAGCGCGCCGCGAGCTGGGCGTTGTTGCCCAGCTCGGAATGGGCGTCCAGCGGCAGGTGGTAGGCATAGAGGTTGATGTCATGTGCCAGCAGCAGGGCCATGCGTTGTTTCATCCAGCCCGTCACACGGCCGTCCTGGCCGCGCCAGAAGAGGCCATGGTGCACGAAGATGGCATCGGCCTGGGCCGCAATCGCCGCCACGATGAGGGCCCGGCTGGCGGTGACGCCCGAGACGATCTTGCGCACCGGCAGGCGCCCCTCCACCTGCAGGCCGTTGGGGCCGTAGTCGCGAAAGCGCTCGGGTTGCAGCAGGGCATCGAAGGCCTGCAAAAGCTGGATGCGGTCCGTCATGGCGCCGATTGTCGGTCAGTTTGTGCGGCCGCCTGGCCTGGCGACACCTCCAGACTGCAGTCGCAGCCCTGGCCGGCCGCAATCCAGCGGCCTGCCAGGCGCCGCAGCAGCGGCAGCAGGACGGGCGCCAGCCAGCCCAGGCCCACAGGCAGGGCCGCGCGCAGCACCTCACCTGGCTGCACCATGGCACCACAACGGTACTGGGCCCCCGCCTCTTCCCAGCGCAGCGCCGTACAGGCGCCACGGCGGCGCCCCGAGAGCAGGATACCCAAGGGACAGGGCTCATGCAGGCAGCACACACCACAGCCACTGCAGGGCTGGCCCGGGGCCGGCTTGGCCGGGGCAAGGGGCTGAATATGGATGATCCGGGGCAACATGGCAGCAGGCACTCTACAATTTCCCATATGAAACGATTCTGGCTGCTGTTCTCGCAAGCTGTCACCGTCCTGCTGGCCGCCTACTTCGTCGTGGCCACGCTCAAGCCTGCCTGGGTCATGCAGCCGGGTGAGACACCAACCGTGGCCCTCTTCCAGGCGCCTTCCGACCGCAACACCACGCATGCGCCCGGCAGCTTCCGACTGGCGGCCCAGAAAGCCTCGGCCGCCGTGGTCAGCATCAACACCAGCAAGGCGGCCCGGCGCAACCCGAACAGCAACGACCCCTGGTTCCGCTTCTTTTTCGGGGATCAGGACAACGAGCCCCAGGTCGGCCTGGGCAGCGGTGTCATTGTCAGCCCCGGCGGCTACATCCTGACCAACAACCATGTGATCGAGGGCGCCGACGAAATCGAGGTCATCCTCAACGACAGCCGGCGCAGCCGCGCCCGCGTGATCGGCAGCGACCCGGACAGCGATCTGGCCGTGCTCAAGATCGAACTCGACAAGCTACCCGTGATTGTGCTGGGCAATTCCGACTCCTTGCAGGTCGGCGACCCGGTGCTGGCCATCGGCAACCC
>CAUPQO010000011.1:0-33389 GCA_963513295.1 uncultured Hylemonella sp.
GCCGCGCTCAGCGCGCAAGGCCAGCGCGTGCAGCCCTTCAAGAAGGGGCCGGACTACATCGACCCCATGTGGCTGGCCCAGGCCAGCGGCCGCCCCTGCTACAACCTCGATCCCTACCTGATGACGCGCGCGCAGATCCGCGCCCTGTTCGGCCAGCACGCGCAGCACGCCGACCTCAGCATCGTCGAAGGCAACAAGGGCCTGTACGACGGCCTGGCCCTGGACGGCAGCAACAGCAACGCCGCCCTGGCCCATATGCTGGAGCTGCCGGTGCTGCTGGTGATCGACGCGCGCGGCATGACCCGCGGCATCGCGCCGCTGATCCTGGGTTACCAGGCTTTCGACAAAAACCTGCGCATCGCCGGTGTCATCCTGAATCGCCTGGGCGGCAGCCGCCACGAAGCCAAGCTGCGCGCCGTGATCGAGCACTACACCGACGTGCCGGTGCTGGGCGCCATCGCCGAAGACGAGGAACTCGCCGTGGCCGAACGCCACCTCGGCCTCATGCCCAGCAACGAACATGCCCAGGCCGCGCAGCAGGTGCAGCGCATCGGGGCGCGCATCGCCGCCCAGGTCGACCTGCAGCGGGTGCGCGACCTGGCCGCCAGTGCGCCCCGCTTCCAGCCCGAGCCCGCCCCGCCGGCAGCGGCGCCGGTCGCCCCCGCGCAGCGTGTACGCATCGGCCTGGCGCGCGACCAGGCCTTCGGCTTCTACTACCCGGACGACCTGCAGGCGCTGGAAGCCGCTGGCGCCGAGCTGCTGCCCTTCGACACCCTGCGCGACACCACCCTGCCGCCCGCCATTGACGGCCTGTTCATCGGCGGCGGCTTCCCCGAGCTCTTCCTGCCGCAGCTGCAGGCCAATGCCGCGCTGCGCGCGCAGATCGCCGACGCCATCGAGGCCGGCCTGCCGGTCTACGCCGAATGCGGCGGCCTGATGTACCTGGCACGTTCCATCAGCTGGCAGGGTCAGACCGGCCGCATGGTGGGCGCCATTCCTGCCGATGTCGTCATGCACACCAGGCCGGTGGGCCGCGGCTACGTCAGCCTGAACGCCAGCGCCGTCATGCCCTGGCCCGCCATGCGCGACTGCCAGGTGCGCGGCCACGAATTCCATTACTCCGCCCTCGAAGGCCTGCCGGCCGGCGCCCGCACGGCCTGGCGCGTGACACGCGGCCACGGCCTGGACGGCAAAGTTGACGGCCTCGTGCATCGCAACGTGCTGGCCGGCTACGCCCATCTGCGTAGCCTGGGACCGGAGGGCTGGGCGCCCGCTTTCGTCGACTTCGTGCGCCGCTGCCGTGGCACGGCCCGTGCAGCGGCCGCACCGGAAACCGCAGGCGTGGCCCCATGACCGAAGCACCCACCCCCATCGCACGGGATGTCTTCACCCGCGAACTGATGGTGAAAGGCCGGCCCGTGCTGACCGACTCCGAAGGTTATCTGCGCGACCTGGGCGACTGGTCGGAAGACTTCGTGCGAGCCCTCGCTGCCCACGAAGGCTTGAAACTGGGCGACGAGCACTGGGCCATCATCCGCTACCTGCGCGAGTACTATGCTGAACATGGTGTTCAGGCCCAGGTCCGCGTCATGATCAAGCACTTCACCGAACTCTGGGGCCCGGAGCGCGGCAACAACCATTACCTGCACGAGTTGTTCCCGCGCGGCGGCCCGCAGAAACAGGGCAACCGGCTGGCCGGCCTGTTGCGGACCAAGGGCGAACACTAAGCTGAAGAGGAGCCAACACCATGTTCACATTGACCAGCGCCGCAGCGCAACAGATCACACAAGCCGCCCAGGACAGCGGCGCCCAGGACGCCGTGCTGCGCGTAGCCGCCCGGCGCGAGCCCGATGGCTCCATCGGCTACGGCATGGGTTTCGACGACGTGGGCGACGGCGACACGCGCCTGCAGATCCAGGACGTGCACATCGTCATCGCCCCGCACCATGTGGCGCTGCTGGAGGACACGACCCTCGACTTCGTCGAACTCGAACCCGGCCAGTACAACTTCATCTTCGTCCAGCAGGAGGCGGAGACGGCGGGCAGCAGCGCTGGCGGCTGCGGCACCAGCACCGGGGGCGGTTGTGGCAGCGGCGGCTGCGGCACGGGGGGCGGTTGCGGCAGCAAGGGAGGTGCCCATTGAAAACCCAACACATCACCGGCGCCGCGCGCGGCCGGGTCTATCTGGTGGGCGCCGGCCCGGGCGACCCCGAACTGCTGACGCTCAAGGCCGTGCGCCTGCTGGAGCGTGCCGACGCCATCGTCTACGACCACCTGGTCTCCAGCGGCGTGCTGGACTTTGCCCGCGCCGACGCGCAGCGCATCTACGCCGGCAAGCGCCGCAACGAACACACCATGCGCCAGGAGCAGATCAACGCCCTGCTGGTGCAGCTGGCACGCGAAGGCAAGCAGGTGGTGCGCCTCAAGGGCGGCGACCCCTTCGTCTTCGGCCGCGGCGGCGAGGAGATGTAGGAACTGGCCGCCCACGGCGTGGACTTCGAGGTCGTGCCCGGCATCACCGCGGCCTGCGGCGTGGCCAGCTACGCCGGCATCCCGCTCACCCACCGTGACCACGCCCAGGTGGCCATGTTCGTCACCGGCCATCTGAAGGAAGGCAGCGTCGCCGACCTGGACTGGGCCGCCCTGGTGCGCCCGAAGCAGACGGTGGTGATCTACATGGGCCTGAACGCCCTGCCCGACATCTGCCGCCAGCTCATGGCGCATGGCGCCCCGGCATCGCGCCCGATTGCCGCCGTGCAGCACGGCACCCTGGCAACGCAGCAGGTGCTCACAGGCACCCTGGCCGACCTGCCGGCCAAGGTGGCCGCGAGCAACTTCACCTCACCCAGCCTCTTGATCGTGGGCGACGTGGTCAAGCTGCACGGCACCCTGCACTGGTTCGACCCGGCCACGGGTGACACCAGCAAGCTCTCGCACAACGTCCCGGTGCAGCTGCCGATCAATCCGGCGGCGGCGAACTGAGTCGCTTCACCGTTTAAGGTAAACCGACGCCGTAGGCGATCGGCGCTTGACTGCAGGGTCAGGCCTCACTGATGTTTGACTTTCGCCAGCCTGCGCAATGCCTTCGCAGCCGCATGAGCAGAATATGAAAGACCCGTGCAGCCGCCGCCACGCCCACCGACAAAAGCAGCGCAAGCATGAGCCACCAAAGCCAGGGGATGAAGTTCGTCTGCTCCAGTACGAGCACGTCTCGCTTCGTCGGAACTCTGAGTACTCCTGAGTAGTAGGCCGAACGAACAGCAAAGAAGAGATAGGCCGCAACGATGGAGAGACCAAGTAGCTCAATGACCCACCAAGGACGAATGCTTGGACAATCGATGCCAGGCGTGAAGACGTGACCACAGCGCGCGCAATCAGTCGCACCACTGGTGACCATAGAAGCGCATTTTGGGCAGGGATACACACTTGCCGATCGTGAGGACTAACGTTCGACATGACCCGGCTTGCCGGGGCATGTCCGCTCGATGGAGGGGTTAGCCACCAACCCTCCGCAAGCTGGCAATGATGGCCTCTATGTCGCCAGACAGAAAGCGTTTCACATCCGGTGCTTCTCGCGCCGCCTGCGGGACGCGCGCGGACATGACGACAAGTGTTTTGCCGAAGCCGATTTGCCAATGGAGGTTGAGAACAACTTCTTCGCCCACCTTCGCGGGAGGACTCGGGTCGAAGAACAGTACTTTGCCGGCATGCTGCTTGAGCTGCTTGCTCTTCTTCTCCGCCTGCTCGCGAACTAACGCCTCGCCTGGATTGGCAACCTTGACCGCAGCATCGAGTTTGTGAAGATCGAAGTAGAGCTTGACATTGCCTTCGGGCTTGCTCAGCACGACCAGTGAGGCGTCTTTGTCTTCGATCTGCACGTAGTACGCGGGCACTGTGACTTCGCCTGCACCATCGCCAAACCTGAATGCGGTTTGTGAAAACGAAGCGGCGGACGCGAATACGCCAAGTACGGCGGCGGCGATTTGAATGAGTGGACGGCAGAGATGCATGTGGTGGCTAACGTCGGCGCTGTCCGGCATGCAGCAAGCGCCGCGAAGCGGCAACCTGGAGCTGCGTGTCCGTGACGAGCAACCAGTTATGCAACAAGGTCACCATGAGCCTATCGCTTGAAAGTTGTCGCATGTTTACCTGTCCCGTCCGGAGAGAGAAGTTCAGCGCTTGAAGGCTTTACCTCCATCAGAGCTTGAATAGGGGGCATATCCGCAACCTCAATGGTAAGACTGGAGCCGTAAGGATGGATAAAAAATCCAAACGGGTGATCTACGGGACCGCCCGAATGCTCAGACTCAGGTTGACCCGTCGCCACCGCAGGATCGTGACCTTCGGCGGCGCGTAGCAGTTGCTCGGCCAAGGCATGCGCCGCAGCTTTGGTAACGCGCAGATAGATCCACGTGTCCTTGCCTCTAAGTTCCTTCCAGCCTGGACTATTCGGCAGCGTCGGTGCGGCTTCAACGGTTGCCGGCGAGCAAATTGCCCAAGCAGCCACGACGGAGTCAGGAGGGCAAGGTTGTTGGCTCATATTGCTGCATAACTTGATATAGGCCGCAGTTCTGTCGGCATAACAAAGTTCATGGCGCCTCCCGTTTCTTGATTTAAGTGCCTGAAATATATCGGGTTTCCACCGTTTTTCCCCATCGCAATAGTCATGAACAAAACCGCGTAAGCCGGCAAACCTGTCTTATGAACAAAGTCCGCTGCGTATGAACAAGGTCTGCACTGCCCGCGCAAGCTGTTGATTTTCATGGGCTTTCCGGTGATCTGTTGGTTATGTGCAGCATGAACAAAACCGGCAAACCCTGCAGGTTCGGAGACAAGGGACGGTTTTGCGTCTCTTTGCCAAACGGGAAATGGAAAAGTCGCCGCGATGGTCGGCGCCGAGCCCGGGAGCGGCGACAGGGGCGCGCTGTGCGCAGGGCCGTCTACTTGCGCGGCTCGCCGCTGGCCGGCTGCGCGCTGTCGCCCGAGGTCCGGTGCTCGAAGGCAAACACCGCCGCCTCCACCCGTGAACCGAGATCGAGCTTGGCCATGATGTGGCGCACGTGCAGCTTGACGGTGTTGTGGCTGATGTCCAGGGCCTGGGCGATGACCTTGTTGCTCTTGCCGCGGGCCACGTGCTCCAGCACCTCGCGCTCGCGCTCGGTCAGGCTGCCGACCAGATCGCGCTTGACCGAGCCCTGCTGCCACATCTGCGCCAGCTTGAGGGCCATGCTGGGCGCCACCACCAGCTCGCCACGGGCGGCGCGCTGGATGGATTCGATCACCTCGTCGGGTTCCATGTCCTTGAGCAGGTAGCCGCGCACGCCGGCACTCAGCGCCGCGGCCAGGTCGTCCTCGGCCGTGCACATGGTGAGGATGACCACCGGGGTCTCGATGCCCTCGGCACGCAGGGCGCGCAGCACGCTCAGGCCGTCGACGGGGCCCAGCCTCAGGTCCAGCAGCAGCAGGTCGGGCTGGTGCTGGCGCACCAGGGCCACGGCCTCGTCCGGCTTGCCCGTGTCGCCCAACACCTCCATGCCGCCGCGACCGCGCAGCAGGTCGGCCAGGCCGCTGCGCAGCACGGCATGGTCATCCACCAGCACCAGGCGCACCGCCTGGCTCACGGCGCAGCCTTCGCGCCGGGCATGGCGGTGCAAGCGCCTGCTGACGGCCGTGCGGCGCTCATGCGTTCCCCACGTACGCCGTCGGGAACGGCACCGTCAGGCGCACCCGGGTCCCGCCGCCCACGCGCGGGCCGATCTCCACCACGCCGCCCAGGCGCTGGGCACGTTCGTTCATGATGTCCAGCCCGAAATGCGCGCGGCCGTCGGCCTGCAGGGCGGCCACGCCGCGGCCGTCGTCCTCGACACGCACATCGAGGTGGCTGCCGCGATGGCTCAGCGTCAGCCAGGCCTGCTGTGCCTGGGCGTGGCGGCCGACGTTGGCCAGCGCCTCCTGGACGATGTGAAAGACCTGCACTTCCTGCTCGCTCGTGAGACCGAGCTCGGGCAGCTCGCACTGCAGCTGCAGCGGGATGCCCGCGCGCTGGCGGAACTCGGCGGCCAGGACCTGCACCGCGTGCACGAGGCCCTGCGGATCCATGGCGACGCGGAAGTTGGTCAGGATCTCGCGCAGGTTGCACTGGATGCTGCCCATGGCCTGCTCGACGTCGGCAAAGTATTTCTGCGACAGCGTGTCGTCGTGCGCCTGCATGGCGTCCTGCAGCAGGGGCAGGCGCATGTTCACGTAGGCCAGGCTCTGGGCGATGCTGTCATGCACCTCGCTGGCCAGGAACTTGCGCTCGGTCATCACGGTGCTGGCCAGGGTCTCGCGCTCCAGGCGCGCGTTGTGCAGGGCCAGGCCCAGCAGTTCGCCGATGGAACGCAGCACGGTCTGCACGTCGGCGCCGAGCTCGGCCTCGCTGCAGAAAAACAGGTTGTACAGGCCCAGCAGGCGGCCGCGGTGCCGCAGCGGCACGGCCAGCATGCGCTGGCAGTCCCGGTAGAAGCGCGCGTCCGAGGGGTGGTGGCGCGCGCACTCGCTCATGTCTGCGCTCCAGGCCGGGGCATCGCTGTCGGCGGCCACGCCGCAGGTGCCGCAATGCCGGTCCACCAGCAGTTCGGCGAAACGCACCTCGGGCGGCAGGCCCACATCGCCCACCAGACGCATGTGCTCGCCGTCTTCGGAGAGGATGCGCACCACGCCGGCCTGGGCACCGGCCAGGCGCACGATCGGCCCCAGGAACTGCCCCAGCAGGGTTTCCAGTTCCCGGCCCTGGCTCAGTCCGGAAGTGATCTCCGCCAGCAGGCTGGCCACCGGCGGCGCATCGACCGCGGCGATATCCACGGACAAGCCGCCCGCCTGAGGCGCAAGCCTCAGCATGGCGCCCTCCCGGTCGGACGGCTGCTCGTGTTCATCATGTCTCTCTCTGCACCATGCTGGAGCACGGTATATGGTTATATATTCAGCAATCAGTATATTTACGAATACCCCCAGGGGGAAGGGCCATCCGCGCCTTTGGACCTCAGGTTTTCCCTGACTTGCCGGGGTCCTTTCCCCGTTTCACCCCCGGGCATACCCCATAACCCATTTGGGTGAGGTGTCAATCACCCGTGTCGGTAATAGACGTTTAACCCCGGACTTGAGGTAATCCGGGGATGGCATCCATCCCCCTGCACGACCCCTTGGCTCCCCCGCTGGCCGGGGCCACCACCGAGACCCGCAACACCACCTGCTACATGTGCGCCTGCCGCTGCGGCATCAAGGTGCACCTGCGCAACGGCGAGGTGCGTTACATCGAAGGCAACCCGGACCACCCCCTGAACAAGGGCGTGATCTGCGCCAAGGGTTCCTCGGGCATCATGAAGCAGTACTCCCCGGCGCGGCTGACCAAACCGCTCAGGCGCAAGGCCGGGTCCGAGCGCGGCGCCGGCGAGTTCGAGGAAATCTCCTGGGAAGAAGCCTTCAGCACGCTGGAAGAACGCCTGCGCCACCTGCGCGCCACCGACCCCAAGAAGTTCGCCCTCTTCACCGGGCGCGACCAGATGCAGGCCCTCACCGGCCTGTTCGCGCGCCAGTTCGGCACGCCCAACTACGCGGCGCACGGTGGTTTCTGCTCGGTCAACATGGCCGCCGGCATGATCTACACCATCGGCGGCTCCTTCTGGGAGTTCGGTGGCCCGGACCTGGACCGCTCCAAGCTCTTCATCATGTTCGGCACGGCGGAGGACCACCACTCCAACCCGATGAAGATGGCGCTCTCCAAGTTCAAGCGCAACGGCGGGCGCTTCATCTCGGTCAACCCGGTGCGCACCGGCTACTCGGCCATTGCCGACGAGTGGGTGCCCATCAAGCCCGGCACCGACGGCGCCATGCTGCTGGCGCTCATTCATGAACTGATTGCCCTGGGCCTGTACGACCGCGAGTTCCTCGCGCGCTACACCAACGCCGGCCAGCTGGTGAACCAGGACGCGAAAGGCGACGAGTTCGGCATGTTCCTGCGCAAGGAAGACGGCGACAAGGTCAACCCGCTGCGCCCGGCCAACTTCTGGTGGTGGGACCGCCTGAGCGGCAAAGCGGTGGCCGACCACACCGAAGGCGCCGACCCGGCGCTGCTGGGCCAGTTCGCCATGCCCGACGGCACACCCGCCGTGCCTGCCTTCCAGCTGCTGGCCGACCGCGTCAAGCCCTACACCGCCGAATGGGCCGCCGGCATCACCGGCGTGCCGGCCGCGACCATCCGCCGCATGGCCCACGAGATGGGCATCACCGCGCGCGACCAGAAGATCGAGCTGCCCATCGCCTGGACCGACAGCTGGGGCAAGAAACACGAATCGGTCAAGGGCAACCCGGTGTCCTTTCACGCCATGCGCGGCCTGGCCGCGCACAGCAACGGCTTCCAGACCATCCGCGCACTGGCCATCCTGATGAGCCTGCTGGGCACCATCGACCGCCCCGGCGGCTTCCGCCACAAGGCGCCCTATCCGCGCGCCGTGCCGCCCAATGCGCGGCCGCCCAAAGGCCCGCAGGCCGTCAAGCCCAACACGCCGCTGGACGGCGCGCCGCTGGGCTGGCCCGAGAGCCCGGACGACCTCTTCGTGGACGACAAGGGCGAACCGGTGCGCCTGGACAAGGGCTTCTCCTGGGAACACCCGCTGTCGGCGCACGGGCTGATGCACAACGCCATCACCAATGCCTGGCGTGGTGACCCCTACCCCATCGACACCCTGCTGATCTTCATGGCGAACATGGCGTGGAACTCCACCATGAACACCAGCGAAGTCCGCAAGATGCTCAACGACAAGCGCGAGGACGGGGAGTACAAGATCCCCTTCCTCGTGGTCTGCGACGCCTTCCAGTCGGAGATGACGGCCTTTGCCGATCTGGTGCTGCCCGACACCACTTATCTGGAGCGGCACGACGTCATGTCCATCCTGGACCGCCCGATCTCCGAGTTCGACGGCCCGGTGGATTCGGTGCGCATCCCGGTGGTGCCGCCGAAGGGCGATTGCAAGCCCTTCCAGGAAGTGCTGGTGGAACTGGCCAGCCGCCTCAAGCTGCCGGCCTTCACCACGGCCGAGGGCGGGCGCAAGTTCCGCGACTACCCGGACTTCATCGTCAACTACGAGACCGCCCCGGGCTCGGGCATCGGCTTCCTGGCCGGCTGGCGCGGCAAGGGCGGCGAGAAATCGATGCGCGGTGAACCGAACCCGCGCCAGTGGGAGATGTACGCGCAGAACAACTGCGTCTTCCACTACGAGATGCCGGCCAACATCCAGTACATGCGCAACTGGAACCGCGACTACATGCAGTGGGCCCAGTCCATGGGCCTGCGCCGCGACGCCGACCCCATCGTGATCCACATCTACTCCGAGTTCCTGCAGGGCTTCCGCCGCGCCGCCCAGGGCAAACGCCCGGGCAAGCAGCCGCCGGACCACCTGCGCAAGCGGGTGGAGACCTACTTCGACCCGCTGCCCTTCTACTACACGCCGCTCGAATCGCAGGCCACCGACACCGCCGCCTTCCCGCTCAACGCGATCACGCAGCGCCCCATGGCCATGTACCACGCCTGGGACTCGCAGAACGCCTGGCTGCGCCAGATCCACACCTACAACTTCCTCTTCGTGAATCCGGTCACCGCAAAAGCGCAGCAGATCGAAGACGGCGGCTGGATGTGGGTCGAGTCGCAATGGGGCAAGGTGCGCTGCCTGTGCCGTTACTCCGAAGCGGTGGAGCCCGGCACGGTCTGGACCTGGAACGCCATCGGCAAGGCCCCGGGCGCCTGGCGCCTCACGCCGGACGCGAACGAGTCGCGCCAGGGCTTCCTGCTCAACCACCTCATCAGCGAAGAGCTGCCCGGCCCCAGGGCGGGCAGCACGGTCTCCAACTCCGACCCCATCACGGGCCAGGCCGGCTGGTACGACGTGCGCGTGCGCATCTCCAAGGCCGAAGCGGGTGAGCCCGAAGAAAGCTGGCCGCGTTTCGACGCGGTGCCGGCCGCGCCGGGCACCGGCGCCACGCCCGGGAGCCAGTCCTACTTCGCCGGCACGGGAGAATGGAAATGACACAGCTGGCCCTGGTCATCGACCTCAACGTCTGTGTCGGCTGCCACGCCTGCGTGACCAGCTGCAAGCAGTGGAACACCTCCGGCACCGCCGGCGCCCTGGCCGACCTCAACCCCTACGCGTCCGAGCCCAACGGCACCTTCTTCAACCGCGTGCAGACCTTCGAGGTCGGCGAGTACCCCAACACGCAGACCGTGCACTTCCCCAAAAGCTGCCTGCACTGTGAAGACCCGCCCTGCGTGCCGGTCTGCCCCACGGGTGCGAGCTACAAGCGCGAAAGCGACGGCATCGTGCTGGTGGACTACGACAAGTGCATAGGCTGCAAGTACTGCTCCTGGGCCTGCCCCTATGGCGCGCGCGAGTTCGACGAGGAGCGCAAGGTCATGAGCAAGTGCACGCTGTGCGTGGACCGCATCTACGACCAGGCCATCCCCGAGCCGCAGCGCAAGCCCTCCTGCGTGATCGCCTGCCCCTCCAACGCGCGCCTGTTCGGCGACATCCACGACCCGGCCTCCGAGGTCTCGGTGGCCATCCAGGAGCGCGCCGGCTACCAGCTCATGCCCGAGTGGGGCACCAACCCGGCCAACCACTACCTGCCGCGGCGCAAGACCGAGATGAAGATCTACCCCGAAGACCTGGAGCGCGTGGACAACCCGCTCAAGATCGACGGCCAGCACCCCGAACACCCTCACCGCACGCCCGGCCGCGAGGACCACTCCACATGAAGCCCGCTTTTTCCGTCATCTTCCTCACCACCCTCATCGGCGCCGGCCAGGGCCTGTTCCTGGCCCTGTTTGCCACCGAACTGATGCTGCCGTCCAGCCCGGAGCTGCGTGGTTTCCTCGTCGTCGGCGACATCGTGGTGCTGGGCTTCTGCGGCCTGGGCCTGCTGGCCTCCTTCTTCCACCTGGGCCGGCCCGAGCGCGCCTGGCGCACCGCCACCATGTGGCGCACCTCCTGGCTCTCGCGCGAGGTCATCATCCTGCCGGCCTTCATGGGCGGCGTCTTCCTGCATGGCCTGAGCCACTACCTCGGCCAGGGCCCGGCCGCGCTGGTCGGGCTGGGCACGGCGCTGGTCGGCCTGGCGCTGTATGTCTGCACCGCCATGATCTACGCCTCGATCCGCTTCCTGCAGGAATGGGCCAGCCCCCTGACGGTGGCCAACTACACGCTGCTGGGCCTGGCCTCGGGTTTCACCCTGGCCACGCTGCTGGCCGGTGTGCTGTCGCCCGAGCTGGCCAGCGCTTATGCGCTGGGCGCCTCCCTGTTCACGCTGGCCGGCTTCATCAGCCGTGGCGCCTCGCTGCTGCGCAATGCCCGCCTGAAACCGAAGTCGACGATCCAGAGTGCCATCGGCATCAAGCACCCGAAGATCGTGCAGAAGTCGCAAGGCTTCATGGGCGGCTCCTTCACCACGCGCGAGTTTTTCCACGGCAGCAGTGCTGCCATACTGCGCAACGTGAAGTGGAGTTTCCTGTTGCTGGTGTTCCCGCTGCCCCTGCTGTTCCTCGTGGCCGGGCTCAAGGGCGACTCGCTGCCCTATCTGGCCGCCGCCTTTGCCCTGCAGTACCTCGGCCTGCTGGCCGAACGCTGGTACTTCTTCGCCCAGGCCAACCACCCGCAGAACCTCTACTACCAGACCATCGCCTGAGGCGCCATGGGTTCCACTTTTCCCATGCTGCGCCGCCTGCTCACCGCCCTCGCCCTGCTGCTGCTGGTGCTGCCAGTCCAGGCGGCCGAGACCCTGCAGGCCGTCTCCACCATGCCCTGGTGGTTCTGGCCACTGGCGCTGTTCGTCACCTGTTTCCTGATCGGCATCGTCGCCGTGCCCGCCGGCATCGGCGGCGGCATCCTCTTCGTGCCCATCGTCGGCGGTTTCTTTCCCTTCCACCTGGACTTCGTGCGCGGCGCCGGTTTGCTGGTGGCCCTGGCCAGCGCGCTGGCCGCCGGGCCCATGCTGCTGCGCGGCAACCTGGCCAGCCTGCGCCTGGCGCTGCCGCTGGCGCTGCTGGCCTCCATCAGTTCGATTGCGGGCGCCATGATCGGCCTGGCGCTGCCGGCCTCGACCGTGCAGATGGCACTGGGCGTGATCGTGCTGGGCATCGTGGTGCTGATGTTCAGCGCGGGCAAGTCCGAGGTGCCGGAGGTGGCGCGCCCCGATGCGCTGTCCACCGCGCTGGGCATCCACGGCGTCTTCACCGACGGCGCCACCGGCCGGCGCATTGACTGGCAGGTGCACCGCACGCCGCTGGGCCTGGTCGTCTTCACCGGCATCGGCATGCTGGCCGGGGTGTTCGGCATCGGTGCGGGCTGGGCCAACGTGCCGGCGCTCAACCTGCTCATGGGCGTACCGCTCAAGGTCTCGGCCGGCACCTCCGGGCTGGTGCTCTCGCTGGTGGACTCGGCCGCCGCCTGGGTCTACATCAACCGCGGCGCCGTGCTGGCCATCATCGCCGTGCCCTCGGTGGTCGGCATGATGCTGGGCGCGCGCATCGGCGCGCGGCTGCTGCACGTGCTCAAGGGCTCGGTCATCCGCAAGATGGTGATCAGCCTGCTGCTGTTCGCGGGCATCCGCGCCTTCCTCAAGGGAGCCGGCATATGGATGTGAAGGACACCCTGCCCGAAGAGGCCAGCCGCTACGCCGCTCTGCTGGAGTGGGGCACACGCGCCGGGCTGGCCCTGCTCTTCCTCAGCTTCATCGCCTACGTGGGCGGGCTGCTCGCGCCGCACGTGCCGCTGGAACAATTGCCCCAGTTGTGGAACCAGCCGGTGGACGAGTACCTGCGGCGCACGCAGTCGCCGCAGGGCTGGGGCTGGCTGGCGCTGGCCGCCCGGGGCGATTTCAGCAACCTGGTCGGCATTGCCGTGCTGGCCAGCTGCTCGATCCCGCCGCTGCTGGCGGTGCTGGCCCTGTTCCGCCGGCAGGGCGCGCGGGCCTATGCCATCATCTGTGGACTTGAAATCCTGGTGCTCCTGCTGGCCGCCTCCGGCTGGCTCAGTGCCGGGCACTGAACCACGAACCCCATGGCCAACGTCTTCCAACACCTGCTGCTGGCCACCGAGCACAGCGAATACGACAGCGGCGCCGAAGCCCTGGCCATGGCCCTGGCGCGCCGCTGCCAGCTGCCCCTGGCCGGCGTGCTGCCCATCGTCAGCAACCCCGAGTTCGAGGCCGCGGCACCCGCGCTGGCCACGCGCGCCGACCAGCAGGCCGCCGCCCGCATCGCCGAACTGCACGAGCTGGCCCAGGCCCAGGGCGTGTCGCTGGCCCTGCAGGCGCGCCGCGGCCCCGAGCCGCACGAGGAGATCGTCGACGAGGCACGCGTGCGCGGCAGCGACCTGATCGTGATACGCCGCCGCGGCAAGCGCGGCTTCCTGGCCAACCTGCTGCTGGGCGAGATGGTGTCGCGCGTGGTGGCGCACGCCCCCTGCAGCGTGCTGATCGTGCCGCGCGGCGCCGCCATGTGGCGCCAGCGCGTGCTGGTGGCCGCCGAGCCCGGCGCCCAGGGCCAGCGCCTGGTCGCCCTGGCGGGTGCCGTCGCGGTCGAATGCCAGCTGCCGATCACCGTGGTCTGCGTGGCCGAACCTTCGCACCAGGCCGAAGCCCGGGCCTTCGTGCAGGACAGCGTGCAAGGGCTGCAGCAGCGCGGCCTCACGGCCCAGGGCCAGGTGCTGGCCGGCAAGCCCTACGAACAGATCCTGCAGGCCGGCCGCGACAGCGGCGCCGACCTGATCGTCATCGGCAGCCGCGGCGAGGTGCCGCTGGCGCGCGCCGTGATCGGCGGCGTGGCGCAGAAGGTGATCGGCCTGTCCGAACACCCGGTGCTGGTGGCACATACTTCGTAGACAACAAGGAGAAGACCGAGATGAGCGACGCGTTGAACTACCTGGTCCAGGCCCGGCCCGAAACCATGGGCCACTACTTCAAGTTCCTCAAGGAAACCGGCAAGCACCTGGACCCCAAGACACGCAACCTGATCTCCGTCATCACCAAGGTGCACGCGCAGACCGAGCGCGGCTTTCGCCAGTACCTCAGCCGCGCGCTGCGCGAAGGCTGCTCCCCCATGGAGGTGCTGGACGCCCTGCTGATGGCCTTCCCCGCCCTGGGCCTGGCCAAGATCGTCTGGGCCACCGACATCATCCTGGACATGAACATCCCGGGCTTCGAACCCGAAGCCCTGCGCGGCGAGCCGCCGAAGTGGCGCGATGTCATGGCCGCCGCCGACGTGCCCGATGGCGAGGTGGCGCGCCTGGAGTGCGAGGGCCGCGGCCTCTTCATCTACCGCGAGAAAAAGAGCTACCAGGTCTACGACAGCCGCTGCCCGCACCAGAGCACCGACATCCCCCATCTGGCGCTCAAGGGCAGCACCCTGACCTGCCCCAAGCACGGCTGGGCCTTCGACGTGAAGAGCGGCGACTGCATCAAAAAGGGCAACACCCCGCTCACCCGCATCGAATCCAGGGTGCTCAAGGGCCGCCTGATGGCCCGCTGGTGAGCGCGGCTGCGCTGTCCCCGACCAGGCCCGCGCATGCGGGCTTTTTTTGCGTCCACCACCCCGCTGCAGCGCCCGGCGGATCGCTGCGCGCTAACCCTATTACCCACATGGATTACACCCCCCCCACCCGTTGCGGTGATAGACGGCCGAAGGGGTACCCCCAAGAATGGCCACAGGTGAATCCTCCCCCGGGAGTGGCAAGCCCGCGATGAACCGCATCGCCCCCGATGAACCTGCTGCATCGGCAGCGTATGGAGACAAAGATGAACTTCGACAAGGAATACGACGCTTCCGGCCTGGCCTGCCCGCTGCCCATCGTCAAGACCAAAAAAGCACTGGCCGACATGGCCTCCGGCACCGTCCTCAAGGTCATGGCCACCGACCCCGGCTCCGTCTGCGACATGGCAGCCTTTGCCGAGCAGACCGGCAATGCCCTGCTGGAGCAGGGAGAGGAAGGCGGCAAGTACGTCTTTTTCCTCAAGAAGGCCTGAGCCCCGCACCGGACCGGACCGGACCGAGACAGAACATAAAGAGGAGACGAGACTATGGCAAAGAAAATGGCGCTGATCGCCACCAAGGGCACGCTGGACATGGCCTACCCGCCCTTCATCCTGGGCTCCACCGCCGCGGCGCTGGGCTGGGACGTGCAGATCTTCTTCACCTTCTACGGCCTGCAGCTGCTGCGCAAGGACCTGAGCGACGTCAAGATCAGCCCGCTGGGCAATCCGGCGATGCCCATGCCCATCCCCATGCCCGTCATGGTGCAGATGCTGCCGGGCATGGAGTCCATGGCCACCATGATGATGAAGCAGAAGATGAAGTCCAAGGGCGTGGCCTCGCTGGAAGAACTGCGCGACCTCTGCCTGGAAGCCGACGTCAAGTTTGTCGCCTGCCAGATGACGGTGGACCTCTTCGAGTTCCAGAAGAGCGACTTCATCGACAACATCGAATACGGCGGTGCCGCGACCTTCATGAAGTTCGCCGGCGAATCCGACGTCTGCCTCTTCATCTGACGCTGCCACGGCCGGTGCGCCCGCGGGCGCCGGCCGTTTGCTGGCGGCACGCCGCCACCGGCACGCGGCCGGCCGGCTCCGCGCTCTCGCGGTCGAACTGAATAAGGGATCGTCATGAAGCGTCTGTTCCTGAGTCTCGTCCTCCTCACCGGCGCTCCGGCCTGCCTGGCGCTGGCCCCTTATGTGCGCGGCGCCAAGCTGCCCGCCGCCGAGCTGCCGGCGCAGGTGGCCGCCGTCGAGCAGAAACTGCAGGCCGCGGGTTTCACGGTCATCGGCCGGCATATGCCCAAGGGCATCCCCACCAATGCCACCATCATCGTCACCGACCCCAGCATCCTGGATGCCATCGGCAAGGTGGGCGGCTCGGCCATCAGCGCCGCCGCCTTGCGCGTGGGCGTGCAGGCCGACGGCAGCGTCTCCTACATGAACCCCGAGTACTGGCACCGTGCCTTCGTGCGCAGGAAATACGGCCAGGTGGAAGCCGCCGTCAAGGCCAGCCAGGCCCGGCTGTCGCAGGCGCTGGGCGAAGGTGCACCCTTCGGCGGCAACGTCGAGGCCGACGATCTGGCCAGCTACCGCTACATGTTCGGCATGGAGCGCTTCGATTCCAACAGCGAGCTGGTCCAGCACGCCAGTTTCGACGAAGCCCTGGCCAGCGTGCGCGCCAATCTGGCCAGGGGCACCGCCCAGACGGCCCGGGTCTACGAGGTCGTGCTGCCCGAGCGCAAGGTCGCCGTCTTCGGCGTGGCCATGAACGACACCGAGAGCGGCGAGGGCTGGTGGGTCAACAAGATCGAAGGCAGCGCCCACGTGGCTGCCCTGCCCTACGAGATCTTCATCGTCGACAACACGGTCTACGCCCTGTACGCGCGCTTTCGCATCGCCCTGGCCTGGCCCGGGCTCGGCATGGGCCAGTTCATGGGCATCTTCAATGCACCGCACGTGATCCATGACACCATGAGCAGGGTGGCGGCCAAGCCCTGAACGACACACGCACCGACAACAACATCACCACGGAGACTATCGAATGGAAAACACCGTCAATCTGGCCGCCTGGGTCGTCTGGGGCGGCTTTGCCCTGGCCCTGGTTTTCGGCTTCGTCGCCAGCAAGACCAACTTCTGCACCATGGGCGCGATCTCCGACGTCGTCAACATGGAGCACTGGGGTCGCATGCGCATGTGGCTGCTGGCCATCGCCGTGGCCATCGCTGGCACCGGCCTGCTGCAGTACTTCGGCCAGATCGACGTGGCCAGGAGCGTCTACCAGCGCCCGACCCTGCCCTGGCTGTCCCTGCTGGTGGGCGGCGCGCTGTTCGGCGTGGGCATGACCCTGGCCGGCGGCTGCGCCAACAAGAACCTGCTGCGCGTGGGCGGCGGCAGCATCCGCTCCTTCGTGGTGCTGACCTTCCTGGCCATCTCGGCCTACATGACACTCAAGGGCCTGTTCGCCCAGTGGCGTGCCAGCCTGCTGGACCCGGTGTCCATCGACCTCACGCGCTTTGGCGTCAAGACGCAGAGCCTGCCCGAGCTGCTGGCCGGTGCTAACGGCCTGCCGGCCAGGACCTCCCTGCTCGTCGTCGCCGGCATCGTCACGCTGGCGCTGCTGGGTTTCGTCTTCAAGGACAAGCGCTTCCGCGGCAATCTGGCCCAGGTGCTGGGCGCCGTGGTGCTGGGCGGGATCATCGTGCTGGGCTGGTACCTGAGCGGCCACATCGGCTACGGCGAGAACCCCGACACGCTGGAGATGACCTACTTCGGCACCAACACCCGCACCATCGAATCCTTCAGCTTCGTGGCCCCCACCGCCTATTCGCTGGAGCTCATGATGCTGTGGACCGACAAGTCCCTGCGCGTGACCTTCGGCATCGCCACCGCGCTGGGCGTGGTGCTGGGCTCGCTGGCCTGGGCCCTGTACAGCAAGACCTTCCGGCTGGAAGGTTTCGCCTCCATCGCCGACCTGCGCAACCAGATCATCGGTGCCACGCTCATGGGCTTTGGCGGTGTTACCGCCATGGGCTGCACCGTGGGCCAGGGCCTCACCGGCATCTCGACCCTGGCGCTGGGCTCGCTCCTGGCGCTGGGCGGCATCGTCGCCGGATCGGTCGCCACGCTGAAGTGGCAGAACCGCGACTGATCGTCCCCTTCGCCCATGAAAAAGCCGCGCACTGCGCGGCTTTTTTTTTGCGGCGGCGGGCGGCCGCTGGCCTCAGGCGTTCCAGCTCAGATTGTTGCAGGCCTCGCACTCGTCCTTCATCACGCCCATCTTCACCAGCAGGGAGTGCACCTTGCAGCCCACGCAGAAACCCAGCACGGTCTCCATCCACATGAAACCCAGGCAGACCCAGACCAGCACCAGCGGGATCCACTTGGGCATGTAGTTGAGCGTGGTGGGCAGCACTTCGTGCATGGCCAGCGCATTGACCCAGCCGGCGAAGGTGTCCGGGTTGAAGAAGACCAGGCAGACCGCGATGAAACTCGCGCCGATCGACCAGGCAAAACGCTTGGGCGTCAGCGGCTTCCACACCGGGGCATGGTGACGCGCCAGCAGGCTGGCGATATAGATGGTGGGCGAGAAACGCGCAGTGATGGCGAACATGCCCGCCAGCATCTCGAACAGCGCGTACAGCAGCACCCAGGTCTGCAGCGTGTAGTCATAGGTGCGGCGCACGGCCTCCACGTGATAGAGGATGCGCTCATCGAAGTCCGTCTCGAAGGTGTCCTTGATGTAATTGCCGGTCACGACCCAGTTCGAGCCAAACACCGCGTCGTACAGCGTGAAGGCCATGAACAGGGGGATGGCCAGCATGATGCCGGCGCGGATGCGCACCGCGATGTCGTTGATGAACAGCGTGTCGGCGGCCGGGTCCTGGAACCACAACCTGCGGAAGGTGGAGAAGAACGGCCCGTGGGCTTTTTTCAGTGGCATGGATGGTCTCTCGGCATGAAGCTATGCATACAAGCCCACCCCACCACCCCTGCAGGGGCACATCTATGGACGGGACTTGATAATTAAGAATGTGAGCATATAAGAAAGTTCCACTACTCCGCAAGCGGGGGATCACGCAGGAATTGGTCCTGAGTAGAGATCCTAGGGTTTACCCTCCCCAGCGCTGCGTATAAAGATCAAACCGCTTCATGAAAGCGTGGCGCTGCTCCTCGCCCACCCCGCTGAAGGCAAAACGCAGCGCCAGGACCGTAACCGCAGGGCAGGCCATGTCCCGCTGGAAGGTCTCGGGGGAGAACGATTGCACGGCCTCGCCACCCCCATTTGGGGGATATCCCGCTGCCGTCGTGCTGCATAGAATCGGCCCAAGACTTGCGAACGGCCACGCAGACCATCGAGATGGGGGCCACGTAAGAACATCGTTCCAGCAAGGAACAGGGAGGAGACGACGGTGAACAGATCAGGCAACCATCCACGCCGCGCCCAAGGCGCCGCAACGCGCCAGTGACCATGGACATGCGCCCCTTGCGACCGGAAGAGGTCGCGGCGCTGCGCGCCATGGTCGAGGAACAGGTCGATCTGCACCTGCAATCCACCAACCCGGAGCATGCCTATTTCCGCGGTGGCATCTATACCGTCGAGTGGACGCTGGGCGGCCTCGCAGTTGAGCACCTCGAGCGCGTGCGCTGGCTGCTGAGCGAGATCGGCTTCAAGGTCGGCGAGGTGACCGCACGCACTGTGCCGTCCGACCTGCCCGGCGTGGTCAACGAGTTCCACACCCTGTATGCACGACGCGATGCCGTGTTTCTGCCTGACTGCCTGTGGGGCGAAGCCCTGCTGATCGAAGGACTGGCCTGCGGCTGGGGCGTCCACGTGGAGCGCTTCGGTCTGATCCGCGATCTGCGGCGTGCCCGGCAAAGCCAGTACGGTCCCATGGGCGGGGACATCGCGTGAACCCGCGCGGCGCCGGCACCATGAGTTCCAGGATCAAGCGCCGCCTGA
Organism: uncultured Hylemonella sp.; assembly: GCA_963513295.1. Lineage (GTDB taxonomy): Bacteria > Pseudomonadota > Gammaproteobacteria > Burkholderiales > Burkholderiaceae_C > Hylemonella. The sequence goes on from CAUPQO010000011.1 coordinate 19,517, forward strand.
CCCGCTACGCCGTGGACCAAAGGCGACCCGATCCGCTCACCTACTACTTCTTCGCGCTGCTGTTCCTGGCCTTGGGCGTGCTGGGCCATTTCTACAACCGCCACCAGATCGCAGAGCAACGATTACAGGCCCCGCGCCTGATCGCGGTCTCTTTCGTCGAGGCCGTGTGCCAGGGACCGGTCCCGCGCAGAACCGAGGGCATGCACAAGACCTATGTCTATACCGTCCCACAGGACAACGGCCGGCTGCAGCCCTACCGCATCGTTGATCTGGTCTGGTATCCCACGAAATCAGCCTGCGAGGCCGACCTGCCCCGGGCCGATGCGATCCACCCGCGCACACAGGCCTGGTATGACGCCGCCTCGCCTTGGAACGCGCGCTGGACGCTCGAAGAGCCCTCGTCTATATCGGCCGGGGTCTGGGTCGCTGCCGCCATCGGGGTCTGCCTCCTCGGGCTGGGCTGGCGGGAACAAGGCCGGCGTCAACGCTGAAGCGTCAACCACGATCGATTTCAAATCACTTCCACCCACACTTCAACCTCCGCTGTCACACCATGCACATCCATCCTCGCCTCGTCACGGTCGCGTTCACACTCCTGCTTGCGGGTGCGGCTTACGCCCAGGCCCCCAACTACACGATCACCCAGATCGGTGCCAGCTTTTCCGAGCCGCCGCCCGGCCGTGAAAAAGCCCTGAGGCCCTGGGGTAGCGTCATGGAGAAGGTGGAAACTTCCTTCGTCGTGAGCTTCACGAACCGGGTGGTGGCAGACACCCCAACCTTCGGCGACCAAGGCAAGGTGCAAGCCACGGCCTTCCTCAAAAGCGGCGGCACGCAGGAACTCGGGCCGGCCAGCGTCGGGAATGCGATGAAGAGGATCAGCGAGGACCGCAGGAAGGCCACGCTCACCGTCACGCTGGACCGACTGCCGGAACAGCCCGTCAAGGGCATCCGGTTCCAAGGCAGCACCAAGATCGGCGTAGCCAAAGGGACACAGAGCAGACAGCTGGCCTTCACGCCCCGGGCCGGCGAAACGTTTGACTTCGGCCTCGGGCCAATCACGTTGGTGCTGGTCGAAGGCAACTCCCTGAGCCTGACGGGCGGCGACCCCTTGGACAGGCTATACGGCCTCAGGCTGCTGCGCCCCGATGGCACCAGCGTCACAGCCGAACGCGGCGCCTGGACACGCCAGGGCGGGACGACCGGCCCGCGCGTCACCACGCAATGGCGCTTCGAAGGCCCCGTGGTGGCCGGGCGCCTGGAGTTCCAGTTCTACGAAGGGCTGGAGGAATTCAACCTCCCCATCGACCTGCTGGTCGCGCGGCCGTACTGAGGCCGGACCGTGGTGCAACAACCGCCCACCAAGTCGCATTGGCTCTACCGGCTCGTCAGGTGGGGTGCGCCGCTGCAGATCATGCTCATCGGCGCGGCCCTGCTCCTGATTGATGCGGAGGAAGCCTATCTCGCCCGGCAGAGTCCGGCCTGGCCGGTGGTGCAAGGCACGATCCAGACCTCGGTGGTGCAGCACACCCCGCTGAACTACAAGGGCAGCAAGTACCACGCCAGCGTGGTCTATGCGTACGTGGTGGACGGCCAGCCGCATCACAACCACATGCTCCACTTTCGCGGCATGACATCCAACGCCGGGCCAGAAGCCGACCGCTTGCTGGCCCAGGCCACCGTCAATCGCTATCCCGTCGGCAAACCGGTCTCCGTGTATTGCCGGCCAGGCCACCCCGACACCTGCGTGCTCGAGCCCGGCTTGCGGGACCGCTCCTGGTACGGGATGGGCCTGACTATCCTGGTCGGCGGCCTCCTGCTACTGGTCCTCTTTCCCTGGCTGTTGATGAAGACCGCCAGGTCATCGCGCCGGGCCTGATCCGGGGTGAGGTGGGTGATGATGGCGCGCTCAGCCCCCGCCGCGCTGGGTGTAGAGATCGAAGCGTTTCATGAAGGCGTAGCGCTCCGCCTCGCTCACCTCGCTGAAGGCAAAACGCAGCGCCAGGCGCGGCAGGCGCATCAGGGCAATCACCCGCGGGGGTTCGACACGCCAGGCCAGTTGCAACCGTCCAGCCCCCAGACTCACCTGCGCCTGCGCGCCGGTGACCTGATAGGGATGCGCCCCCACCGCACGCGGCAGCCACAAGAGCCACTCGGCCTCGGTGCAGGCCATGTCGCGCTCGAAGGTCTCGGGGTAGAAGGATTGCACGGCGAGATATTGGGCTTGTCCGGGCTCAGCCCGAACGGAAGAAACTAGCCACCGGCAATCGGCGGCCAGATCGCCAGCACGTCGCCCTCGACCAGCGCGCGCGTGGCCCGCTGATCGGGCGGGATGTACACGCCGTTGACCAGCACCAGGTGCACCAGCTTGGGCGGCAGGCCATAGGGTTCGATCACCTGGGTGATGGTGGCGCCGGGCGCCACGTCCACGGCGATCTGGTTGTCGCCGCGCGCCTGCGGCGGCAGGTAGTCGGTCAGCGAGGCAAAGAGCTTGAAGGTGATCTTCATCACCGGGAATGATAGTAGGGCGTCATGCGCGCCGACGCGCATCGTCCGCCCCGCTCCAGTGGCCCTGCGCCTGCGCGCAGGCCAGGTAGGCCGGCACCAGCTGCGTTGGATCCTTGAGCAGCGTGTCCTTCCAGCCGCCCAGCTTCACCTGGCCTTCGACCAGGCCGCGCATCACACCCACGTGCTCGGTCCAGCCCACGCTGTTGCAGCCCACCAGCACGTCGTCCTTGAATTGCAGGCTCAGGTGACGCCAGGCCGGGGCATCGGTCAGCTCGGCGTGCTGGCCGCCGGGTGCACCCTGCCAGTTGCCGAAGCTGGTGGAGATCAGGCCCAGGGTGTCCAGCACGTTGATCTGCGTGACGCCGCGCAGCACGGCGCGTTTGCCCGGCCGGTTCTGCAGCGCCATATTGAGTGCGGCCACGCGCGCCTGCTCGGCCGCATTGGGCTGGATGGCGCTCACCACCGTGGTGCCGCTGACCTTGTCGAAAGCCTCGGCGCAGTCGCCCGCGGCGTAGATGCCCGGCACATTGCTCTGCATGTGCTCGTCGGTCAGCACACCCTGCAGGCACTTCACCCCCGTTTTTTCCAGGAAGCCGATGGCCGGTTTCACGCCGGTGGCGCTGATGACCAGGTCCACATTGAGCGTCTTGCCGTTGGACAGTTTCACGTCCAGCGTCTTGTCCTTGCCCTGCGTGATGGACTCCACCCTGGTGCCGGTAAACACCGACACACCCTTGGACTCCACCCACTGCTTGATCATCCCGCCGGCGGCCGGCCCCATCATGCGCGGCACCATGCGGTCGCCCATCTCCACCACGGTCAGCGCCACACCGCGTGCGGCCAGCGCCTCCAGGATGATGCAGCCGATGAAACCCGCGCCCATCTGCAGCACACGCGCACCCTTGGCCGCACGCGCCTGGATGGCACGCGCATCGGCCAGCGTCCAGCAGCTCTCCACGCCGGGCAGGTCGATGCCGGGAATGGGCGCGCTCACCGGGTTGGAGCCGGTGGCGATCAGCAGGGTGTCGAAAGCCAGTGATACCCCGTTGTCCAGCGTGACCTGCTTGCCCTTGGTGTCCACAGCGGTGGCGCGCGCCTGCACGGCCTCGATGCGCAGGTCGCTGTAGTGGCGCGCACCCTTGCGCAGCAAGGTGCCCTCCTCGCCGATGGTGCCCATCAGCAGGTAGGGGATGGCCATGCGCGAGTACGGCGCCTCGCGCTCCTCCCCCACCAGGGTGATGCGGTCGTCCGGCGCCTGCCGGCGCAAGGTCTCGGCCGCGATCACGCCGGCCGGGCCGGCGCCCAGGATCACGTGGTGCACCATCGCTCAGAGCCCCAGGCGCTTCTTGGTGGCGGGCGTGGGCCGGCCTTCGGTGTCCCAGCCGCGCACCTCGTAGTACTTGGGCAGCATCTTGGCCAGTTCGTTGACCTTGCCCTTGGCCGGGCCGGTCTTGGCGGGCTCGGTCAGCAGGCGCTTCGGGAGCGAGTCGTCCGCTTTGGTCAGACCGGCGCGGTTGTTGAACTCGCGCTCCATGTTCCAGATGCGCTCGCCGATCTTCTCCAGCTCCTCGGTCGTGTACTGCTCGCCAATCGCGCCTTGCAGCTGCGGCGCCAGGTCGGCCAGGCCCCAGGCAAAGGTGGTGAACACGCACAGGCCCGACGAGTCGAAAGCCGCGGTGGCGTCCTGGAAGGCCTTCACCAGCTCGGGCTTGCCCTCGTGCGCCAGCGGATCGGTCTTGACCGGTATGCCCAGCACCTCGGAGGCGATGGTGTAACCGCGCAGGTGGCAACCACCGCGGTTGCTGGTGGCATAGGCCAGGCCGATGCCCTGGATGCCGCGCCCGTCGTAGGCCGGGAACTCCTGGCCCTTGGAGGTCATGGACAGTTCGGGGTGGCCGTACTTGGCCGTCAGGCGCTTGCTGCCCTGGCCGATCTCCTTGCCGAAACCGCGGCCGTGCACCGTCTCGTCCACCAGGAAGGCCAGCGCCTTGGCCGAGCCGAAAGGCGCCTCGATGCCGATCTGCTCCTTGGTGAGCACGCCCTTTTCATACAGCTCCATCACAGCGCCCACGGTGGCGCCAAAGCTGATGGGGTCGATGCCTTCCTCGTTGCAGATCATGGTGGCGTACTGCAGGCACTCCAGGTCGTTCACGCCGTTGGCCGCGCCCAGCGCCCAGGCCGCTTCGTAGTCCAGGCCGCCGGAGGCGCCCCAGTACTGCGGCTTGTTGGCCACCGTGAAGTGGCCCTCGTCCATCTTGCTGATGCGCCCGCAGGCGATGGTGCAGCCGAAGCAGGCCTGGTTGGTCACCAGCTGCTTCTTGCCGTCGGTCTTGCGCGGCGTGGCCATGGCTTCCGCCGAGATGTCCTTGGCGCCTTCGAACTGCACGTCCTGGTGGTTGCGCGTGGGCAGCGCGCCCACCTCGTTGATCACGTTCATCAGCACCTGGGTGCCGTAGGCCGGCAGGCCCTGGCCGGTGACCGCGTTGTCCTTGAGGATCTGCTTCTTTTCCTTCACGGCCTTCATGAAGGCCTTGGGATCGCGGATATTGCCCACGCCCTTGGTGCCGCGCACCGCGATCGCCTTCAGGTTCTTGCTGCCCATCACCGTACCCACGCCCGAGCGGCCAGCCGCACGGTGCAGGTCGTTCACCACGGCGGCGAACAGCACGCCGTTCTCGCCGGCCTTGCCGATGCTGGAAACCCGCAGCAGCGGATCCTGCAGGCTCTTCTTCAGCGCCTCCTCGGTCTTCCACACGCTCTGGCCCCAGAGGTGGCCGGCGTCACGCAGCTCGGCCACGTCGTCGTTCACATACAAGTAGACCGGTTTCGGCGACTTGCCTTCGAAGATCACCATGTCCCAGCCGGCCATCTTGATCTCGGCGCCCCAGTAGCCGCCCGAGTTGGAGCAGGCGATGGCGCCGGTCAGCGGGCTCTTGGTGATGACGGTGTAACGCCCGCCGGTGGAAGCCATGGTGCCGGTCAGCGGGCCGGTGGCCCAGATGATCTTGTTGCCAGGCGAGAGCGGGTCGACCTTGGCGTCCACCTCTTCCACCAGGTATTTGGAGCCCAGGCCGCGCGAGCCCAGGTAGGCGTGCGCCCAGTCCATGTTCAGCGGCTCCGACTTCACGGTGCCCTTCGTCAGGTCGACGCGGAGAATTTTTCCTGCCCAAGACATGATGTTTCTCCTTAAGTCGCAGAGGGTTGGTTGCCGAGCTTGTTGGCCCACTGTTCCATCTTGCCCAGGCCGGTCCAGTTGGCGTCGATGAAGGTGATGGCCCCGGTCGGGCAGGCTTCGGCGCAAGCCGGTTCGCCGCCGCACAGGTCGCATTTCTGCACCTTGCCGGTTTCCTGCACGTAGTTGATGGTGCCGAAGGGGCAGGCGATGGTGCAGACCTTGCAGCCCACGCAGGTGGAATCGTTCACCACCTTGGCGCCGGTCTCCTTGTTGACCGTAATGGCCTCTACCGGGCAGGCGTGCAGGCACCAGGCCTCGTCGCACTGGGTGCAGGTGTAGGGCACTTTCTTGCCCGTGTGGTGGAAGTCGAATACCTTGATACGCGACTTGGCGGTGGCGAAGGTGCCGTAGTTCTCGAAAGAACAGGCCATTTCGCACTGCAGACAGCCGGTGCATTTGTCTGCGTTGATGTGCAACACCTTTTGCATGTGTGTCTCCTTGGATCGTCGTGCCGGGGCAGCGCGCCCGTGCACTTGGCCTATGAACCTGTGTACATAAGCATTCTTGAATCGCACACCCCCGAAGGGACTAGGGAGAACCCTAGTCACCCAGACCCCTGCTGCGCTTTATTCTCAAAATGCAACACCCCCAAAAGGCTGGCATGATGCTCGCCAGAAACGCAGCACCACCGCCGTCCACCATGTCCGCCACGCCCAGCCCCCAGCCCGTCTCGCGCCTGGCACGCATCGCGCAGGCACGCCAGCTGGCCATGCAGGAGGCCTCGCCCCTGGCCGGCGGCCTGGTGGAGCCCTGGATCGCGCAAAGCTGGCAGCGCTGCCTGGCCCGCGGCCTGCGCCCGCAGGAGCGCGTGAACTTCGAAGCCGTCACCACCGCCGTGATGCGCCAGGCCTCGGAAGCCAACCACAAGCTGATGCAGGCCGCGCGCCCCATCCTCAAGCAGCTCGGCAGCGCCCTGGCCGAGACGCGCTATTTCGCCATCCTCACCAACCACGAAGGCGTGGTGATCGACACCGACGGCCCCATCGACCGCAGCGACCGCCGCGCCGCACTCATCACGCGCGTGGGCGTGGACCTGTCGGAGAAGAACGTGGGCACCACCGCCATCGGCGCGGCGCTGCGCGAACTGCAGCCGGTCTGGCTGCACCGCGGTGAACACTTCTTCCAGGACACCTCGGTCTACAGCTGCGCCGGCTCGCCCCTGTTCGGCCCCGACGGCCGCTGCGTCGGCATGCTGGACCTCACCGGTGTGGAAGCCGCCGAGCGCCCCGAACTGCGCCACCTGGCCACCCACGCCGCACGCCGCATCGAAAACGCGCTCATGCTGCAACGCCCGCACCGCCTGCTGCTGCGCCTGAACTGGCCCGGCATGCCGCTGGGCGACGACGCCGACGGCCTGCTGGCACTCGATGCCGACGGCATGGTCTGCGCCTCCAACCGCGCGGCACGCCAGCTGCTGCCCATGCTGGGCGGCCCGCACCACGAACTGCACAGCCGCGACCTCTTCGCCCTGCCCTGGGAAATGCTGTTCGACGCCGCGCGCCAGGGCCAGCCGGTGGAAGTGCCGCTGTGGTCCGGCCTGCGCCTGCAGGCACGCGCCGAACTCGTGGGCCGCGCCGCCGGCCCCGCCGTGACCGCCCCGCATGTGACCACCACCACCCAGCCCCTGCGCGACGTGGAAACCGGCCTGATCCGCAAGGCCGTGGAAGACGCCCGCGGCAACGTGGCCCAGGCCGCGCGCAACCTGGGCATCAGCCGCGCCACGGTCTACCGCAAGCTCGGTACCGGCAAGCGGGACTGAGCCGCCCCGGCCCTCAGGCCGCCGGCTTGCGCCGCACCACGTAGCGCAGCAGCAGCTGCGCCACCCCGCCCGTCAGCGAAAAGCCCATCATCAGCAGGCCCAGGCCCAACGGACCGTCGTGCTCGATCAGGCCCACCACATAACTGCCGAAGGAGCCCAGCACCTGCTGCGAGGCGCCGGCCACGGCCGCAGCGGCACCGGCCAGCGCCGGGATCAGACCCACCGTGCCCGAGATCGCGGTCGGCGAAATCATCCCGTGGCCGAAACCCAGCAGCATCAACGGCAAGGCAAAGGCCCAGGGGCTGCGCAGGCCTGCCCAGGCCAGCAGCAGCAGGAGCCACAAACCGGCCTGCACCGAGAAGAAACCCAGCCCCATCAGGCGGCTGTCGCCGATGCGGTGCACCAGGCGGCTGGTCAGCACATTGCCCAGGATGTAGGGGATGGGCACGGCCATGATGTACCAGCCCATGCGGTCCGGCGCCACGCCGTACTGCGTGAGCACGATGGGGGCGCCCGACAGGAAACAGTAGAAGGTGGAGGTGAGCGTCGCGATGATGAGCACGTAGCACAGGAAGGCCGGCTCGCGCAGCAGTCGCGCGTAGGCACCGAGCAGCGCAGCCAGCCAGTGCGCTTGCACTGCCGCCCGGGCCGGCTTGCGTGCCGGCAGCCCGCGCCAGCCCGCCACCAGGGCCACCAGCGCCAGCGCCGCCGTGATCCAGAAATTGGCCTGCCAGCCCAGGGCCACGTGCACCTGGCCGCCCAGCAGCGTGGCCAGCGGCGGGCAGGTGCCCATGGCCATGCCGATGTAGGCCATCATGCGCGTGCGCTCGCGGCCGCTGAAAAAATCCTGCACCATGGCCCGCCCCACCGACATGCCCGCCGCGCTGCCCGCACCCTGCAGCACACGCCCCAGCACCAGCACGGCCAGGTTGGGCGCCAGCGCCGCGATCACCGAGCCCAGCAGGGCCAGCGCCATGCCGCCCAGCAGCAGCGGCTTGCGCCCGACGCGGTCCGACCAGGGGCCGTAGACCAGCTGCAGCCCACCGAAGGCCGCCACATAGGCACTGAAGATCAGCTGCACGCTGGCCTGGCTGGTGTCAAACTCCCGGGCCCAGGCCGGCATCGAGGGCAGGCAGATGGTCATGGCCAGGATGCCGAAGACGATCTGCAGCAGCAGCGTGGCCATCAGCCAGCCACCGGGATGCGCCGGCGTGGCGGCCGCAGGGTCCTGGGTCCTGGAAGTCATGGGTGGCGAGGGCTCGCAGACGATGATGGGTCAGGGGTGACGCACTGTTGGCAACCCAGTGTAGCCACGCCCCGGCATCCGCGCCCCGACTCACCCGCTCCAGTTGCAGATGCAAAAAGTGATGGTGTTGCCGTCTTCTGCGCCAGGCCCCTCAGTAAGATGCCTCCCATGCGTCTGCAACTGCCCACCTTCTTCCTGGACCGCTGGAGCGGCCGATCCACGCGCAACCATCTCCTCTGGCGCGACATGGTCGGCGTCGGCACGCTCGTCAACCTGCTGTTCAGTTTTGCCGGTCTCATGGTCATCGCGCAGGGCGGGCCGGGCGCCTGGGCCTGGGCCCTGCATTTCGTCCCGCTGCCCTACAACCTGTTCCTGCTGCTGGCGGTGGGCAGATCACCGTGGCAACGACCCACCGACATGACCCTGGCTGCCGCCTGGTTCGTGGCCATGCTGGTGCTCTGACCCGGGTCGGCGCGCTCGTGCAGCCTCAGACCAGCCCTTCGGCCTTCATCGCTGCCTGCACACCCGGGCGAGCGGCCACGCGGGCCATATAGGCCGTGAGGTGGGGCAGGCCGCTGATGTCGATGGCCACGCGCCTGGTCCAGTTCGTCACGGTGAACATATAGGCGTCGGCCACGCTGAAGTCCTGGCCCATCAGGTAGTCGCGGCCGGCCAGCTGCTCGTTCACGTACTTCAGGCGACGCTCGATGTTGGCGCGGCAGACATCCTTCCACTCCTGCGGCGCGGCCGGGTTGAACAGCGGGCTGAAAGTCTTGTGCAGCTCGGTGCCGGTGAAGGTCAGCCAGCCCTGCAGGCGATAGCGCTCCACGGTGCCATTGGCCGGGGCCAGTTTTTTGCCGGGCTGGCTGTCGGCCAGGTACTGCACGATGGCCGGGCCCTCGGTCAGCACGCTGCCGTCGTCCAGCTGCAGCGCCGGCACGTAGCCCTTGGGGTTGATGGCCAGGTAGTCGCCACCCGATGCCGTCTTCTTGTCCTTCAGGTCCACCACTTCGGTGTCGTACTTCAGGCCCAACTCTTCGAGCACGATGTGGGGAGAGAGGGAACAGGCGCCGGGCTTGATGAAGAGTTTCATGGTGTGGGTCTCGTTAAGAATGTATGGCACCCGCCCGTGACGAGGCAGGCCGCGCCAGTGTAGGCAATGCGCGCCATCCTTGCTGGCACCGGGTCTATCGGCACCAGCCGCTCAATGCCCGTGCCGGTGATGGATGTCCGGATAATGCGGATGCTTGTGGGTCAGCACCTCATGCCGATGCCAGTGCATGTGCGGCTCGGAACCGTCCCAGGCGGCATCGTGCGCATGTTGATGATGCTCGTCGTGCACATGGCGATGCGTGTGCTCCAGCGCTTCATGGGTGTGGACATGCTCGTGCCGTTCGCTCAGGTGCAGCCAGACCCCCAGGCCCATGAACGCCGCGGCCAGCCAGAAGGCCGGTGTGGCGGACTCACCCAGCAGGCCCAGCGCCACGGCGGCGCCGAGGAAGGGCGCGGTCGAGAAATAGGCCCCGGTGCGCGCCGTGCCCAGGCCACGCAGCGCCAGCACGAAACAGACCAGGCTCAGGCCGTAGCCCAGCAGCCCCAGCAGCAGGCTCAGGCCCAGCGTCCCCACGGCCGGCAAGGCGGCGCCGAAAGCCAGGGCCAGCGTGGTGTTCACGCTGCCGGCCAGCAGGCCCTTGGTGCTGGCGATGAACAGCGCATCCGCAGCCGCGACCTTGCGCGTGAGGTTGTTGTCAATGGCCCAGCACAGGCAGGCCAGCGCAATCGCCAGCAGCCCCCAGCCGCTGGAGGCGCCGCCCTCGCCGCCGGGCCAGGACAGCACCACCCCCCCCGCCACGATGGCCACCATGCCCAGCACCACGCGCCGGTCGGCGTTCTCGCGGAAGACCCACCAGGCGATCAGGGCCGTCAGCACGGCTTCGAGATTGAGCAGCAGCGAGGCGGCCGAGCCGCTGACCTGGGTCAGCCCGACCAGCAGTGCCACCGGCCCGAGCACGCCGCCAAAGAAGATGGCCCCCAGCAGCCAGGGCCAGTCGCCCCGGGCCAGCCCCGAGGATTTCCAGCCGCGTTCGCGCAGCAGCCGCGCCAGCCCCAGCCCGACGCCGCTGCCCAGGTAGAGCAGGCCGGCCAGCAGGACCGGCGGCTGCTCACCCACGAGCAGCTTGGCCACCGGCGTGCTGGCCCCGAACAGGGCCGCCGCCAGCAGGGCATAGAGGACGCTGGATGTCATGGGGCGAGCGTAACGCAGCTGGCTTTCACTTCAGCGTGTAACGCACCGTGAGGGTCTTCTTGCCCGCGCCGTTGATCACGGCCACGGCCTTGGCGCCCTTGGGCAGCTGGGCCCCGGCGGCCTCCAGCCGGTCGGCCCCGGCCACCAGCGGGTAGTCGGTCTTCTCGCTGCCCTTGAGCACGGTGAGCTTGCCGCTCATGCCCGTCGGCGCCATGGGCTGGCCATGGTCTTCGACATAGATCGCCACACCCTTGGCATCGCTCACCAGTTCGAACGACAGGTCGCTGACCTCCCGCACCACGCCGCCGTGCCTGGGCTTGGCGTCCCCATGCGCCCAGGCGGCATTAAAACCCAGGCTGGTCAGGCCCAGCAAAACCGTCATCAGAATCTTCTTCATGGTTTGACTCTCCATCATCTGCGGCGCACTTCGTGAGGGGCGGCGCCAACAAGCCCCATGAACGCCATCTTTCAATAGGCTTCCTTGCCTTCGCCTTCGGCATCCCCCGCCAGCAAACGCTGCAGCGGCTGCTCACCCAGCAGCCAGAACAACACCGGCGTGAGCAGCGTGTCCAGCAGCGTGGAGCTCACCAGCCCGCCGAAGATCACCACCGCCACCGGGTGCAATATCTCCTTGCCCGGGGCGTCGGCCGCCAGCAGCAGCGGCGTGAGCGCAAAGGCGGCCACCAGCGCCGTCATCAGCACCGGCGTCAGCCGCTCCAGCGAACCGCGCACGATCATGGCGGGGCCGAAGCGCTCGCCCTCGAACTTGCAGAGGTTGATGTAGTGGCTGATCTTCAGGATGCCGTTGCGCGTGGCGATGCCCGCCAGCGTGATGAAGCCCACCATCGATGCCACCGACAGGCTCACGCCCGCGAGCCACATGGCGATCACCGAACCCACCAGCGCCAGCGGGATGTTGGCCATCACGATGCCGGCCAGCACCGCCGAACGGTAGCGCGAGTACAGCACCAGGAACATCATCAGCAGCGAAACCATGGAGAGGCCGGCGATCAGCCGTGTGGCCGCCTCCTGCGCCTGGAACTGCCCCTCCAGGCTGATGAAGGTGCCGGCGGGCAGTTGCAGCTGGCCGATGGCCGCGCGGATGTCCTCGATCACGTGGGTCATGTCGGTGCCGTCGGTGTTGGCGTAGACGATGATGCGACGGCGCCCGTTCTCGCGCCCGATCTGGTTGGGGCCATCGCCCTCCTCCACCGTCGCGATGCTGCTCACCGGCAGGCGCCCGGACGGCGTGTCGATCAGCGTGCGCGCCAGGTCCTGCGGGCTGCGCTGGGCGTCGGGCAGGCGCAGCACCAGCTCGTAACGGCGTGCGCCGTCCACGATCTGTGCGCCGTGCGCACCGTCGGTCAGGGCCTGCAGCGCGGCGATGGCCTCGCCCGGCGCCAGCCCGGCCTGCGCGGCGCGCGCCTGGTCCAGCCGCACGGTGATCTGCGGGATCAGCACCTGCTTCTCCACCGTCAGGTCCACCAGGCCATGGGCGTTCGTGAGGCCGGCGCGCAACTGCTCGGCCAGGCCGCGCAGGGTGTCGGTGTCGTCGCCATAGATCTTGATGGCGATCTGCGCGCGCACACCCGACAGCAGGTGGTCCAGCCGGTGCGAGATCGGCTGGCCGATGGCCACCTGCGCCGGCAGCACCGCCAGCCGGCGGCGGATGTCGGCCATCACGGCCTCGCGATCGCGCTCACTGCGTTTCAGGTCCACGTCGATCTCGGCCGAATGCACACCCTCGGCGTGTTCGTCCAGTTCGGCGCGGCCGGTGCGCCGGCCCACCTGCAGCACCTCGGGCACCTCGGCAATCAGCGTCTCGGCCACCGCGCCCACGCGGTTGGCCTCGGCCAGCGAGGTGCCGGGGTTGAGCATCAGCGACAACACCAGCGAGCCCTCGTTGAAGGGCGGCAGGAAGGCCCGCGCAAAAAAGGGCACCGAGGCTGCGGCCAGGATCACCACCACCACGGCGCCGGCGACCAGCGCACGCGCATGGCCGAAGGACCAGTGCAGCAGCCGCGTGTCCTGCCGCTTGAGCCAGGCCACCAGGGGCGAATCGCCGTGATCCAGCCGTTTCATGCGCGGCAGCAGGTAATAACTGAGCACCGGCGTGACCGTCATCGAGACGAACATCGAGGCCAGGATGGAGACGATGTAGGCGATGCCCAGCGGCGTGAACAGCCGCCCCTCGATGCCCGGCAGCGCGAACAGCGGCACGAAGACCAGCACCACGATGACGGTGGCGTAGACGATGCCCGAACGCACCTCCACGCTGGCCTGGCGCACCACCTCGAACACACTCAAGGGCACGGCCGATGCCCGGTTCTGCTTGAGCCGGCGCACGATGTTCTCCACGTCCACCACCGCGTCGTCCACCAGCTCGCCGATGGCAATGGCCAGGCCGCCCAGCGTCATCACGTTGATGGACTGCCCCAGCCACTGGAACACCAGCGCCGTCACCGCCAGCGAGAGCGGAATGGCCACCAGCGAGATCAGCGTGGTGCGCGCCGACAGCAGGAAGGCGAACAGCACGATGGCCACCATGATGGCGCCGTCACGCAAGGCCTCGCTCACGTTGCCGATGGAGGCCTTGATGAAGTCCGCCTGGCGAAACAGCACACGCGGCTCGCTCAAGCCCGCCGGCAGGCCCTGCTTGAGTTCGGCCAGCGCCGCCTCGACGGCTGCCGTCAGCTGCACGGTGTCGGCGCTGGGCTGCTTCTGCACACTCACCACCACGGCCGGCGCGCCGTTGTAACCCGCATCGCCGCGCTTGAGCGCCGGCGCATAACGCACGGCCGCCACCTGCTGCAGCTGGATGGCGCGGCCGTTTTTCCAGGCCACGGCCACGCCCGCCAGGTCTTCCACCCGGTTGGTACGACC
>CAUPQO010000012.1:0-32543 GCA_963513295.1 uncultured Hylemonella sp.
AACTTCAGCCGTTACCTCACGCTGACGGTCAACGACACCGCGGCCCGCACCATCTATGTCAAGGCCATGGACGACGGCCGGCAGGAAGGCGAGCGCGTCTACGCCATCAGCCACAGCGCGCAGAGCGCGGATGCCACCTTCAACCACGTGGCCATCCAGAACGTGCGCGTCACGGTACTGGACAACGACAAGCCCGAGGTCGTCATCACCGGCAGCGGCCCTATCGAGCGGGTGCTCGAAGGCGACGCCACCACGGGCATCAGCGACAGCTACACCGTGCAGCTGGGCGCGCCGGTGGTTTCGGGCACGGTCACCGTCTCGGTGGCCACCGACGGCCAGGTCACGGTGGCCAGTGCCGATGCACGCTACAACGCGGCCGACAACACCATCACCTTCGACGCCGGCAACTGGAACCTGCCGGTGCTGATGACGGTGACGGCGGTGGACGACGCGGCCATCGAGAACAGCCTGCTGTCTTCCATCAGCCACACGGCCACGGGTTACGGCGCGGCCAGCTTCCAGGTGCAGGTCGTGGACAACGACAGCGCCGGTGTGCTGCTGGACCAGAGCGGCGGCAGCACCCGTGTGGTGACCGACGACCTGGACACCCCGGCCGACGAGGCCGCCTCCGACAGCTACACCGTGCGCCTCACCCAGGCCCCCACGCAGGACGTGGTCATCACCGTGCTGCCGGACGACCTGACGCTCACCAACCCCATCGAGCTGACCTTCACGCCCGACAACTGGTGGGTCGCACAGACCGTCACGGTCAGCGCCGTCGAACCGCAGCCGCCCATGCCGGCGCAGCCGCTCAAGACTTTCCCGGTCCAGCCGCACGTGCTGGGTGGCGCCATCGCCGGTCCGCTCTTCATCGAAGGCTCGGTCGATGCCGCGGCCGACCGCTCGGTCAAGACGGCCATCATGCTGCCGGACGAGACCGATGTGCCCCTGCCCAGCGCCGTGATCACGGTGGACGAGAACACCCTGATCGACACCCTGGTCCTGCACAACGACTCCAGCGTCAGCAACGACACCGGCCTCATGGCCGCCGGTTCCTGGTACGACGAGAACGGCGTGCCCAGCACCAATATCTCGGGCCTGGGCCTGGCGGGCTCGGTCTCCTTCGGTGAAGAGGCCTTCCCCGGCGGCATCACCTACCGCAACGTCGAGGTGGCCGAGGTCCTGCTGGGCCAGGGCGACGACCACTTCACCGTCACCGACACCCTGTCCACCACCGCTGCCCATGGCGGCATCACCGTCATCCATGGCGGCGGCAACACCTCCGCCACGGCCGGCGACACCCTGATCGCCACCCACAGCCGTTCGCCCCTGGTGCTGCTGGGCGACACCACGCAGGACGGCCTGCGCTACAGCGGCGAGTCCGGTGTGGCCTCGACCCACGGTATCCGTTTCGACCACGCGGGCAACGACCTGATCGACGCCTCGGCCTCCGGCCAGAGCGTCACGATCTACGGCGGCATCGGCCAGGACACCATCTACGGCAGTGCCCAGGGTGACCACCTGCTGGGCGGCTCGGGTGAGGACATCATCCACGGCCTGGGCGGCATCGACCACATCTACGGCGATTCCGGCATCAACCTCTTCTACGGTTCGACCGGGGTCGACGGCGCCAAGCCCGACGTCATCGTGGTGAACGCCAACAGCAGCGTCCATCCCAACCGTGACGACCTGCTCGCCGGCAGCGACCAGATCTTCGGCGGCGAGGGGGATGACCTCATCCTCGGCGACCACGGCCAGTTCGACCTCGTGCCCGGCACCCAGCGTGTCGCGACCAAGGACAACGAGGCGGTCACGGTGGTGCGCACCACCGAGCCCGACAACGGCGCGGCCGACATCATCCATGGCGACACCGGCAATGACAGCAACCTGGGCGGCAACGGCAGCGACCTGATCTACGGCAGCACGGGCAACGACCTCATCCTGGGCGATCACGGCGTGCTCGACTTCCATGTCGACGCCGACCTCACCACCCTGGACCTGGCCTACACCAACGACCCGGACGACGGCGGCGCGGGCGACTTCCTCTACGGCAGCGACGGCGAGGACCTGATCCTGGGTGGCGCGGGTGACGACATCATCACCGGCGACGCCGGCAGCGACGTGCTGCTGGGTGACCACGGCCGGGTGACGGCGGTGCTCGGGGTCTATGTCCGCCTGGAGAGCGAGCAGCCGGGTGTGGGCGGCAGCGACAACATCTTCGGCTCCACGGGCAATGACTGGATCATCGGCGGCGCGGGTGCAGACCGCCTCTCCGGCGACGAAGGCGACGACGTGGTGGCCGGCGACAACGCCATCCTGGACTTCGTGGGTGTGGGCATCCTCACCACCACCGACCCGACCGAGGGCGGCGGCGACGTCATCGTGGGGGGCATGGGCCAGGACGTGCTCTTCGGCGGCACCGGTGCCGACCTGATCTACGGCGACACCGAGTTCGACACCCGTGATCTGGAGACCGGCGACGTGGCCCCGGCCGGCGACGACGACGTGATCTTCGGTGACCACGGCAAGGTCGACCTGAACCTGCCGGCCAACGTCAACTTCCTGTCCATCGACATCGGTGCCAATGACGGCGGCGGCAACGACGTGGTCCATGACGGCGGCGGAGACGACATCATCATCGGCGGCCAGGGCGACGACCTGCTGCGCGGCGACGCGGGCGACGACGACATGCTCGGCGGCCACAACGTGCCCTTCGGCGACGACGGCGGCGACACCATGTACGGCGGCGACGGCGGCGACGCCATGCTGGGCGACAACGGTTACATCCTGCGCACCTTCAACGCCACGGGCGACGACTGGGTGCGCACGCCCTACGGCAACATCGTGCGCACCGTGATCCGCTACGACGACCTGGACCTGGTCGACGGCGACGACATCATGTACGGCGACGGCGGCACCAACGAGATCTGGGGCCAGCGCGGCAACGACACCCTGGTGGGCGGCCTCGGTGACGACGAGATCATCGGCGGCCTGGGCCACGACACCCTGTTCGGCAACGGCGGCCACGACGTCATCCTGGGCGACATGGGCATCATCACCCGTGCCTACAACCCCGACGGCAGCGCGCGCGAGAACGCCGACGGCAGCTGGCACAAGGACGTGCTGCTGCTCGATATGGCCTACCTCACGGGCGCCATCGCCCTGAACGGTCCCGACATGCCCGAGGGCAGCCAGGCCACGGTGGACGCCCTGCTGGGCGCCGACGTCACCCTGCTCACCGGCGTCTTCAACGCCGACGGCAGCAAGCGCTACAACGGCTACGGCACCCCCGAGAACCGCGCCCTGCTGCTGAACCTGATCGAGGACGGCAACGACACCATCTCCGGCGGCGACGGCAACGACGCCATCTACGGCCAGCGCGGCAACGACATCCTCACGGGCGATGCCGGCCGCGACTTCATCTCCGGCGGCCTGGGTGACGACACCATCGACGGCGGCGACGGCGACGACACCGTGGTCGGCGACCAGGCCATCGTCGACGCCGACTGGGCGGCAGTGCCCAACGTCACGCACGGCTACTGGGTCGTGAAAAACGTGGTCGATGGCGTGAGCTCGGCCGAGGCGGCCCTGGGCATAGACCTGGGCCCGCTGGGCACCAAGGTCCTCCCCATGATGTCCGTGGTACCGGGCCGCGAGCTCAACGCTTCGGTGCAGTTGCTGCCGCAGATCTTCGGTTACGGCCCGCTGCCCGGCGCCAACCAGCTGGCCCTGGCCGACGGCGGCTCGCTGGCCGCCTACGCCTCCGTGGTCACCGACTGGGCCCACCATGCCGACCTGCTCTCGGGCAACGACACGGTCGCGGGCGGTGCCGGCGACGACACCGTGGTCGGCGACGACCTGATCAGCGTGGCGCGTACCGTGGTCTTCGACGCCGACACCATGGCCGAGGCCGAGTACCTGACGCGCCGCCTGCTGGATGTGTCGGACGACTTCTCCGACCTCGTGCACGAACAGTACGAGCTGGTGTGTGACCACTTCGGAACCTGGGGCAGCAGCTGGCACGACAACTGGAACGACCACTGGGACCGCGACGGTTACTGGAACACGGTGATCGACGCCACCTACGCCTTCGGCAACGACACCCTGCGCGGTGATGCCGGCCAGGACGTGCTGATCGGCGACAACAGCGTCACCATGACCCCGGCCTTTGCCGTGCCCACCGACCTGGCCGACGAGTTCGAACAGTTCATCGACGGCACCACCTGGGCCGGCGACGAGATCGCCCACGGCATCACCGACCTGGTGGCGCTGGAACACCACCAGCGTGACGTTGTCATCACGGTGCAGAGCGGCTGGAAGACCTACCAGAAGCTGCAGGGCCATGTGGACGAGCTGCTGACCGGCAACGACACCATCTTCGGCGGTGAGGGCAACGACCTCGTGGTCGGTGATGCCTTCGTCTACCGTGCGCCCCAGGTGCTGCTGATCCCGGCGGTGGACCAGCCTTATCACCACCACCATGGTCACCACCATCATTACCACGGCCATGACCATGGCCACGACCATGATCACGACGACAGCTGGTGGCATGCGGACGGCTGGACGGACCGCGACTGGGCGGACTGGGGCGCTTACGGTGGCTACAGCGGTTATGGTGGTTATGGCAGCTACGGCTGGGATGACCACAACCATCACCACGGCCAATACGGGCATGACCACCACGGCCACCATGGCGACCACGAGGGCCACAGCCTGGATGCCATCCTGACCGGCCGCGACACCGTCTACGGCGGTGCCGGCTCCGACCTGATCTGGGGCGACAACCTGGCACTCGTCACACCGGACGTGGTGCGCAGCTGGGGCCTGAGCAGCTATGAATACGCCCACGCCAAGGACCACGCCGGCGACGCCCTGGCCCGCCTCTCGGCCCTGACCGACGAGACCGGCTACTGGTTCGGCGGCGATCACCACGAGCATGGCCACGGCCACCACGACGGCCACGGCTGGTGGGATCATCACCATGACGACGACCATCACCACCACCATCACCACCACGACAGCGAGCTGTACGAGGACGAGATCTGGGCCGGCGACGGCAACGACATCGTCTTCGGCCAGCGCGGTGACGACGACCTGTATGGCGAGAAGGGCGACGACTGGCTGATCGGCGGCCACGACTCCGACGACCTCTACGGCGGCACCGACAGGAAGGAGCGCAACAAGCTCTACTCGGGCGACACCAGCTCGCACGAGCTGCGCGAACTGGTGGCCGCCTCGATGACCAACTGGGATGGCGCCTTCCTCAACCTGGCCCTGCCCAGCGCGCCCTTCGGCAACACGGTGATCGACCGCGGTGCCCACTCGCACCACGGCACCTTCGACTTCATCGAGTTCGGCTGCCCGCCCGGCCTGACCTTCCAGCACACCGAGACCTTCAGCGACGGCGTGGCCAACCTCTTCACCGGGGACCGCACCGGAACCTGGAGCATCAGCTCCGGCCGTTACGTCACCACCCCCGTGGCCGGTGGCATGAATCTGAACCTCATGGACCTGGGCCTCAACAGCAACCAGTCCATGTCGGTGCTGGAGCTTTCCACCAAAATCAAGGTGCAGGGCCAGGGCGGTTTCATCTTCGACTACTACAGCCCCGACTACTACCGCTTCGTGGAGATCGATGCCGTCGCCGACAAGGTGCGCATCGGCCACTACAGCGCGGCCGAGGGCTGGGTGGTGGACGCCTCGGTCTCGCGCAGCATTTCGACCAGCTACGAATACTCGCTGGCGCTGGAGCTGCAGGGCCCGCTGGTCAAGGTCTACCTCAACGGCGACGACGTGCTGGGCCATGCCTACGACCAGGTGGCCATGCACGGCCAGGTCGGCCTCTATGCGAAGGACGGCACGGGCAGCTTCGACTACGTCACCGTGCGCAGCAACGACACGGCCTTCCGTGCCGCTGCCGACTACCTGCAGGCCGATGTGGCGGCCCCGCTGTCCGACGGCACCGTGACGCTGACGCAGGAGCAGCTGACCTCGCTGACGGCGGCGGCGGTCGATGCCTGGAAGCGCACCCTGGCCCCGGGCGATGAACGCCTGGCCCAACTCGACGGCATCCGCTTCTCCATCGCCGACCTGCCCGAGCTGGCCCTGGCCGAAACCCAGGCCGGCGGCAACATCCTGGTCGACATCGACGCGGCCGGCCACGGCTGGTTCGTGGACCGCACCCCGGGTGACGACCGCGAGTTCCGCGACGAGGGCGGGGTGCTGATCGCCCGCAGCGGCCCGGCCGCCGGCGGCATGGACCTGCTCAGCGTGCTGCAGCACGAACTGGGCCATGTGCTGGGCCTGGAGCACGGTGAGGGCGCGGTCATGGACGACACCCTGGCCGCCGGCCAACGCAGCGCCACGCCCAGCATGCCGCAGCCGGTGGCGCCACCCTTGCCTTGGGTGTCGCTTTCCACCATACTGGCCGGCATGGACTCCACGGCCTCCACCAGCAACTGGACGGCACCGCCGGTACCGGGCCTGGTCATGCCCAGCATCGACTGGAGCAGCCTGGGCACGGGCCAGAAGACCACCGGCAAGACCGCGGCAAGCGGCAGCAGCTGGCAGACCGATTTCGTGAACCACCTCGCGCGCAACGAGGCCGAGCGCAACCCCAACGCCAAGATGCGCATCCAGCTCGATGTCAGCCCCGAGGCCGATGTCGAACTCGATCACCCGGTATCCGTTTTCTAGTTTCCACAACAGGGAGGACCTTCGCATGAGTACCCAGCTGCTGATCTATGAAACCGCCGTCCCCGTCTCCAGCGGGCGCCACGCCAAGGCCTCGGTCGAGGCGGGCAAGGGCTACGGCTTTGCGCGCAAGATCAATTCCGTGCCCCTGATGGCGGTGGAGTTCCCGCAGGCCGCGGCCGACTACGCGATTGTTTTTGCCAGCAGCGGCGATGCCCTGGTGCCCGTGGTCATCCTGGGGGCGCGCCAGAACGAGAACCTCTACGTCAACGAAGACGACAGCTGGAAGGCCGGTTACGTGCCGGCCTTCCTGCGCCGTTACCCCTTCGTGTTTTCCTCCAGCGAAGACGGCAAGACCTTCACCCTCTGCGTGGACGAGGCCTTCCAGGGCCTGAACTACCAGGGCCGCGGCCAGGCCCTGTTCGGCGCCGACGGCAAGGCCACGGCCTATGTCGACAACGTGCTCAAGTTCCTGCAGGAATACCGCCTGCAGTTCGAGCGCACCCGCGCCTTCTGCGCCAAGCTCAAGGCCCTGGACCTGGTCGAGCCCATGCAGGCCCAGTTCACCCTGCCCCAGGGCGAGAAGATGACACTCACCGGTTTCCACGTGGTGGACCGCGCCCGCCTCAAGAAGCTGCCGGGCGACAAGCTCGCCCAGCTGGCCGCCACCGACGAGCTCGAGCTGATCTACCTGCACCTGCAGTCCATGCGCAACTTCGATGCCGTCAAGGACCGCCTGGTGCGCAGCCGCGCCGAGGCGGCCCCGGCAGCACCGCCGGCCGAGGAGGGCCCCGCACCCGCAGCAACGTCTGCGCCTGCTGCGCCGGCCCCAGCGGCCAGCGGCCGCCGAAAAACGGCGGTCACTCCCGGCTGAACGGGCGGCCCGCCCCAGCGTGCCCGCGGCCCGGAGAGCAGAGATGATGTCCGGGCCGACCCCACAACCGCCGACGTGACCACTTGAGCAGCGCACCGATCTACGCCAACACCGATGCTGCCGCCGACAGCGGCAGTGCTGCCGCTGCTTCGTCCTCCGCATCTCCCGCCGCCTCGGCCAGCGCTGCTGCTGCTGCCGACGGCTCGGCCTGGGCCGGCCTGAGCCAGCCTTCCGACACCCGCGCCTTCTGCGCCAGCTGGCTGACCATCCTCTGCCTGCAGGTGCCGCGCGTGCGCGGCGCCCTGGTGCTGCTCGCGGAGCAGGACAACAGCTACACCCCGGCCGCCCTCTGGCCCGACGCCAGCCGCAACCTCATGCACCTGGGCCCGGCGGCGCAGGCCGCGCTCACGCAGCGCCGGGGTGTGGTGCAGTCCGGCGGCGAGGGCACGGCCAGCCTGGCCACCCACGTGGCCTACCCGCTGGAGGTCGACGGCAAGCTGCAGGGCGCCGTGGTACTGGACCTCACGCCGCGGTCCGACGCCGAGGTGCAACTGGCCCTGCGCCTGCTGCACTGGGGCAGCGCCTGGCTGGTCGACCACTTCCGCCAGCAGCTGGTGCAGCGCGAACGCCAGATGGTGGCGCGCCTCTCGCTGGCCACCGACACCCTGGCCACCGCCCTGCAGGAAGAGCGCCTGGGCGCCGCCTGCCTGGCCGTGGTCAACGACCTGGCCGCACGCCTGGACTGCCAGCGCGTGGCCCTGGGCTTCGAGCACGCCGGCTCCATCCGGGTGCAGGCCATCTCGCACACCGCGACGTTCGATGCGCGGACCGATTTCGTGCGCCTGCTGGCCGAGGCCATGGACGAGGTCTGGGACCTGGACCTCTCCGTGGTGCACCCGCCGCTATCGGCCGACGGCGTGCCCGGTCTGGCCCACGCCGCGCTGGCCGCCTCGCGCCAGGACAGCGCCGTGCTCTCCGTGCCCCTGCGCAACGACGGGGTCATGGTGGGCGTGCTGACCTTCGAGCGTGCGCGCGATTTGCCCTTTGGCGCCGACGACCTCGCCCTGTGTGAAGCCCTGGGCACCCTGCTGGGCTCGGTGCTCGAACTCAAGCGCCAGCAGGAACGCAGCGCCTGGGAGCGCATCACGGCGGCCTGGCGCCACGGGGCCACCAGCCTCTTCGGCCCCGACCATCCCGGCTTGAAGCTCGTGGTGGCGCTGGGTGTGGCGGTTCTGCTCTTCCTCAGCCTGGCCAGCGGCACCCACCGCGTTTCGGCCAAGACCGTGGTCGAGGGCGAGGTTCAGCGCGGCGTGGCCGCACCTTTCCCGGGTTTCGTGACCGAGAGCCTGGTGCGCCCCGGCGACCGCGTGCGCACGGGCCAGGTGCTGGCCCGCCTGGACGACCGCGACCTCAAGCTCGAACAGCTGCGCTGGATGGCCGAGGCCGAACAGGCCCGCCGCCGTTACCGCCTTGCCGCCGCCGGTTCCGACCGCGCGGCCATGGCCGTGACCTCGGCCCAGGTCGACCAGGCCCAGGCCCAGCTCGCGCTGACCGAAGAGCGCCTGGCCCGCGCCACGCTGCTGGCGCCCTTCGACGGCCTGGTGGTGCAGGGCGACCTGAGCCAGCAACTGGGCTCACCGGTGGAGCAGGGCAAGCTGCTGTTCGAACTCGCACCCCTGGACGCCTACCGCGTCATCCTGCAGGTCGACGAGCGCGACATCGGCCACCTGCAGTTGGGCCAGCGCGGTGAACTCGCTCTCTCGGGCCTGCCTTACGAGCGCCTGGCCTTCACGGTGGAACGCATCACCCCCATCTCGGTGCCGCAGGACGGGCGCAACCATTTCCGCGTCGAGGCCAAGCTCGACCGGGCCGACGCCGGCCTGCGCCCCGGCCTGGAAGGCATAGGCAAGGTCGAGGTGGGCGAGCGCCGCCTGATCTGGATCTGGACGCACCCCTTCGTCGACTGGCTGCGCCTGAGCACCTGGAAGTGGCTGGGCTGAAGAACGGGCCGTAGTCATGAGCGATTCCATGCTCTCCACCAACTGGTACCGCGTGGCCGGCGTGCGCCCGCGCCTGCGCGGCCATGCGCGCCTGCACCGCATGCGTTTCCGCGGTGAGCTCTGGTACCTGCTGCAGGACCCGGTGAGCAGCCGCATCCACCGCTTCACGCCCTCGGCGCGTTTCCTCATCGCCGCCATGGACGGCGAGCGCACCGTGCAGCAGGTCTGGGAGCTGGCCAACCGCGAGTTGGGCGAAGACGCGCCCAGCCAGGACGAGGTGATCCGCCTGCTGGGCCAGCTGCACGCGGCCGACCTGCTGCAGAGCGACACCCTGCCCGACGCGGCCGAGCTCTTCGAGCGCGGCGAGAAACAGCAACGCCAGACCCGGCGCAAGTCCTGGCTCAACCCCATGGCCATCCGCATCCACCTCTGGGACCCGGACGCCTTCCTCAACCGCATCCGTCCGCTGGTCCACCGGCTCTGGGGCCGCTGGGGCGGCCTGCTCTGGCTGGCCGTGGTGCTGCCCGCGCTGGCCCTGCTGCCCTCGCAGTGGACGGCGCTGACCGGCAACTTCGCCGACCGCGTGCTGGCCACCGACAACCTGCTGCTCCTGCTGCTGGTCTTCCCCGCGCTCAAGGCCCTGCACGAGTTGGGCCACGCCATCGCCGTCAAGCGCGGCGGCGGCGAGGTGCACGACCTGGGCGTGGTGCTGCTGGTGCTCATCCCCGTGCCCTATGTGGAAGCCTCGGCCTCCAGCGTGTTCAAGAACAAGTTCGACCGCGCCCTGGTGGGCGCGGCGGGCATGGTGGTCGAGCTCTTCGTGGCGGCGCTGGCCTTCTACCTCTGGCTGCTGCTGGAGCCCTCGCTGCTGCGCGCCGCGCTCTTCAACGTGATGCTGGTGGCCGGCGTCTCCACCCTGGTCTTCAACGGCAACCCCCTGCTGCGTTACGACGCCTATTACATCCTGGCCGACCTGATCGAGATGCCCAACCTCGCGCAGCGCGCCCTGCGCTACTGGGGCTACCTGATCGAGCGTTACGCCTTCGGCGCGCGTGAAGCCGAAACCCCAGAGACCGCCCGCAGCGACAAGATCTGGCTCGCGCTCTACGGCCTGCTCTCCACGATCTACCGCATCTTCGTCACCGTGGCCATCGCGCTTTTCGTGGCCAGCGGCTTCTTTTTCATCGGCGTGCTGCTGGCCCTGTGGGCCGTGGCCAGCATGGCGCTGGCGCCGCTGGCCAAGGGCGTGTTGCACCTGGCCAGCAGCCCGCGCCTGCTGCCCTACCGCCGCCGGGTCTGGGGCGTGACGGGCGGTGTGCTGGCCGGCCTCTTCCTGCTGCTCTTCGTGCTGCCCCTGCCGTTTCGCACGGTGGCCCAGGGCGTGGCCTGGCTGCCGCAGCAGTCCCTGGTGCGCGCGGGGCAGAGCGGTTTCGTGGTCTCGCTGGCCGTGCCGCCGGGCACGACCGTGCGCCGCGGTGACCTGCTGCTGACCCTGCGCAACCCGGCGCTGGAGGCCGAGGCCGCCAGCGCACGCGCGCGCGCCGCCGAGCTGCGGGCCGTCTACATGGCGCAGTTCTCCAGCGACCGTGCCCAGGCCGCCATCGCGCGCGAGCAGTGGCAGGCCGCCGACGCCACGCTGGCCATCCAGCTCGGCCGCCTCGACCAGCAGAACGTGCGCGCCCTGTCCGACGGCATCTTCGTCGTGGTGCAGGCCCAGGACATGCCCGGGCGCCACTACCGCCAGGGCGAGCTGCTCGCTTATGTGCTGGACGAACCGCGCCTGCTGGCACGCGTGGTGGTCGAGCAGGAGGCCGCCGACCTGGTGCGCGGCGCCACCACCGGCGTGCAGCTGCGCCTGGCCCACCAGCCCGAGCGGGTGCTGGCCGGCCGGCTGGAGCGCGAGGTGCCCGGCGGCGACAGCTACCTGCCCAGCCGCGTGCTGGCCATCGAAGGCGGCGGCCAGCTCGCCACCGACCCGCGCGACCGCGATGGCGCGCGCACGCTGGAGCGCACCTTCCAGTTCGACGTGGCCCTCACCGGCGGGGTGGATCCGGCCTCGGCCGTCTTCTTCGGCGAGCGCATCCATGCGCGCTTCGACCACCCGCCCGAGCCCCTGGCCCAGCAGTGGTACCGCGGCATCCGCCGGCTTTTCCTCTCGCATTTCCAGGTCTAGGCCCTAACCATGTCCAGCGCCGTCCTCCCCTACAGCTCGCGGCTCTGGGCCCGGGGTTCCCCCTATGCCGAACGCTCGCGGCCCGAGCTGCACTGGCACGACCGTACCGCCCTGGCCATCGACGCCGCCTGTTTCGCCCCGCTCCGTGATCTGGCCCAGCGTGACCTGCGCGTCATGCGCCGGGTGGCGCGCGACGCCCTGGCCCGCTCGGAGGTGATGGACGTGCTGCCCGACGAGGTGCTGCGCGCCCAGGCCACCGCCTTGCGCGCGCGCCTGCGCGCCCAGGGCTACACCCCCGAGCTGGTGGCCGAGAGTTTTGCCCTGATCCGCACGGCGGCCGGGCGCTGCCTGGGCCTGCGCCACTTCGAGAGCCAGCTCATGGCCGGTTACGCCCTGCTGCGCGGCCGCCTGGCCGAGATGGCCACGGGCGAGGGCAAGACCTTCTGCGCCACCCTGCCGGCCTGCACCGTGGCCCTGGCCGGTTACCCGGTGCATGTCATCACGGTCAACGACTACCTGGCCAAACGCGACGCCGCGAAGATGAAACCGCTGTACGACTTCCTGGGCCTGAGCGTGGGCGTGGTCTTCCAGGGCCAGGAGAAGCCGCTGCGCCGGCAGGCCTACGCGCAGGACATCACCTACGCCACCAACAAGGAGGTGGCCTTCGACTACCTGCGCGACCGCGTGGCCGTCAAGGGCCAGGGCAGCCGCCTGCACCAGGCCGCGCGCCTGTTGCGCGGCCAGGCTGCGCACGAAGAGGCGCTGGTCATGCGCGGCCTCTACTACGCCCTGGTCGACGAGGCCGACAGCGTTTTCATCGACGAGGCGCGCACCCCGCTCATCCTCTCGGCCAGCCGCGGCGCGGCCGAAGAGCTGGCCGACTGCGCCGCCGCACTGGAGCTGGCCGCACAGCTGGAGGAGGGCGAAGACTACCTGGTCGAGCGCCAGATCCACCGCGTGCTGCTGACCGACAGCGGCCAGGTCCGGCTCGACGCCTATGCCGAGGAGCGCGCGGCCGAACTGGGCGGCATCTGGACCTCAGCGCGCGCACGTGAGGAGCGGCTGCGCCAGGCCCTGGCCGCCATCCACCTCTATCTGCGCGACGAACATTACGTGGTGGCCGAGGGCAAGGTGCAGATCGTGGACGAATCCACCGGCCGCCTCATGCCCGACCGCTCCTGGGAGCGCGGCCTGCACCAGATGATCGAGGCCAAGGAGCGGGTGGAGCCCACGCCGCGGCGCGAGACCCTGGCGCGCCTGACCTACCAGCGCCTGTTCCGGCGTTACCTGCACCTCTCGGGCATGACGGGCACCGCCGCCGAGGCCGCGCGCGAGATCCGCGCGGTCTACGGCCTGCAGGTGGTGCGTGTGCCCTTGAACAAGCCTTCGCGCCGTGTGCACCTGCCGGATCGCCTGCTGCCCACGCAAGCCGCCAAGTGGCAGGCCGTGGCCCAGGCCGCCGGTGCCCTGGCCGCCCAGGGCCGCCCCGTGCTGATCGGCACCCGTTCGGTGAAAGCCTCGGAGGAGATCAGCGCCGTGCTGCACGCGCAGGGCATCGCCCACGCCCTGCTCAACGCCAAGCAGGACGCCGACGAAGCCGCCGTGGTGGCCGAAGCCGGCCAGGCCGGCCGCGTGACAGTCGCCACCAACATGGCGGGCCGCGGCACCGACATCGAACTGGGCGAGGGCGTGGACGCACGCGGTGGCCTGCACGTCATCCTCACCGAGTTCCATGACTCGGGCCGGGTGGACCGCCAGCTTTTCGGCCGCTGCGCGCGCCAGGGCGACGCCGGCAGCTGCCAGGCCATCGTCTCGCTGCAGGACGACATCTACACCGTGGCCGTGCCCGGCCCCACGGCCCTCTTGCAGCGCCTGTTGCAGCAGGGCACGCGCCTGCCGGCCTGGACTTGCGGCGCCCTGCGCTGGCTGGCACAGTGGACCACCGAGCGCCGCCACACGGCCCTGCGCATCGCCAATCTCAAACAGGACACCCAGCTCAACCAGTCGCTGGCTTTCACGGGGAAGGGGGAATGATGAGGCTTTTACCGAAGGACAGGCGCCACCGCCTGGCGCTGCTCGCCCTGCTGCTGGGCGCCACCGGCGCGCAGGCCAACCCCTACGACTGCCTGATCGAGCCCAACCAGATCGTGGAGCTGCGCAGCCCGGTGGAAGGCGTGATCCACAGCGTGCTGGTCAAGCGCGGGGACCGGGTGCAGGCCGGCCAGGTGCTGGTGCAGCTCGACTCTTCGGTGGAGCAGTCCAGCGTGGAGCTGGCGCGCTACCGCGCCCAGGTCAGCGGGCGCCTGCAGTCGGCCAGGAACCGGCTGGAATACGCCAGCAAGAAGTTCGAGCGCTCGCAGGAGCTGCACAACAAGGAATTCGTCGCAGCCCAGGCGCGCGACGAGGCCCAGGCCGAAAAGCTGCTGGCCGAGTCGGCCTACAAGGAGGTGCAGGAAGAGCTGGAAGTGGCGCGCCTGGAATTCCGCCAGGCCAGCGAGGCACTGAGCCGCCGCTCCTTGCGCAGCCCCTTCGAGGGCGTGGTGATGGACCGCCTGCTCAACCCCGGCGACCTGGCCGAATCCGGCACGGGCCGCAAGCCCATCCTCAAGCTGGCCCAGGTCAAGCCCCTGCGCGTGGAGGTGGTGCTGCCCATCGAGGCCTACGGCCAGATCAAGCGCCTGAGCACCGCCGAGATCACCCCCGAAGCCCTGGGCGGCAGCTACAAGGCCACCGTCACCATCGTCGACAGCGTGTTCGACGCGGCCAGCGGCACCTTTGGTGTGCGGCTGGAGCTGCCCAACAGCGCGTCCGCGCTGCCGGCGGGGGTGCGCTGCAAGGCGGACTTTCCGGCGCTGCGGGGGGTGAAGGGGCGGGGGGTGCCGATGAGTGGGTCGGCGCGGTGAGGGCAAGAATAGTCTGAGACCGCGTTCGGCCAGAACCGTCTCTTGGATTCACGGGGCGGTTGACCGCTTCAGGCTGATTGCCGTCGCTCAGGAAAGACGGTGCTCGACCCAAAGCTGTCTTCAACATGCGCTATGACGTTGCCACAAAGCTGGCATTCAATTCATCTTTAGCCCGTCGTTTGTGTGGCGAATGCGGTCGTTGGGTGCTGCCAGGCGTGACCACGGTGATTACTTCAAAGTGTCCATCCGGTACGACAACCGGGGGCCGGACTGTATAGCGCCTGTACGAGGTAGAGCGGCAGTAGGCTCCTACGACCTAGCGGGTGTGGCGCCATTAACTGCATCTTTATGACCTAGACTGTTGGCATCGAACGCCAGACCCGAACAATGCATATCAAGCCAACGCCAATGATCTTGCCTGAGTACATTCATCATTTGAAGCAGGATGATTCATTGACGCTAAGTGGTGGCGGGACCTGCGAAGTCTGGGAGCTCGCTGTCCCCACCGACGTGATGTACCTCAGCGAGTGGGCCAGCCGGTTCCGGCAGACGTACTGTCCTGACAGCGATCTCGACGTACTGTGCGCCGGTACAGGTAAGTCGCGAGCCGAGTACCTACTGGAGTTGGTCTTCCCGGATAAGACCACGCCACCAGGGCCTGGCGTCCGTTCCGGTGACTTCGCGGAACTGCTGGTCTCCGACTATGTCGAGTTCATCCTTGGGTACTGGGTGCCGCGTGGCAAGTACGCTGAAAAGGGAAGCCGGAATGAGTCGGTCAAGGGCGTCGACATCGTCGGTTTTAAATGCCTCGACGCAACGCAGCCGAAGGCGATCGACGAGATGCTGACGTTTGAGGCGAAGGCTCAGCTCGGCGGCGGGAAATACAAGGACCGTCTGCAGGTCGCGGTCGATGACTCGGGCAAGGACTATCTGCGGGCTGCCGAAACGCTGGCAGCGATGAAGCGCCGCATGCACATCGCCGGCGAGCAAGCTTCGATGTTGGTCGTCCAGCGATTTCAGGATGCTGTCGACCGACCCTACCGGCTTCTCTCAGGCGCGGCCGCCATTCTTTCCGATGAGGCGTTCGATACCGACAGCATCAAGGGAACCTCCATCGCTGGACACAACAACGCTGGCGAACTGAAGCTGATTGTCATCAAGGGAAAAGACCTGATGTCCCTTGCCAACGCCCTGTACCAGCGAGCAGCCGATGAAGCCTGAATTCAACAGTCGTCGGTACTTCGGCATCACGCGGTCGAAGGGGAAAATGTACGAGCTTGGGCTGCCTGAAGAGTCCCACATTGCCGTACCGGAGGGGGTCGAACCTTCCGCCCTGTTCCCGCTGTCTATCGGGACGTTGGTAGATGCGTCGGCAGCGCTCAATGACGCCGCCGACGTCCAGGGTGGATTGGCCGACGATCTGCGAGATGACATTGGCTTTGCAGCGAGCTTTTTTGATGCCTACCTGGGCTCCCGGTTCGATACCGAGATTTCGCGGGAGATCACGCTGCTAGCATCCGCCAGCTACTTCTTGGGCCAGCGCCCGGGAAGCAGCCTCGTACTTGCGCGGCGACTCCAGGCAGAAGGTGCCAACGCAATTGAGCACTTGACGGTCTGGGCATTGCAAGCCAACTGGCGCAACCCGCCCAACCTGGCTGGGCACTGGTTGACTGGGCTGCTCTACGAGTTGTCTTTCCACATGATTGGTCACTTCAACGACGGTGCACCACCCGAGCCAGTGGTTGGGTTGCTGAGCGAGCTTCGTCGTCTGACCTATGCCAGCGGTACCTCACGGGAAGTTGTTCTCGCGGAGGTTGCATCCGCGGTGGTCAAGCTGCGTTTGGCGGGCTCTGCTTGGACGCTGCTACCCGGGTTCAGTGGGTTGGACGCTGCAGCTTGGACTGACGCAATCCGTCGCCCCGGCTTCCCCAAGGAACTATGGCCGTCCCAGAGGCTGCTTGGTAAGGCGGGCCTCTTCGCTGGGAGGTCGGGTGTAGTCCAGATGCCCACGAGCGCGGGCAAGACGCGCTCCGTCGAAGTCATTCTCCGCAGCGCATTCCTGGCTGACCGGACGCGGGTCGCTGTGCTCGTCGCGCCGTTCCGCGCCTTGTGTCATGAGATTGCCACTTCGCTGCGTCACGCGTTCAAGGGCGAAGACGTCAAGGTCAACGAGCTTTCTGACGCTCTGCAACTGGACTTTGTCGACCAGTTGGCCGAGTTGCTCGGCCACGCGGCTCCGACAACACGCCACCTGATGGTGTTGACGCCGGAAAAGCTGCTGTATGCGCTCAGGCAGGAGCCGACCTTAGTTGCGCACATCGGCATGGTGGTCTACGACGAGGGGCACCAGTTCGACACCGGGCCACGCGGTATTACCTATGAACTGCTGTTGACTGAAATCAAGGGGTTGCTTCAGGCATCGGCGCAGACAGTTCTAATCTCCGCTGTTATCAAGAACGCTGTGGCGGTCGGCACTTGGCTCATCGGTACTGAGCCAAACGTCGTCGATGGCACGGGACTCTTGTCGACTGCACGGTCGGTCGCGTTTGCGACCTGGAGCGAGCGACTTGGGCAGCTGCTGTTCTTCGAATCAGATAACTATGTGCACCCGGACTACTTCGTGCCTCGGAGTATCGAGGCCCAGGAACTCGAACTTCGAGGGAGGGAGCGGAAGGCTCGACTGTTTCCCCAGAAGGGCGCCGATGCTTGGAAAGACGTTTCGCTGTACCTCGGAATTCGCTTGGCCCCGAGTGGCGCCGTTGCCGTGTTCTGCGGAAGAAAGGACACCGCAAGTGGCTTGGCAGAACGCGCGGTTGAGGTGTACGAGCGAGGATTCGATTTGCCTGCCCCCGCGGCAGCGTCTGACGCCAACGAAATTCAATGCTTGACCTATCTGGCGACGCAGCACTTTGGTGCGGACTCCATGGTGACGAAGGCTGCGGCGCTCGGCATTTTTGTTCATCACGGAACGACGCCACAAGGATTGCGGCTGTCCATTGAACATGCGATGCAAAGCGAGCTCATCAAGCTGGTGATTTGCACTTCGACATTGGCTCAAGGGGTCAACCTGCCGATTCGCTACCTCATTGTCTCAGGGGTAAATCAAGGCGCTGAACGCATCAAGACGAGGGACTTCCAGAACTTGATTGGCCGCGCCGGTCGCGCCGGCATGCACACCGAGGGACTTGTCCTTTTTGCTGACCCCAAGGTCATTGACAACAACCGAACAGAACGGTGGCGCCTGAAGGCGGCTGTTGGGCTATTGAAACCCGAGAATTCCGAGGAGACTTCGAGCTCGCTCCTCGAATTGCTGACGCCTATTTGGTCACCTGATGGCAAGAGCGCTCTACCAGTCCCAACAGCTGAGGTGTTGCAGGCCTACTTCAAGCGAGGCGACGAGTTGCTGGCTTGGGCCAGTGAGATGGGTGATGCCCACCGGCGACTTGGATTCGACCACCGGTCGCTGATGAAGGAGATTTCGAATAGGCAGAAGCTGCTGTCTGCCCTCGAAAGTTATTTGATGGCCAACCGTGGTTTCGAGAGCTTCGAAGACATCTTGCCCAGGGTACGCGTCTTGGCGGCCTCGACGTTGGCCTATTCCCTGGCAGACGAGTCCACGAAGACTTCACTTGTGCAGCTCTTTGAGTTGTCGGCCACGCACATTGAGCGGTTGGTCCCCGAGCCCGCTCGACAGGCTGCGTACGCGAAGACGCTGCTGGGTGCATTCGATTCGACAAAGGTAGAAGCCTGGGTTCAGGAGCGTGTAGATGCACTGCGGACTCTCGCGACACCCGATGAGTGGCTGCAGGCGGTGTGGCCGCTTTTCAATGCTGTGGTCGACGAC
Source organism: uncultured Hylemonella sp. (assembly GCA_963513295.1). Taxonomy (GTDB): domain Bacteria; phylum Pseudomonadota; class Gammaproteobacteria; order Burkholderiales; family Burkholderiaceae_C; genus Hylemonella. The sequence goes on from CAUPQO010000012.1 coordinate 18,488, forward strand.
AAGTTGCTGACGGGTATGGAGCCCGCCGGCATCTCGATGCAGCTCGCGCAGGGATGGATGCGCGGGAACACCTATCGACAGCTGATTGACACGGCCAGGGACGCCGAAGCTTCAAAGCCCTGGGGAGAGAATGACCGGCGCAAGCTCATGGAGGCTGACGTGCTGCAGTTCTTAGAGGGTTGCCTCGGTTTTGACTGTCCGCTGGTCGTCGCCGCCGTTGGCCAGTTCCTTTTCGGGGCGACGGGGCTCAATGGAGAGGACACTGCAGCGCTGAACGAGTTCCAAAAGTCTCTGGCGTACGGCCTGCCCAGCAAGCTTGCAGTATCGACTTATGAGTCTGGTCTGGCTGACCGGCATATTGCCCAGGATGTCGCGATTGAAATTTCGCTAGCTGGATATCAGGGGACCTATTTCCGCGCCGCTCTGACTGAGCATCGCGAGGTGGTTGCCGACGTACTGTCTGCCTACCCGTCTTACTTCGGCGCGGTGCTCGATAGTCTTTGATTCGTAGGGCTGACTACCGACACTGGAGGGATTGCCTATCCCGCGTTCGGATGAATTTCACGGATGCCGGCTTCCAGCTCACGCTGGGACACAGCGCTTACCAGGCTGAAAGCAGTCATTTGCCTACGTCTGCTTCTGGCTGGGATCTGACCAAGAGGGGCAGTCCGTTGTACTTTTGCAATCGCTGCGAAGCAGTCACTTGACCTGTTACTGCGACCGATCGGCATCGGGTCGAATGCCGAAATTCGATCCGATGACTTGCGATGTTGGAGCCAGAGCCTTACGCCATCCCCAACAGCCTCGCCAGACTCTGCTCATCCCCAGGCGAGGCAATCATCAGGTGCTGCTCCAGCTCCCGCAGATGCTGATCCATGAGCTGCACCGCGCCCTCGGCATCACCTTTGGCGATGCAGTCCACGATGCGTTCGTGCTCGTCGTGTTCGCAAGCCGCGTTGCCCGGGGGCTGGTGCACGGCCACGATGAGGGAGCAGCGCGAGACGATCTCGCTCAGGTAACGTTGCAGGATGGGGTTGCCCGACAGCTCGGCCAGGCGCAGGTGGTAGGCGCTGGCCAGGCGGGCCCAGGCGGGCTGGTCGTAGCGGTGCATGGCCGCGTGTTCTTCACGCAGCTGTTCGCGCAGGGCCTTGAGGTCACGCGCGGTGGCGCGTTCAGCCACCAGGCGCACGATGGTGGCTTCCAGCGCGCGGCGCGCCTCGAAGATCTGGCGCGTCTCTTCGCGGGTGGGCACGGCCACGATGGCGCCGCGGTTGGGGCGCAGCTGCACGATGTGGTCGTGCTCCAGCTTCTGCAGCACCTTGCGCACCACCGAGCGGCTCACCTTGAAGAGTTCGCACAGCGGGGCTTCGGGCAGCTTGGTGCCGGGCTTGAGGCGCTGGCTCATCACGCTGTCGAAGATGGCGCGGTAGATGCGCTCTTCCACGTCGCCGCCCTCGTCGCTCTTGAGCAGGCTGTCTGCCACGCGCGGCGCGCTCGCGGCCTGGCGGGCCGGTGCCGCGTGGCGCGTGCGCTTGGCGCGGGTGGAGCTGTCAGTCGGTTTGGGCATGCAGGGTACGGGCCAGTCGGATCAGTGCCAGGTCGCTGCCTGCGGGCCCCAGCAAGGAGATGCCCAGCATATCACCCGAGGGCGCGCGCACCGGCAGGCTGATCTGCGGCAGGCCGCAGAGGCCGGCGATGCAGGTGATGGCCATGGTGCGCAGGCGCACGGCGTCCACGGCGGCGGGGTCTGCATTGCGCAGCGGGGCCAGGCTGGCGGCCGAGGGCAGCAGCAGCAGGCCGTCCGTGCCTAGCAGCGTGCGCACCTGCTCGCGGATCTGCGCCTGCGTGGCGCGTGCGGCGGCGGCGGCTTCGGCCGTGACCTGGCTCGCGGCCTTCCAGCGGCCGGCGATGGCGGGGGCGAAGACGGGCTGGGTCTGGGTGATCCAGTCGCCGTGCACCTGCCAGCCTTCGAAGGCGCCGGCCGTCACATAGGTCTGGCGCCAGGCGGCCAGGCCTGCGTCGCCCGCGATTCGCAGGCCTTCGGGCACGCAGGACAGCTGGTGGGCCAGCGCGTCGCGCGCGCCTTGCAGCGGCGTGCTGAAGATCTCGTCGGCCAGTTCCCAGGCGTCCAGCGGCAGCAGCAGGCGGCGCGGCGCATAGCTGCTCTCGGGCAGCAGCACCTGGCCCACGCGTTCGAAGACCTCGCCCTCGCGGGCCAGCCAGGTGGCGGTGTCGAAGCTGGGGTGCAGGGGCACGAGGCCGGCGGTGGAGACCAGGCCGTGCGTGCTGCGCAGGCCCCAGAGGCCGCAGTAGCTGGCCGGCACACGCGTGGAGCCGCCGGTGTCGGTGCCCAGGGCAAAGTCCACCAGGCCGGCGGTGACGGCGGCGGCCGAGCCGCTGGAGGAACCGCCGGTGACGCGCTCCGGATAAAGCGTGTTGAGCGGCGTGCCGTAGTGCACGTTGTCGCCGTGCAGGCTGTAGGCCAGCTCATCCGTCAGCACCTTGCCCATCAGGGTGGCGCCGGCCTGCAGCAGTTGCGCGACCACGGCGCTGTGCTCTGTGGGCACGGGGTGGGTGGTGAGCCAGCTGGGGTTGCCTGCGCCGGTGGGGTGGCCGGCCACGTCGAACAGGTCCTTGGCCGCGAAGCGCAGGCCGGCCAGCGGCCCGCCGGCCTGACCGGCGACGGTGAACTTGCCGTGCGGCACCCAGGCGCCGACGCTGTCTGTGATGGGGAAGGGCAGGGGGGCGTTCATGGGGTGCTTTCGGGGTGTTGCTGTGCCAGCGTCTCGACGTGCTGACAGATGGCGCCGGGTGTGGCGAACCAGACCTCGCCGCGGTCGCGCGCGGCCACCAGGTGCTGCAGGGCGCGGCGCAGGTGGCGCAGGCGGTAGGGCTGGCCCACCAGATAAGGATGCAGGGCGATGCCCATGACCAGAGGCTGCTGGCGCGACTGCTCGAGCATCTCGTCGAAGTTGTCGACGATCATCTGCGCGAAGTCCTTGCCGTCCATCTGGCGGCCCACGATCATGGGGATGTCGTTGAGCTCCTGCGGGTAGGGGATGGACCACAGGCCCGGGCCCTTGCGCGTGGCCATGCGCACGGGCTGGTCGTCGTGGCACCAGTTGAGCGTGTAGCGGTAGCCGGTTTCGGCCAGCAGGTCGGGCGTGAGCTTGCTCTCGCTGATCCAGGGCGAGAGCCAGCCGGCGGGCGCCGTGCCGCTGCGTGCGCGCATGCGGTCGCGGCAGAGCACGAGCAGCTCGCGTTCGGCGGCTTCGTCGAGCACGCCCTGGCGTTCGGCATTGCTGTGGCCGTGGCCCACGAGTTCGTCGCCGCGCGCGGCGCAGGCGGCCACCAGTTCGGGGCAGTGGTCGTAGAGCGCGGTGTTGATCAGTGCCGCCGCGGGCAGCTTGAGCTGGTCGAACAGTTCCAGGCAGCGCCAGGCGCCCACGCGGTTGCCGTATTCGCGCCAGGCGTAGTTGAGCACGTCGGGCTGTGGCGAGGCCGGGCCGATCATGGCGCCCAGGCCTTCGCCGAAAGCGAAGTGTTCGATATTGAGCGCCAGGTAGACGGCCAGGCGCGCGCCGCCGGGCCACTGGTAATCGGGGCGTTGCGTGATGGGGCGGTAGGGAAAACGCCCGTGGTCGGGGAGCAGGCCAGGGTAGATCGCCGGCATGGTGCTGTACCTCACAGGGTCGCCAGGCCGGCGCGCACGAGCAGCCATTCGGCGCTGTCGTTCCAGACCTCCATCTGCGTGATCAGGCCCTGCTTCACGACGTAGCGGTCCACGTAGCGGTTGCCCTCGAAGGGTGTGCCGTCGGGCCAGGCGCCGTAGAGCGTGCCCAGGCTGTAGACGATGGTCTCGTCGGCGGTGCCGCCGGCCACGGTCTCGGTGGCCTCGATGTTTTTCTTGACCCACTGGTAGCGCGTGGCATTGAAGGCCGCGCATTCGGCGGGTGCCTTCATAGCGCGCCCGCCGGTGAAGCGGATGCGCAGACCGGGCGCGACGTACTGGCTGGCCGCGGCCGGGTCCGGGATCATCAGCAGGCGCAGGTACTCGTCCACCACGGCGGCGGGGGTGGCGGGTGCCTCGGTCTGGTTCATCGCCTTGTGTTCCATGGTCCATTTCCTCTCGTGTATCCCCCTTTTGGTGCCGGATGCACCATCCGGAGCCGCCAGGGCTGTGCCATGCATGTGCTCGCAAAAGACATGCCATATTGTTAACAATCCAATCATATATATGAAAACAAAGCAATTGCCATCGTGGCGACACTGGCACGCGACTTGCATGGAGGTAGGAGCCCGCGGGTCAACCCGCTTTCTGTCCTTCCACTCACAGGAGTACTGCCATGAACCCTTGCTCTTTCTCCGCGACCCGTCGCGCGCTGCTGGCCACCGGCCTGGCCCTGGCCGCGGCCGGCCCGGTGCTGGCCAATGAACCCATCAAGATCGGCCTGGTGACGGCGCTGTCGGGCCAGTCGGCCCTGGCGGGCGAGGCCATCACGCGCGGCATGCAGGTGGCGATCGACGAGATCAACGCCAAGGGCGGCCTGCTGGGCGGGCGCAAGCTGGAGCTGGTGCGCCGCGACGACGAGGCCAACCCGGCCAAGGGCGTGGTGGCTGCGCGCGAGCTGATCTACCGCGAGAAGGTCGCCGTGATCTTCGGCGGCCTGGACACGCCGGTGTCCATGGCCATCGTGCCGCTGATGAACCAGGAGAAGGTGCCCTTCATGGGCCCCTGGGCCGCGGGCACGGGCATCACCAAGAACGGTGCCAACCCCAACTTCGCCTTCCGCGTGTCGGCGGTGGACGAGATCGTCGACGTGGGCATGCTGGCCTACGCGCAGAAGAACTTCAAGAGCGTCAAGCCCGGCCTGATCCTGGTGAACAACCCCTGGGGTGAGAGCAACGAGAAGGGCCTGAAAGCCGCCATGGCCGCCAAGGGCGTGACGCCGGCCGGCGTGGAGAAGTTCGAAGGCAATGACGTGGACATGGTGCCGCAGCTCACGCGCCTGAAGGCCGCGGGCGCCGACACCCTGTTCATGGTGGGCAATGTCGGCCCCTCGGCCCAGGTGGTCAAGTCGCTGGAGCGCATGGGCTGGAAGGTGCCGGTGGTCTCGCACTGGGGTCCGGCCGGTGGCCGTTTCACCGAACTGGCCGGTGCCATGGCCAAGGACGTGCACTTCGTGCAGACCTACAGCTTCTTCGGCAAGCAGACGCCGGTGGGCGAGCGCGTGATCAAGGCCCTGATGGCCAAGTACCCGACCATCAAGGGCCCGGGCGACATCTCGCCCGCGGTCGGCGTGGCCAATGCCTACGACGCCATGCACCTGACGGCGCTGGCCATCCAGGCGGCGGGCTCCACCAGCGGTGACGCGGTGCGCCAGGGTTATTACAAGATCGACAAGTACGAAGGCCTGATCAAGACCTACGTCAAGCCTTTCACGGCAGAGGTGCACGATGCGGTGCAGTCCAGCGACTACGTCTGGGCGCAGTTCATCGACAACAGGATCGTGCCTGTTGGAATGAATTAAGGATGCGCTGAGCAAGCCGCTCCGTTCGCGTTGAGCCTGTCGAAACGCTCTTCTGCAATAACTTGCAGAGGACTTCGACAAGCTCAGTCCGAACGGAGGCAATCGTTGGGTTTAGTTCTCACCGGCTGAGTAGACATAACAATAGGAGACGCGACGATGTCCGAGTTATCCGCGCTGGTCAGCGGCCTGGGCCTGGGCAGCATGTACGGGCTGATGGCCCTGGGTTTTTACGTGACCTATGCCGTCAGCGGCACGGTCAACTTTGCCCAGGGCAGCTCCATGATGCTGGGCGCGGTGCTCACCTACACCTTTGCGCAGACCTTCGGCTGGCCGGGCTGGGCGGCGGTGCTGCTGGCCCTGGCCCTGTGCGCGGCCTACGGCCTGCTGGTGGAGCTGCTGGCGGTGCGGCCCTTCGTGAACCGCGGCTCGGACGCCTGGCTCATGGCCACGGTGGCGCTGGGCATCGTGCTGGACAACGTGGTCATGGCCACCTACGGCAAGGAGCCGCGCAGCCTGCCCTCGCCTCTGGCGCAGTCGCCGCTGGAAGTGGCGGGTGTGGGCCTGGGGGTGTACCCGCTGCAACTGTTGATTCCGGTCGTGGGGCTGGCGCTGGCGGCGCTGCTGCACTTCATCTCGCGGCGCACGCGCTGGGGCGTGGCCATGCTGGCCGTGGTGCAGAACCGTGCGGCCGCGCGCCTCATGGGCATCCCGATCCGGCGCGCGGTGGCGCTGGCCTTTGCGCTCTCGGCCCTGTTCGCGGGCATTGCCGGTGTGCTGATCGCGCCGCTCACCAACGTGCATTCCGACATGGGCACGCTGTTCGGCCTCAAGGCCTTTGCGGTGGCCATCCTGGGCGGCATCACCAGCGCCTGGGGCGTGATGCTCGCCGGGCTTTTGTTCGGTGTGGTGGAGGCATTGATCACCGCCACCCTGGGCTCGGGTTACACGCAGATCCTGACCTTCGCGCTGGTGATCGCGGCGCTGGCCTGGCGGCCCAACGGCCTGTTCGGCCGGGCAGAGGTGAAGAAGGTATGAAGGCCTCTTTTGTGAAACGGCCTGTGCTGGGCCTGGGCACGCCGCTGCAGATGGCGGCGCTGCTGGTGGTGCTGGGCCTGGGCGCCGGCCTGGTCCTCACGCTCAACGGTTACTGGGTGTTCGTGCTGGCGCAGGTGGCGCTGCTGGCCCTGGTGGGCGTGGGCCTCAATGTGCTGCTGGGGCTGACGGGCCAGGTGTCTTTCGGCCACGTGGGGTTCTACGCCATCGGTGCCTACACGGTGGCCATCCTCACGACCAAGGCGGGGTTCAGCTTCTGGCTGGCCTGGCCGATCGCGGCCCTGATCGGTGGCGCCTGCGGTGCGCTGCTGGCCGTGCCGGCGCTGCGTGTGAAAGGCCCGTACCTGGCGATGATCACCATTGCCTTCGGTTTCATCGTCGAGAACGGCATCATCGAGGCCAGCGCGCTGACCGGTGGGCAGAACGGCATCATGGGCCTGGCGGCGCCCTCACTCGGTGGCCTGGCCCAGGGCGAACGCGCCGTGGCCCTGCTGGCCATCGCGGCGGCTGGCCTGGGGCTGGCCGCTTATGCCTGGCTGGCCCGCGGCACCTGGGGTGCGGCCCTGCGCGCCGTGCGCGACGCCGAGACCGCGGCCGAATCGGTGGGCCTGAACCCGCTGGTGATCAAGACCGTGGCCTTTGCCGTCTCCGCCGTCTGCGCGGCGGCGGCCGGTGCGCTGTTTGCGCCACTCTCGGGTTTCGTCACGCCGCACACCTTCGGTTTCCTGCAGTCCATCCTCTTCGTGCTGGTGGTCATGCTGGGCGGCGCCGGCTCGGTGGCCGGGCCCCTGGTGGGCGCGCTGCTGGTGGGTTTGCTGCCCGAACTGCTTTCGGGGCTGGAGGAATTCCGCCTGCTGTTCTTCGGTGTGCTCCTGCTGGTGGTGTTGTGGGTGGCGCCCGACGGCGTCGTGGGCTGGCTGCAGCGCCTGCGCGCCATGTGGCGCCCGGCTCCGGCAGTCGCGCCGCGTGTACCTGCCTCGGGCAGCCTGGCCCTGCCGGCGCGCACGCGCCTGGGCCTGAAGGCCGAGAGCCTGGGCATGCAGTTCGGCGGCGTGCGCGCGGTCTCGGCGCTGAGCTTCGAAGCGCGCGCTGGCGCGGTGACCAGCCTGATCGGCCCCAATGGCGCGGGCAAGTCCACGGCCCTCAATATGCTGGGCGGCTTCTACCTGCCCACGGCCGGTGCCTTTGCGCTGGGCGGCGAGGCCCTGGCCGGCCGCAGCGCCATGCAGATCGCGCGCCGCGGTGTGGCGCGCACCTACCAGACCTCGCAACTCTTCGGAACCTTGAGCGTGCTGGACAACGTGGTGCTGGCCATGCAGCGCGGCCGCCTGGGCCCCTTGCTGGGCGCATCGCGCCGGCACGCGAGCGCGCACACGGCGCGCGCGGCCGAGCTGCTGGCCTTCTGCGGCTACGTGGGCGACCCGGCGGCCCTGGCGGCCGATCTGCCGCACGTGGACCGGCGCCTGGTGGAGATCGCCCGCGCGCTGGCCACCGACCCCGAGGCCCTGCTGCTGGACGAGCCGGCGGCTGGCCTCTCACGCGAGGACAAGGAGCGCCTGGGCGCGCTGCTGCGGCGCATCGCCGTGGCGGGCATCACGGTGCTGCTGGTGGCAGTCGATATGACGCTGGTGCTGGGCATCAGCGACCAGGTGGTGGTGCTGGATGCCGGTGTGCACCACGGTGGGCACGCCCACCGAGGTGCAGGCTAACCCCGCGGTGCAGCAGGCTTATCTGGGTGAATCACTGGCCAGCGAGAGCGCACCGCGCGCGGCCGTGGCTGCGCGCCCCGAGATGCTGGGCGTGGGCGCGCTGGTGGCCGGTTACGGTGCCGAGCCCGTCTTGCACGGCATCAACCTGCAGGTGCGCCAAGGCGAGGTGGTGGCCCTGCTGGGCGCCAACGGCGCGGGCAAGTCCACGCTGATGAAGGCGCTGGCCGGCCTGCACCGGCCCGTGCTTGGGGGCATCCACCTCGAAGGCCGTGAGCTCAAGAACCTGGGCGCCGAGCAGGTGGTGGCCCAGGGCGTGGTACTGGTGCCCGAGGGACGCCAGGTTTTCCCCGAGCTCAGCGTGCTGGACAACATCCGCCTGGGTGCCTTCCTGCAGCCGGCCGACCGGGATGCGCGGGTGGAGGAACAGCTGCAACGTTTCCCGCGCCTGCGTGAGCGCCTGCAGCAGCGTGCCGGCCTGCTCTCGGGCGGCGAGCAGCAGATGCTGGCGATTGCGCGCGCGCTGATGTCGAAGCCGCGTATCCTGCTGCTCGATGAACCTTCATTGGGCTTGGCGCCCAAGATCATTGCCGAACTCTTTGCCGCACTGGACCAGCTGCGGCGCGAGGGCATGACCCTGCTGCTGGTGGACCAGATGGCCGGCCTGGCGCTGGCGCTGGCGGACCGGGCCTATGTGATCGAGGGCGGGCGTATCGTGGCGCAGGGTACGGCGGCAGAAATTGCCGCCGACGGCGCCCTGGCCCAGGCCTATCTGGGCGAGCAGGTGGGGCACCACTGAAAACCGGGAGTGAACATGGCAATGGAGATCAATGCGCCGGCCGTGCTGGCCGAAGTCACGGCGGCCTTTGCGCGTTACGAGGACGCGCTGGTGCACAACAAGGTGGAGGTGCTGGACGAGCTGTTCTGGGACAGCCCGCACACCTTGCGTTACGGCGCCACCGAGAACCTCTACGGTGCTGCGGAGATCCAGGCCTTCCGTGCGGGGCGCCCGTCGGCGGGCCTGGCGCGCGAGCTCATGCGCACGGTGATCACCACCTATGGCAGCGACTACGCCACGGCCAACTGCGAGTTTCGCCGTGCCGGTAGCGCAGCCATCGGCCGCCAGAGCCAGACCTGGCTGCGCACGCCAGCGGGCTGGCGGGTAGTGGCCGCGCACGTGAGCCTGCTGGCCGCGCCGGCCTCGACTCCGCAGCGTTGAGAGGGGCGGCTTCAGGCCGCGGGATTCATGACTTGCTCTGGCTGCGCACCAGTTCGTGTGCGCGCAGCTGCTCCAGCGTGACGTAGTCCAGCGCGCGCAGGTGTGTGCATTCCAGCACCACGGGCGGGGCCAGACCGGCCTCCAGCGCCTCTTTCCAACGCAGCGCGCACAGGCACCAGCGGTCGCCCGCCTTCAGGCCGGGGAAGCGGTACTCGGGGCGCGGGGTGACAAGGTCGTTGCCGCGGGCCACGGAGAAGTCGAGGAAGGCCTGGGTGACGCGCGCGCAGACCACGTGCGAGCCGAGGTCGTGCGCGTCGGTCTTGCAACAGCCGTCGCGGTGGAAACCGGTGAGCGGATCGTAGGAGCAGGGCATGAGCTCGGAGCCCAGGACGTTCAGGGTGGTCATGGCCCCAGCTTATGGCAAAAGCCCATTTTTTGCCATGCCCTGCAGCGCGAGCTGGCCTGGGCCGGCCCCCGGCATGGAACGCGGGCGGCAAATTGCCGATTTGTAACGATGTGGCTGTCGGAATGCCTTGCCGGGTCCCTGCGGGTCATGCTAAGTCGATTACCATCATCGTCAGAGGAACAGGGCCCGGCGACCTGCCTGTTGCCGCCCCCGCAAGAACGAACCGAGACATGGCTGCTGCCGAGGACAAGAACGAGAACATGCAACTTCGCGCCCGATTGCGCGAGGTTGAACTGCGTTTGCAGGAGCGTGAGCGGGACTGGGAGCTGCTGGAGCGTAAGCGGCGCCATAGCGAAAGACTCTTCAGCGCGGCGTTTGATGAAAGCCCGGAGGCCATCGGCCTGTCGCGCCTGGCCGATGGCCTGATCATCGACGTCAATCAGGAGTGGCTGGCCGTCACCGGCTATACCCGCGAAGAGGTGATCGGCCATACCGTGGTGGAGATCGGGCACTGGCCGGACCAGGCCAGCCGCGAAGCGGCCGTGGCGGCCTTGCGTGTCAGCGGCCGCCTGCGGGACTACGAGGCCATCGTCCACCTCAAGGACCGGGGCAAACGCCTGGTGCGCCTGAACGGCACGCTGATGGACGTGGATGGCGAGAAGCACATCCTGATGTACATCAAGGACATCACCACCGAGCGCATGGCCGAGGAGTCGCTGCGCTCCGGTGAGCTGGCGCTGGCGCAGGTCAATGAAAAACTCAGCGCCCAGATCGATCTGTACAACCTGACCGAGCAACTGGCGCGTGTGGGCTCATGGCTGGCCAGCGCCGACGGCGAGTCCATCACTTTCTCGTCCGGGCTGCGCCAGATTGCCGGCCTGCCGCCGGGGCCGCCGCTGACCAGCGCGCAGGCGCGTTCCTACATCCATCCCGACGACCTGCCGTATTTCGTCGAGATCCGCCAGCGCATGGACGGTAGCCGGCTGGAATACCGCGTCCTGCGCCCGGACGGCGCAGTGCGCTGGGTGCGCTCCAGTCTGCACCGTTACACAGGCGTGCAGGGCCAGACGCTTGATTTCGGCCTGGTACAGGACATCACCGACGAGCGGGAAGTGACACAGGCCCTGCAGGACAAGCTGGACTTCATCGAGAAGATCACCCGCCACATACCGGACGTCCTCTACCAGTACCAGCGCCGTGCCGACGGGGCGGTGTGGTTCCCCTTCATCAGCGAGAGCGTGCGCGAAGTTCTCGGTGTGCCACCGGAATTCGTGCGCAGTGATGCCCGCGCGTTGTTCGAGATCATCGAGCCGGAGGACGTGCCGATGCTTCTTGAGTCGATGCGTGCCTCCTTTCGGGATGGGGCGATCTGGCAGCATGACTTCCGCATTCGCAGCCCGGATGGGCAGGTCCGCTGGATCCGGGGCAATTCCGTCACGGTGCGCGATCTTGGCGGGGAGCTGGCCTCTTATGGAGCCCTGACCGACATCACCGACCGCAAGCTGGCGGAGACGCGGCTGCTGGAGAGCGAGGCGCGCTTCCGCAGCCTGACCGACCTCTCCTCCGACTGGTACTGGGAGATCGACGAGAACTTCCGTTTCACGAATTTCGTGGGTTACCGCGACGGCAAGTCCATCATGACCCGGGACGAGAGCCTGGGCAAGACACGCTGGGAACTGGGCGCACTGAATCTGGATGCGGATGACTGGGATGCCCACCGCCGCGTGCTGGAGTCGCACCAGGCCTTCCGCGACCTGGAGCTGCAGCGACTCGACGCCGACGGGCAGCCTTACTGGGTGGCCGTCAGCGGCACGCCGATCGTCGACGACAAAGGCCAGTTCCGAGGTTACCGCGGCATCGGGCGCGACATCAGCAAGCGCAAGAATGCCGAGGACGAGACCCAGCGCCTGGCTTTCTACGACACCCTGACCGGCCTGCCCAACCGGCGCCTGCTGATGGATCGGCTCTCGCACGCCCAGGTCACCAGCGCGCGCAGCAGGCGCTACGGTGCCTTGCTGTTCATCGACCTGGACAATTTCAAGGACCTCAACGACACCCTGGGCCACGACGTGGGCGATCTGCTGCTCGAACAGGTGGCACTGCGCCTGGTGTCCTGCCTGCGCGAAGGCGACACGGCGGCGCGTTTCGGCGGCGACGAGTTCGTGGTGATGCTCGAAGACCTGAGCGAGAGCGACGCCGATGCCGCGAGCCAGGCCGAGCTGGTGGCCGACAAGATCCTGGCACGGCTCAATGCCCCCTATGAACTGGTGGGCCGCCAGCACAACAGTTCGCCCAGCATCGGCATCACGCTGTTTTCCGGAGCCTCGCTGGGCGTGGACGAGCTGCTCAAGCGTGCCGACGTGGCCATGTACCAGGCCAAGGCGGCCGGGCGCAACACCCTGCGTTTCTTCGACCCGCAGATGCAGGCCACGGTGCTGGCGCGCGCCGCGCTCGATGCCGACCTGCGCCAGGGCCTGCAGCGCGAGGAACTGCTGCTGCATTACCAGCCGGTGGTCGATGGCTACAACAAGATCGTCGGCTACGAGGCGCTGCTGCGCTGGCGCCATCCCGGGCGTGGTTTGGTGCTGCCGGGCGAATTCATCTCCCTGGCCGAGCAGTCCGGCCTGATCCTGCCGATCGGCCAATGGGTGCTGCGTTCGGCCTGCCGCCAGCTGGTGGCCTGGGCCGAGCAGCCCGCCACCCGCAGGCTCAGCCTGGCGGTCAACGTCAGCGCGCGCCAGTTCCGCCAGGCCGATTTCGTGAGCCAGGTCCAGGCCGTGCTGGACGAGACCGGCGTCGACCCGCAGTACCTGAAGCTGGAGCTGACCGAGAGTGTGCTGATCAGCGACGTGGAAGACGCGATCCGCAAGATGGGCGCCTTGCGCGAACGCGGTGTGCGTTTCGCGCTGGACGATTTCGGCACCGGCTACTCATCGCTGAGTTACCTCAAGCGCCTGCCGCTGGACCAGCTCAAGATCGACCAGAGTTTCGTGCGTGACGTGCTGACCGATCCCAACGATGCGGCCATCGTGCGCACCATCCTGGCCCTGGCGCAGAGCATGGACCTGCTGGCCGTGGCCGAGGGCGTGGAGACCGAGGGGCAGCGCCAGTTCCTGCTGGACAGCGGCTGTGCCGTGTTCCAGGGTTACCTCTTTGGTCGCCCCGGGCCGTTAGGCCACACCGTGATTCCCGCTTAAGGCTCCCACTCAATCCGTTCGGGCTGAGCCGGTCGAAGCCCCAGCGAGCCCTTCGACAAGCTCAGGGCGAACGGATTCTCTCAAGCTTGATAAAGCGGATTACTCGAAAGCGCCCTGATCGCGCTCGTCGCCGTTGCCGTTGCCCGACGACAGGCTGAGCCTGTCGGCGTTCTGGCGCGCTTCGGCCTTCTCGCCGGCACCGGCGAACTTGCTGTACTTGTGCAGCAGCGGCACGAGCTGGCCGTAGATGCGCGGGGCGCCGGCCAGGCATTCCTTCTGTTCCAGGAAGTCCGATTCACCGGTGACGTTGCCCACCAGGCCGCCGGCCTCGGTGACCAGCAGGGAGCCGGCGGCCACGTCCCAGGGGCTCAGGCCGGTCTCGAAGAAACCATCGGTGAAACCGGCGGCCACATAGGCCAGGTCCAGCGCGGCCGCGCCCGGGCGGCGCAGGCCGGCGGTGCGTTGCATCACGTCGCTCATCATGGCCAGGTAGGCCGGGAAGTTGTCGCCCTGGCGGAAGGGGAAACCGGTGGAGATCAGGCATTGCGAGAGCTGGGTGCGCTTGCTCACGCGGATGCGGCGCTCGTTCATGTAGGCGCCGCGGCCCTTGGTGGCCGTGAAGAGGTCGTTGCGCGAGGGGTCGTAGATGACGGCCTGCTCGACCTTGCCCTTGACGGCCAGCGCGATGCTGACGCAATAGACCGGGAAGCCGTGGATGAAGTTGGTGGTGCCGTCCAGCGGGTCGATGATCCAGACGTGGTCCGAATCCTGGGCGCCGCGCGTGCGGCCGGTCTCCTCACCCCAGATGGCGTGGCCCGGGTAGGCGGTGAGCAGGGTCTCGATGATGGTCTCTTCGCTGGCGTGGTCCACCTCGGTCACAAAGTCGTTCACCTGCTTCTGCGAGACGCGCACGGCCTCGACGTCGAGGGCCGCGCGGTTGATGA
>CAUPQO010000013.1:0-32094 GCA_963513295.1 uncultured Hylemonella sp.
GTGGAAGCCCTGGCCCGTAGCGGCGTCGGTCGGCTCACGCTGATCGACCTCGACCACGTGGCCGAATCCAATATCAATCGCCAGGTCCACGCGCTGGAGTCCACGCTGGGCCAAGCCAAGGTGCTGGCCATGCGCGAGCGCATCGCCCAGATCCATCCCGGTTGCCAGGTGCAATGCATCGAGGAGTTTGTGACGCCGGACAACTGGCCGGCCCTGCTGCCGGCCGGCGTGGATGCCGTCATCGACGCCTGCGACCAGGTCCGCGCCAAGACTGCCTTGGCCGCCTGGGCCATCAGCAGCAAGACGCTTTTCATCACGGCCGGTGCGGCCGGTGGCAAGCGTCTGGCGCATGAGGTCGCCATTGAGGACCTGGGCCGTGTCACGCACGACCCTTTGCTGGCCCAGTTGCGCTACCGCCTGCGCAAGGAGCATGGCGCCGCCCGCGAGGGGCGCAAGATGGGCGTGGCCTGCGTGTTCAGCCGCGAGGCTGTCAGCGGCCCCGACGCGTCCTGCGCTGTCGAGGGTGATGGCAGCCTCAACTGCAGCGGGTATGGGTCCCTGGTGTCCGTCACCGCCACCTTCGGCCAGTGCGCGGCGGGCTGGGTGCTCAACGAAATCGTGAAGCGAGCTTGAAGAGAGCGCAAAAATAACGCTATAATTTAAGGCTTGTCGGGGTTAGCGTTAAGCGTCCCGCTGTGTGGGACGTTAGCTCAGTTGGTAGAGCAGCGGACTTTTAATCCGTTGGTCGCAGGTTCGAATCCTGCACGTCCTACCAAGTACAATTTGTGGCACCGAATATTCCTCGATAGCTCAGTCGGTAGAGCGCCGGACTGTTAATCCGTAGGTCCCTGGTTCGAGCCCAGGTCGAGGAGCCAATAAAGATAAGGGCTAGCACGAAAGTGCTGGCTCTTTTTCTTTTCAGCCGTGACTAAAACGTGACAAAGCAATCACGTTCTTGCCACTTCCCCCGCGCTCGATTCGAGACGCTGCGGCCAACAAGTTCTCCGTTGCAAACTTGGCATAGCGGTCCACCATGTTCCGCGACTTCCAGCCGCCCAGGTCCTTGAGCTCGTCGCAGGAGGTTCCCGCCTGACGATGCCAAGACGCCCAGGTATGACGCAAGTCATGAAACCGGAAGTCTTCAATCCCCGCTTTGCTCAACGCTGTGTGCCAGGCCGTGTTGGTCACGTCCGCCCGTAAGGGCTGGCCTTCATACGTGAAGCAGTAGCGCAGATGCCTGCCGATTTGCTCCTTCAATACCTCTATCGCATCTTCATTTAACGGCACTCCCCGAGGCGTTCCATTCTTGGTTTGGTTCAACCAGGCAGTCTTGCGGTTCAAGTCCACCCGGTTCCATTCCAAGCCCGTGATCTCGCCAGCGCGGCAGCCCGTTGCCAGGGCATACCGAACCAGGGCCGCCAGATGGGGCGCACAACAGCGGATCAATCGTTCCGCCTCTTCATGCGTCAACCAGCGGTCGCGCTCGACTTCACCAGGAAGCATGCGTATCTTGGGCATGGTGTCGATCCACTGCCATTCATCGCGAGCCATTCTGAGAATGCCCCGGACGGCGGACAAGTAGCGGTTCACCGTGGCCGGCTTGTTACCCTTCTTGAGCTCGCCCTGGATGATGGTCCAAACCATGTCGCCATTGATGTGGCTGAGTAGCTTGTCGCCCAGGTAGCGGTCCAAGTGGCGGCAAATCTGCCGAACCCCCGCAATATTTCGCAGTCCCTGTTTCAGTTCGAGATACCGAACCACGGCCTCCTGCCAACTGCGATTGGGCTTGATTCCGAAATGAGCCTCTCTGTATGCATCCAGCTTGAGTTTCGCTAGGAATGCTTCGGCCTCTTCTCGGTTTTCAGTCCCAGTGCTTTGGCGTACTCTCTTGCCGTTGGGGAGCGTTGCATTGATCCACCAGAAACCGGAATCCGGTCGCCGGTAGACCCCTTCGTTACGGGCCATAAATTCTCCTTTCCGGCCCGTCTTCGCTCGCCCTTATGTTCGTCCAGCCAGGCATCCAAGTCAACCCGGTCATAGACGCAGCGCCGCCCGAACCGGACATAGGGCACGTCCAGTTGGCTCAAGAGGGTGACGCCGATCCCCAGGTACTCGGCAGCCTGTTCCTTGGACAGACACCGAACCGGGGGCAGAGGGAGCAAAGACGGGGCCTCGTCTTCCATGGTTCTAGTCCTTACTCGCCCCTGGAGGCACGGCGGTAGGCATCCGGCCCGGCATCCTTGGACGCCTTCTTGAGCGCAGCCGCCAGGCCAGGTTCGTTGATGCCCGTGTTGAACTCCCGCGCCTTGAGTGCCACCCGCTGGGCCAGTAACTCCTCGAAGGTCATGCCCTTCTTATCGGCCACGATGGAGAAGTTTTCGTGCAGGACGTGCAGCAGCCCCTCTATGGCCTCGTTGTGGTCGTCCAGGCCGTGCATGGCCATGTAGGACACCAGGGAGCCCATCACCATCGTTGCCAGGCGTTGCTCGCTAGGGGTACGGGCATTGCTGAACCTCTCCAGGCGGCCCGAGTTGGCAGACTCCCAATCCACGGAGGCCAAGGCCATCCAGAGCGGATGAATTGGCCAGCGACCCCGGACCGTGTCCGCCTCATTGGGGATCGTCAGGCGTAGCCATTCGGTGGTGGCGTAGCTCCACAGGCCGTTAAGGTTTTCCAGGACGCTATCCAGGCTGGAGAGCCCTTTTTCCTTGAGGAAGTCCCGCTTGAGCTCGAACTCCAGGCGCCAGACTGGCTCTCCGATGTTCCAGCCCACCTGCTGCCAGAGGTTCATCACCCAGGTCTTGCCGCTGTAGAGGATTTCCTCGACCTTGTTGTAGAGGCGGGCGTTGATGATCCCGCCCATGCCGATGGTCCAGCCGGTGAAGACCTGGTCCTTGGCGTAGCTGTGAATCTGGGTGGCCCGAGTCACCCAGGCCGACCGAGGCCAGGAGTCCATGGCGATGGAGGACACAAAATCGGCGGCCAGGTCGATCCGGGAAACCAGACCACTGCCGGAGACGTCCCCAAACTCAGCCAAGAGCTCCTGGAGCTCGTGATGGACTTCTACAGGACCCTTATGGGCCAAGTACTCAGCCGAGACCTTGACGTAAGCCATGGGCAGCTTCTTGCCGGGCTTGGACAGTTGCAGCCGGTAGGCGTTGTCTTCCAGGACAAAGGGGAACATCCGGGCGCCCTTGTCCTTGACCTCGAAGATGTGTTGGCCCACCACGTACTGGGCTTGGGACTGGAGCTCCGGGTGTTCCGACTGGGCCTTGGTCTTGAGGGTACTCAGGGCCGCCAGGACTTCGGGTCGGAGATCGCCGGGGAAGGAGAGGTACAGACTGTCCACCGCCAAGCGGAGTAGCCGGAAGGCATCCACAGGAGGTGTTTTGTCGTTAAGGGGTGCTGTGTTACTAGGCGTCGCACCCTGTTCCGATCCGGATTCGGCGGCCGGCGCTGGCGCGCTCGTCCGCGAATCCGGGTCGGCTGGCGTGGGGGACTGAGGGATGCCAGCGGGATTGCCGGCAGGAGACTTCTTGGACATGGATTGAACCTTTTCCGCGCCAGGCATGCCACTTTGGCTTCCTGGAACGGATACCGATTCAATACACGACGGCCCTTTTAGACGACCACCTCAAACAGCGTTTTCAGATGGTTGGAATTTTCTGAGACCACTGGTAGTGGGCGCGGATGTTCTTGCGGGCGTTGGGCTGGTTTTTCGGATAAACCCCGAGCTTGTCCACCATGAGCTCCTCCAATTCAGCCTCGGGTACGTCCTTGATGCCAGTTTCGCGCAAGATGAGCATGGCGTACCGAAGTAGATCGAGCCCCGCTTGTTGCTTGTTTCCTGGACCAACCAGGGCGCTACGCAACTTCTTGAAGAAGGCTTTGTTGTCCCTGATCTGCGCCTTGGCAATGTGCTTCATAGCCGTTGGGCAACCGATGACCGTCCGGTCCATGCGGATGGCCTTGAACAAGGAGTCATGGTTATTGTTATCGCGCACGTCCTGGAGCAGGCTGGAGATGCTGCGACCGTATGTCGCCATGCTCTGCATCGTGCGGCTTAAGGAGTAGCAGAGTGCGATGACTTCCGAATCGTCGAATGCTTCGTGCTGCGGTTTGTCGTCTTCGATTTCGTCACGATGGCGGAGCACCTCCAGGACGGATTCTTGGGGGTCCGGGGATGCGGCTATTTCATTCAAGTCTTCATGCCGGCCCAAAGCGATGATGAGCAGCGACAGGTGCTCGGCGAGCGGGAACTCGTAGACGAAGTTGTAGTCGCCATAGTCGCCGGACATGATGCTGTCGAACCTGGTCGAGGGAGTGGACGCTAAGCGTTCGTTTACGCCCCGAAGCATGGCGAACATGTCCGGGAGACTCTGGACGAGCTCGCGGAATTGGTCGGCGGTCAGTTTCCCGAATTCCTTCATTGGAGGCTGTTTTTTTAATCAGCTTAACATTGGATAACTTAATAAATTAATCATAAAAACAACACATATTATCCATATTAGTCATGCTATTTTTCTAGAAATGTTTTGCAACATGTTGTTTTATAAAGGTTTATTATTAACATGTTATTAATAGATACAATTTTTCAAGAGTGTCAACTGACAAAATGTACTGCGTGTGATAGGTGATTGTTCCTACAATGGGCTCGGGAAATGAAAAAGCCGGCGTAAGCCGGCCTTTCCCAACTAAGCCCCCCGAAAGAGGCTCGGAACTTGAATCTATGCAGATTCGATTGAGCACCGACATTTTGCATGTTTCAGGCCTTGTCTGCCAGGGGAAAACCCTTGACCTTAGATTGAGCATGTGAAATGAAAAAAATGTCACTCACTGATTTCGTTGAAGTCGTATCAAAAGCTGGGACACCAAAGGCGACAAAAGTCCGAGAGATCAAGTACCGGAGAGCATATATGCCGGCAACTGACTTCTACCGTCCCTTACGGGCCGGGCTCTACAAGTTCCACCAGCAAAACCGTCCACGGAGTTGCATCCACGAACTATTGAGGGAGATTCACGACCCGAAAAAACTTCGGCGTTACTCCTCCGCTGTGGATGGCTACCACAAGTGGTTAGGAAACAAGGTCATTACGTGGTTCGAGCCTGATCGCAAGGTGTACTTGTCATCGGGAGTTGAGCTGACTGTGAATCCTGAGTTGGGCCTGGACTTCGGAGGTAGCAAACATCTGGTCAAGCTCTACTTTAAAGAGCAACCACTGGAAAAACTTCACGTGGACCTCATTACAGTGGCTATGGCGGTGAGTCTTGAGGACCACTTGGCACATGGCACTCAGATGTGCGTGCTGGACGTGAACAGAGGAAAACTGTTCAAGCTGTCCGTGCCAGTGGGACCCACCAAGGCGATAGTCGACGCGGAGTTGGCATACGTTGCGACCCTCTGGGACAACCTATAAGAAGGTCAAGCGGCTTCTCAAAGGAAACGTGACAGTTCTGACGAGGTTAGGGGTGAGAGTTATTGGTATTTCTGTGAGTCTCGCCCGCTTTTATCTTTGGGATCAAAGCTGAGGACGATGCAAACGTGCCAGACTCTAAACGGTATACCGAACTCTTTGTGCGGATGTTCCGAGATAAATCCAAGCTTGTGGCGCCTTGGGCAGGCTGTCAGAGCAGCGCCAGAGGCAACCTCGAGAGTCTGTAAGTGCGCCTGCCATGATTCCACGCAGCTAACGGCATTTGGCCTGCGCAAGTAGGCCAGTAGGCCTCCATGGGCGATCCCGCTAGAGTCTGTGCCTGGGCGATATCTAGTCGCAAGCTGCAGATAGCCTTCCCGTAGGTCGGTAACGCTGGTAAATTTTTTGGCTTCTGCGATCCACTTATATTTTTTTCGGATCAGCTCGACGGTTATATCAACGTTGCCACCAGATTGAGCGTTGTGATTCGCCGTGTAGCCCATAACGGAAAGCATGTCCACGATTCTCTGAGTCGTTGCGTCTTCCGATTCATCAGCGTATGGCTGAGGGTTTTGTTCGAGCAGCTTGACAATGGTTATGAGGTCGTCAGAAAGAACCTCAAGAAATTCCTCATAGGAGCTTGCGAATAAACGCCCAAGGAAGTGTTGGACAGTTACATCCTCTTCAGCGAGGCTTTCCAGCCGCTCAATTGTCAACTGCATGCTCAAGTGCCTCGGCTCTCATCGAAAAGTGAGCTCGTCATATCTGGAGCTGGGGAGAAGTAGATGACTAAGCGCCGCTTGATGTTGGGGTCATGCTCGCCGGTTAGCGGGTCGACATACTCAGTAATAGCGGTCCTAGCCTCATCGTCTGTCAGATCATGAGGAAGTTCCTCTTCGTCTATAAGCTCGAACTTCGTACTGAGTAGTCGGACCGAGTCGCCAGCGAGAAATTGCAGCGTTCGAATGATCGCGTTATCTAGTGCGCCCTTGTCTGCACCAGGAGTCATTTGCCGGACAAGTTGCAAATTGATATGAGTAACTTCCCGATGATCGGCAAGGTAGGTAAACAGCTGTCGCGCAACAGTAGCCTCCGCGTCGCCTCCAAAAACGCGAGTTAGTTGCTGAAGAAGCTGAGCGGCTCTATCCATATCAAGCGGTTGCAAAGCTCACTAACTTGTTGACGACGGCGACTACGGCGGAGTCTGAGTGTGCGTCAATTATCCGGGCCGATCTAACATGGCAATCGTCAGCAGATAGGCCAGATATTGGCATTCCTACTTGAACGCCAACAGACCCTTTGACTCTCAAGATGGAGTCCCAAACGACTGTAATGTCGTATGGGGTAATGTCTCCGACCTTCTTGACGCCGGCATCGTGGAATTCCTCTTTTCGGAGATCATCCTGAGATGTCATTGCAGCCTTATTTACAGATTTCGTAGGAGAGCGAAAACTCAATTTGGAAACCCGACCTTCGCTTTTTGCGTGATAGAGCCCACTGATGCATGGCATTAAATTCAACGGATTGTTGCTGTCATAGATTGGAGCGAGACCTGCAATAAGCGTCGACAAGCGACCAAGTACAGCCAGGCAGCGCAATTCGCTGGAGTCGCTGCCCTTGATGCGATCTGGATGATCTATGAGGACCTCCACTCGCCTCAGACTATTTCGCACTGTAACTACATCAAAAACTTGGTAATCGGTACGTTTGATGGCGATGAATTCGTCGTACCCCATGAACGCAGTCTGAACGGCAGCTGTAACCTGATTTACCGAAAAAAGCTCTCGTTCCTCTTGGGTCCTCTTCGCACAGAGAATTATGGAAACGTCGCCATTCGGATACTCGATCTTGTGCGCCAACTCATGGTCTTGGGCGAGCGATCTAAGTTCGGTTTCAGACAAAGAGCCAGGATACGCAGCAGCGTAATTTCCTGGACTGATCGCAACAGCGGTCATCTCCGACGCGAGATTGGTTGCCTGTGCTTCTGAGTCAAGGATGAAGACGTAAGCATCCTTCGTCCCGCCAACAATCAATCCATCCTGTAGCTCTCGTAATACCTGGGCCACTTTTTGTGAAAGGGCGGCATCAGCGATGTCCAATCGCTCGTGCAGCTTGTCCCATCCGGCAGCCGAGGGGATGCCTTCTGTCTTAAGGATGTTGCCGAGTTCGCGGAATGAGAGTTGCTTACCCCTCAAATCTTCCAGAATTTGTTTGAACTTGCTTCCGGTAGCTTGAGCTGGCACCTAGGAACCCTCCGAAAGTTTTTGTATTTGGCTGAGCACCAATTGAGCATTGCTTAGCACAGAGTGAGACGCAGACTCATTCAGTAAAGAATACTTTCGAGTTGGAAGAATTTTTCATCAAAGAGATGGAGTGTTCGCAATCGCTTCGCCTCACATAGCTTTCGCTACTTCTCGATATGGCTTCACCATTGGATGCGTAGTAAATCCAATACCACTGCCCGCTGCTGTCCTTCTTTTGCCAGTAGCACGGATAAGTGACTTCAGCCATGACCAGTACTCCTTAAGACGCGAGGCAGTCGACTGCCATCCAAGTTAATTTGGAGAGTCTAGTGGGGGATGCGGTGCAGGTATATCCCCCAAAGGGGTCATACCCTGTGTGTGGGAGTGTGGCATTGGAGGATAGTCAACGGGCAACTCTTTCGTGACAATCATGGCGGGCTTTGGCGAAACGTGACGAGCGAAGACGAGCCTAAGTCATTGAAAAATAACGATTTTTTAAACTGTTAATCCGTAGGTCCCTGGTTCGAGCCCAGGTCGAGGAGCCAGATGAGAACCCCGTGCAGCGCATCCGCCGCACGGGGTTTTTTGTTGTCCGGTCTGAATGTGCGCCAGCATCAGACACCTTGCGGATGCAGGTTCCGAAACAAGCCGGACGCTACATTTTTAGTAGCGACCGGCCTTGAAGGGAAGGCCGGCGATGCCGTCAGCTATTCTGACTTGAGCTGGTCCCTCGTCTTCAACTGGATCTGCTCCTGTTCCTTGAGCTGATCTCGCGTCCTCAACTGGATCTGTTCTTGCTCCTTCAACAACTCAAGGGTGCGGACATGTGCTTTCTCCTGAGTCTGTAACTGGTCACGCGTCTGTGTCTTCAACTGGTCCTGGGTCTTGAGCTGGTCACGGGTGCGGGTCAGCAACTGATCCTGGGTCTTCAACTGGTCGCGGGTGCGGGTCAGCAACTGGTCCTGGGTCTTGAGCTGGTCACGGGTGCGGGTCAGCAACTGATCCTGGGTCTTCAGCTGGTCACGGATCTGTGTTTGTGTTTGTACCTGTTGCTGTGTCTGCTGCTGAGACTGGGACATCGTGCCAGCTGCGCCGGTGCCGCTCCCGCCACCGGCACCACTCCCGCCGCCCCCGCCACCGGAACCACTCCCACCACCTGCGGCGAAGGCCGCGCCCCCGAAGGCCAATGCACAGGCCACGGCCATAGGAACAATGATCTTGCTCATGAGAACCCCCTAAGTTGAATGTGAAAAAGCTGCATTGATGAATTCCGCTCACCGACTCCCGGCCGGAATCCAAAATTCAGTATGAGACCCTTGGGACGGGTCTGCTTTGACATGCATCAACGCTGGGTTCAAATGGTGTTACCAGGAGTAACGCACAAGGCAATCCACCGAGCCCGGGATGACGGGGCGTGGATTGGTTGAAGGCAGGTTTTCCCGAGTGGCCGGTTCTGATCGATGCGGACGGTGGCATTCGGGATGTGCCGTGTTGCCGACATGACCTCATGCGCGCGACAGATGACGAAAAAAGCGACCTGGCCGCAAGGCCAAGTCGCTTTATGGTCTGGTGGGTCCTGAGTGACTCGAACACTCGACCTACGGATTAAGAGTCCGCTGCTCTACCAACTGAGCTAAGAACCCAGACCTCAATTATTGCATAAAAATCAGCCTCTTCGAGGCGGCGCAGGAGACAAAATGCGCTGTGACCGCGTCGGCGTCACACAGGAGAAACCACCATGATCAAACCATCCATCCTTGCCCTGTCCACCCTCCTGCTGACGGGCTGCGGCGCCGAAACGGCGACCACGGCGGCCACCGTGGGTGCGGCGAAGAAGCTGGAACTCGAGCAGGGCAAGCAGACCATGGAGCAGGTGCAGCAGAAGGTAGGCGAATCCATGCAGCAGATGCAGCAGGCGCCTGCACGCGCGGCCGACTAGGGCCTGTTCACGCGCATTTCACCCGTCTAGTCGCCCAGCTCGCTGCTCAGTTCGAGCCAGCGCGCTTCAAGCTGGTCCAGTTCGTCCTGCAGGGCGCCCAGGCGCTTGCCGAGTTCATTGATCTCGTCCATGCCGGGCTGGCCGCAGAGGCGCTCTTCGAGCACGGCTTTCTCCTGCGCCAGTTCGGCCATGCGTGCCTCGCATTGTTCGAACTCCTTGCGTAACTGACGCGTGCGATTGTCCTCGCGGCGTGGACGTGCGGGCTCGGGTGTGGCCACCGGGGGCGGGGGTGGGGCGCTCGCGGCCGCGGTGGCGGCGGCATTGGCTTCCTTGAGCGCTTCGCGCTGGCGCTTGGCTTCGTCCAGCAGGTAGCGCTGGTAGTCGTCGAGGTCGCCGTCGAAGGGGCTGATGCCACCGCGCGAGACCAGCCAGAACTCGTCGCAGACGGCGCGCAGCAGGGCCCGGTCGTGGCTGACCAGCATCACCGTGCCTTCGAATTCGTTGAGCGCCATGCCCAGCGCCTCGCGCGTGGCCAGGTCCAGGTGGTTGGTGGGTTCGTCCAGCAGCAGCAGGTTGTGACGCAGCCAGACCAGAATGCACAGCACCAGGCGGGCCTTCTCGCCGCCGCTCATGGTGCCCACGGTCTGCTTGACCTGGTCGCCCGTGAAGTTGAAGCCGCCCAGGAAACTGCGCAGGTCCTGCTCGCGCGTGGGCTGGCCACTGAGTGCGCCGCGGGCCGTAGTGTCCTTGACCAGCCAGATCATGTGCTCCAGCGGCGTGTCCTGCGGGCGCAGCACGTCGAGTTCCTGCTGGGCAAAGTAGCCGATGGACAGGCCCTTGCCCTCGATGATCTCGCCCGCCAGGGGGGCCAGGTCGCGGGCGATGGTCTTGACCACGGTGGACTTGCCCTGGCCGTTGGCGCCCAGGATGCCGATGCGCTGACCGGCCAGTACCGACTTGCTGACGTTCTTCACGATCACGGTGGGCGGCGTGCCGGCCGGTGCGTCTTCGGGAGGGGGATAGCCGAAGTCGACGTTCTGCATGGACAGCATGGGGTTGGGCAGGCTGGCCGGCTCCTTGAATTCGAAGGTGAACTCGGCCTCGGCCAGCAGCGGGCCGATCTTCTCCATGCGGTCCAGGGCCTTGACCCGGCTTTGTGCCTGCTTGGCCTTGCTGGCCTGGGCCTTGAAACGGTCGATGAACTTCTTCAGGTGGGCGATCTTCTCCTGCTGCTTGGCGTAGGACGCCTGCTGCTGCTCCATCTTCTCGGCCCGCATGTCCTCGAACTTGGTGTAGTTGCCGCCGTAGCGGTTGAGCTTGGCCGTTTCGATGTGCACCGTCACATTGGTCACGGCATCCAGAAACTCGCGGTCGTGGCTGATGACCAGCATGGTGCCGGTATACCGTTGCAGCCAGGCCTCCAGCCAGACCAGGGCGTCGAGGTCCAGGTGGTTGGTGGGCTCGTCCAGTAGCAGCAGGTCGGAGGGGCACATCAGGGCGCGCGCCAGCTGCAGGCGCATGCGCCAGCCGCCGGAGAAACTGTTGACGGGTTTGTCGAGTTCCGTGGTGCGGAAGCCCAGGCCCAGGATCAGCGCCTGGGCGCGGGCCGGGGCGTCGTGGGCGCCGGCGTCGTGCAGTTCCATATAGGCATGCGCCATGCGCTCGCCGTCCTCGGTGGCCTCGGCGGCCGTGACCTCGGCCTGCGCCGCGACCAGCCGCGTGTCGCCGGCGATCACGAAGTCGGTGGCGGACTCACTCGTCTCGGGCATGTCCTGCGCCACCTGGGCCAGGCGCCATTGCGCGGGGATGGTGCAGTCGCCGCTGTCCTCGTGCAGGGTGCCGTTGAGCAGGGCAAACAGGGTGGACTTGCCGGCGCCGTTGCGGCCCACGAGGCCCACCTTTTCACCTGGGTTGATGGTGACGGAGGCAGCATCCAGCAACACCCTGGCGCCGCGGCGCAGGGTGACATTTTTCAGGGTGATCATTTCAGAAGCGCTTCGCGCGTAATCAGGAGGACTTGTTCGTCGCCGGCACTGGTTTCCAGCCAGGCGACTTCCAGGCGGGGAAAGGCCGCTTCGAAGTGCTCACGCTCGTTGCCGATCTCCAGCACCAGCACGGCGTGTTCGCTCATCTGTGCCGGGGCATCGCGCAGCAGTTTTCGGATGAAGTCCATGCCGTCCGTTCCCCCGGCCAGGGCGAGTTCGGGTTCGGCGCGGTACTCGGCGGGCAGGGCGGCCATGCTCTGCGCATTGACGTAGGGCGGGTTGCACAGGATCAGGTCGTAGGGGCCGCGCACGCTGGCCAGTCCGTCGGAGGTCAGCAGCGTGATGCGGTCCTGCAGGCCATGTTTCTCGACGTTGATGCGGGCCACGGCCAGCGCTTCAGTCGAGAGGTCGGCCGCGTCCACCGTGACTTCGGGCCAGGCCAGGGCTGCCAGCACGGCCAGGCTGCCGTTGCCGGTGCACAGGTCCAGCACGCGTTTCGTGTGCTCGCCCAGCCAGGCATCGATGGTGCCATCGGCCAGCAGTTCGGCGATGAAGGAGCGCGGCACGATGGCGCGTTCGTCCACATAAAAGGGCACGCCCTGCAGCCAGGCTTCGCGGGTCAGGTAGGCGGCCGGCTTGCGGGTGCGGATGCGTTCTTGCAGCAGGGCGGCGACCTTGGCGGCTTCCTCGGCATGCACCTGGTGGGGAGCCACGGTATCGAGTTCGTCCAGTGGCAGACCCAGCCGCCACAGCACCAGCCAGGCGGCTTCGTCAAAGGCGTTGTGGGTGCCATGGCCGTAGGCCACGCCGGCGGCCTCCAGCTGTTTGGCGCCGGCCTCGATCAGTTCGATCACGGTCGGCCGCCTCGTGGTGACGCTGCTCATAGCGCGAGCTTTTCCAGCACGCGCCGGTAGATGTTCTTCAGCGGCTCGATGTCGGCCAGCGGCACGTACTCGTCGATCTTGTGGATGGTGGCGTTGGTGGGGCCCAGTTCGATGACCTGCGGACAGATCTGGGCGATGAAGCGGCCGTCGCTGGTGCCACCGCTGGTGGAGAGTTCGGTCTCGATGCCGGCTTCGGCGCGGATGGCCTCGCGCACCGCGTTGACCAGGGTGCCCGGTGTCGTGAGGAAGGGCAGGCCGCCGACAGTCCAGACCAGATCGTATTCCAGGCCATGCTTGTCCAGCACGGCGCTTAGACGCTGCTGCAGGCTTTGCGGCGTGGACTCGGTGCAGAAGCGGAAATTGAAGTCCACCACGACGTTGCCGGGAATGATGTTGCTGGCGCCGGTGCCACCGTGGATGTTGCTGACCTGCCAGGTCGTGGGTGGAAAGAAGTCGTTGCCTCTGTCCCATTCGATGGCCGTCAGTTCGGCCAGCGCGGGCGCGAACAGGTGGATGGGGTTGCGGGCCAGGTGCGGGTAGGCGATATGGCCCTGCACGCCCTTGACCGTGAGCTTGCCGCTCATGGTGCCGCGCCGGCCGTTCTTGATCATGTCGCCGGTGCGCTGCAGCGAGGTGGGTTCGCCGACGATGCAGTAGTCCAGCCGTTCGCCGCGCGCCTTCAGCGCCTCGCAGACCACCACGGTGCCATCCACGGCCGGGCCTTCCTCGTCGCTGGTCAGCAGCAGGGCGATGTTCAGCGGGGCCTGCGGCTGCGCGGCGACGAACTCCTCCACCGCCACCACGAAGGCGGCGATCGAGGTCTTCATGTCGCTGGCGCCGCGGCCATAGAGCTTGCCGTCACGGTGTGTGGGCGTGAAGGGGTCATGGCTCCACTGCGCGACCGGGCCGGTGGGTACCACGTCGGTGTGGCCGGCAAAGACCAGCAGTGGGGCGCCGGCCTGGGCCACGCGTTTGGCCCACAGGTTGCTGACGCGGAAATCGGCCGGACCGCTGGTGATGGTTTCACAGGCAAAACCCAGCGGCTGGAGGCGCTCGGCCAGCAGGGCCTGGCAGCCGGCGTCGTCGGGGGTGACGGAGGCGCGCGCGATCAGTTGCTCGGTCAGTTGCAGGGTACGGCTCATGGATGGCGTTCTCTTGGGCCGTTCAGTGCTTCACGTCCAGCGTGATTTCGGTGAAGGACGGTTCGTCGTCGTGATGGTCGTCGACGGCCTGGGTCTGGGCCGGCTTCTGGAAGTCGTTCTGCAGGCGCCACATGAGGTTGGTGGGCGAATCGGAGTTGGCCAGGCCCTCCTTGCGGTCGATCACGCCCTCGGTGATGAGGCGCGCGATGTCCTGCTCGAAGTTCTGTGAGCCCTCGGCCATGGCTTTTTCCAGCGCTTCCTTGATGCTGGAGAAGTCGCCTTTCTCGATCAGGTCCGAGATCAGCTTGGTGTTGAGCATGATTTCCACGGCCGGGGTACGGCTGCCCGTGGTGGTACGCAGCAGGCGTTGCGAGACGATGGCCTTGAGCGCGCTGGAGAGGTCGCCCAGCATGGTCTGGCGCACTTCCACCGGGTAGAAACTCAGGATACGGTTGAGCGCCTGGTAGCTGTTGTTGGCGTGCATGGTGGCCAGGCAGAGGTGGCCGGATTGGGCATAGGCGATGGCCGCGGACATGGTTTCGCGGTCGCGGATCTCGCCGATCATGATCACGTCGGGCGCCTGGCGCAAGGCGTTCTGCAGGGCCGTGCCCAGGTTCTTGGTGTCGGCGCCGATCTCGCGCTGGTTGACCACGGAACGCTTGTTCTTGAACAGGTACTCGATCGGGTCCTCGATGGTCAGGATGTGGCCCGAGGCGTTTTCATTGCGGTAGTCGATCATGGCCGCCAGCGTGGTGCTCTTGCCCATGCCGGTGGCGCCCACCATCAGGATCAGGCCACGCTTTTCCATGATGAGGTCGCCCAGGATGGGCGGCAGCGAGAGCGAGCCCAGGGAGGGGATCTCGCCCGAGACGAAGCGGATCACCGCGGCCACCGAGCCACGCTGGCGCATGGCGCTCAGGCGGAAACGCCCCACGCCGGCCAGCGGAAAACCCATGTTGAGCTCGCTGTAGGCATCGAGCTCGGCCAGGCGTTCCTCCGGGATGATCTCGGCCAGCAGGTTGCGGGGGGCATCCGGCGGCAAAGCCTGGTTGTTGATGGGCACACATTGCCCGTTGATGCGGATCAGCGCCGGCGAGTGGGCCGAGAGATAGATGTCCGAGGCTTTCTTCTCGGACATCAGTCGAAGGATCCGTTCCATCGTGCCCATGGTGCTGCTCATGTCTGCTCTCCCAGTGCTTCAGAAAATAAATTGTCGCCGCCGCGCCGGGCCGCCCCGAGCAAGGCGCGCCCCCTCGGGGGCAGCGCCGTACACGAAGTGACAAGCGTGGGGGCCATGATCAGTCGCGCAGCAGGTCGTTGAGGCTGGTCTTGGAGCGGGTCTGCGCGTCCACGCGCTTGACGATCACGGCGCAGTACAGGCTGTACTTGCCGTCGGCGCTGGGCAGGTTGCCCGAGACCACCACCGAGCCGGCCGGCACGCGGCCGTAATGGACTTCGCCGGTGGCGCGGTCATAGATCTTGGTGCTCTGGCCGATGTACACGCCCATGGAGATGACCGAGTTCTCCTCGACCACCACGCCCTCGACGATCTCGGAGCGTGCGCCGATGAAGCAGTTGTCCTCGATGATGGTCGGGCCGGCCTGCACGGGCTCCAGCACGCCGCCGATGCCCACACCGCCCGAGAGGTGCACGTTCTTGCCGATCTGGGCGCAGGAACCCACGGTGGCCCAGGTGTCGACCATGGTGTTCTCGTCCACGTAGGCGCCGATGTTCACGTAGCTGGGCATCAGGATGGCGCCCTTGGCGATAAAGCTGCCACGGCGCGCCACGGCCGGCGGCACCACACGCACGCCGGTGGCGGCCATCTCCTCGGCCGAGAGGTGGGCGAACTTGGTCTGCACCTTGTCGTAGAAGCCCAGGTCACCGGCCCTGATGACCTCGTTGTCCTTGAGGCGGAAGGACAGCAGCACGGCCTTCTTGATCCACTGGTGCACCGTCCACTTGCCCACGGACTCGCGCGTGGCCACGCGCAGGCGGCCCTTGTTCATCTCGGAGATCACGTGCTCGACGGCGTCCACCACTTCCTTGGGGGCGGACTTGACCGAGATGTTGGCGCGGTTGTCCCAGGCGGCTTCGATGATCTGCTGCAGTTGTTGGCTCATTGGTTTTCCTAGTCAGTCGGGGACAGGGCTGAAGATCTATCCCGCAAGGTTTCAATTTTTGGATTGGATGAACTGGACGATGCGCTCGGCAGCTTCCACGCATTCGGCGGTCTCGGCCACCAGCGCCATGCGCACGCGCCCGGCACCGGGGTTGGATCCGCGGGCTTCGCGCGCCAGATAGCTGCCGGGCAAAACAACCACATTGTAAAGAGCGTAGAGATCACGGGCGAAATCGGTGTCGCTGCCCTGCACGCCGGCCCAGAGGTAGAAGGCGGCATCGGGCAGGGCCACGTCCATCACGGCGCTGAGCATGGGCGTGACCTGGGCGAATTTGGCGCGGTACAGGTTGCGGTTCTCGATGACGTGCTGCTCGTCGTTCCAGGCCGCAATGCTGGCGGCCTGCACCACATGGCTCATGGCGCTGCCGTGGTAGGTGCGGTAGAGCAGGAAGGCCTTCATGATGGCCGCGTCGCCGGCCACGAAACCGCTGCGCATGCCCGGCACATTGCTGCGTTTGGACAGGCTGGTCAGGGCGATCAGGTTCCTGAAATCGCTGCGGCCCAGTTGTACGGCCGCTTCCAGCCCGCCCAGCGGCGCTTCGTCGCGGAAGTAGATCTCGCTGTAGCACTCGTCGGAGGCGATCACGAAACCGTAGCGCTCGCTCAGCTCGAACAGCTTCTTCCATTCGGACAACGGCATCACGGCTCCCGTCGGGTTGCCGGGCGAGCAGGTGAAGATCAGCTGGGTGCGGGCCCAGACCTCGGCAGGCACGCTGTCCCAGTCGACGGCAAAGTTGCGGGCCGGATCGCTGGGAACGTAATAGGGTTCGGCGCCGGCCAGCAGCGCAGCGCCTTCGTAGATCTGATAGAAGGGATTGGGGCAGAGCACCACGGCGCCCGGTCGGCTGCCATCCACCACGGTCTGGGTCAGTGCAAACAGGGCTTCGCGCGAGCCGTTGACCGGCAGGATCTGGCTGGCCGGGTTGACCGTGACGCTGTAACGGCGCTGCAGCCAGCCGGCCATGGCTTCCCTGAGCGCCGGCTCGCCGGCGGTCGGGGGGTAGCCGGTCAGGCCGGTGTCCAGTGCGTCGGTCAGGGCACGCTTGATGAAGTCGGGGGTGGCGTGCTTGGGCTCACCGATGCCCAGGCTGATGGGGCGGTAGGCGGGATTGGGGGTGATGCCGGCAAAAAGCTGCCGCAGCCGCTCGAAAGGGTAGGGCTGCAGTCGTTGGAGCAGGGGGTTCATGAGGGGGAATTATCCCGGAACTCCCCGGCAGCACGGGCGCGGGTGCAGCACAGCCGCTTCCGCACCCGGGACGATCAGCGTTTTTTTGGTGGCGCCCAGCACTTTTTGCGTCAGCAGGTCGATGGACAGCACCAGGGCGATGCCGATGGACATGACCATCACGACCTCGGGCAGGTCGGTCGAGGTGATGATGCCGAAACCGCGTGGCAGGGCCTGCCGGTCAGCCGTGGTGCAGACAAAATCGGCCGCGGCCATGCCGGTGTAATGCATGGCGCAGACGGCGACGGCCATGATCACCGCGGCCAGCAGGCGCAGCGCCAGCGGTTTGGTGTTGAAGGCCAGCCAGAGTGCGGCGGTGGCCGCCACGACCGCGATGAGGATGGAGGTGGCCACCAGCAGGAAGGACCAGTTGATGTAGCCGCCAAAGCGCATGCCGTACATGCCCAGGTAGTGCATGATGGCCACGCCCAGTCCCAGGGCTGCGCCGGCGGTCAGCAGGCGGGACTTGTTGGACGGGTCGCGGGCCACATAGGTCAGGCCGAAACCGGTGGCCAGGCAGACGACCACCAGCGAGATGATGGTTTCGGTCATGGAGTAACCCACGCGCAGGTCCATCTTCAAGGCGGCCATGCCGATGAAGTGCATGGTCCACACGCCAATGCCACCCAGTGCCAGCGTGGCGGCGAGCAGGTCGAAATGGGTGATGCGCCCGTCGGGGCCGATGATGCGGCGGGCGGCGGTCAGCGCGACGAAGGATCCGAGGAAGGCAATGGCAAAGGAGAGGATGACGTAGGTGCTGTCATAACTCGAAGCGACTGCTGGGTTCATGCAGGGGCTCCAAACAAGGCAGCCCGATGCTAGCGAGTATGTCGATGTTCTGCCTTGCGGGGGATGGATTTCCCTTGGTGAACCAGGATGTATTGCACAGCCTGCAGTCTCAGCCTTGCGGTGTCTTCGTCAGGTAATGCAGCACCAGCTTGTCCTGCTGGCTCAGACCATAGAAGGCCATGCCAGTGAAGTGGGTATGGCCGTCCGTGGCCTTGTGGGCGTGGCAGACCGTGGCCTTGAGCGCGAGGGTGGTGGGTTCGCCTTCGACCACGGCTCCGATGTGGAGGTCGATGGTCTTGCCCACCGCGGTGGTGGTCGCGGGCGTGCTGATCATGGCGCCCTGCATGCTGATGTCCAGCAACTGGCCGTCCAGCCTGAGCTCACCCAGCTCGACGGTGATGGGCCAGCTGGTCTTGGTGCGCAGGGACTGGCGAACCTGGCGGGCATCGACCTGGGTGGGGTAGGCCAGCAGGGCATACACGAAGGGTTTTTCGTAGGTCTGCAGCACCTTGCTGATGAAGGAAAACTCATGCTGGCCGGTAAAACCGCGCACGATGCAGACGTCGCCCTCGGTCAGGCCGGTGTCCTCGCCCTCCGGCCCCTGGGGGCCGACCATGACACCCCGGCTCTCGATGGCGCCGAAGAGCTGGCCCTCCTTCTTGCTGGCGCCCTCCACCAGCCGTCGCACTTGCAGGGCGATGCCGGGGCGCAGGCCGAGTTCCTTGAGGGTGATCTGCTGGACGTTGTTCTGGGGCGTGTCGCTGGTGGCCTGGTTCATGGTGGCGATCTTTTTTATGGCGGACGGCGGAAATCCGGTGAATCTACACGGTCTGTTCCCGGGCCGCCATGACGATGCGCATGGCAATGTATACAAATGCAACGTCCCGGGTTTTCCCGTAGCACAGATTGCGCCGGGTGCAAGTGATTTTCGGGCGGGCCGGGACGGTATGATTTCAGGCTGTTCCCGCCATCAGACTGTTCTCACCGTGCGTCTCACCTCCATCAAGCTTTCCGGGTTCAAGTCCTTTGCCGAGCCGACCAATTTCATGCTGCCCGGGCAACTGGTCGGTGTGGTCGGCCCCAACGGCTGCGGCAAGTCCAACATCATGGACGCCGTGCGCTGGGTGCTGGGCGAGAGCCGCGCCAGCGAGCTGCGCGGCGAGTCCATGCAGGACGTGATCTTCAACGGCACCACTACGCGCAAGCCGGCCAGCCGTTCCAGCGTGGAGCTGGTGTTCGACAACGCCGACCACCGCGCCGGCGGCCAGTGGAGCCAGTACGCCGAGATTGCCGTCAAACGGGTGCTCACGCGCGACGGCACCAGCAGCTATTACATCAACAACCAGCCGGTGCGCCGCCGTGACATCCAGGACGTGTTCCTGGGCACCGGCCTGGGCCCGCGTGCCTACGCCATCATCGGCCAGGGCACCATCAGCCGCATCATCGAATCCAAGCCGGAGGAGCTGCGCCTGTTCCTCGAAGAAGCCGCCGGTGTTTCCAAGTACAAGGAGCGCCGTCGCGAAACGGAAAACCGCCTGTCCGATACGCGTGAGAACCTGACCCGCGTGGAGGACATCCTGCGCGAGCTCAACGCCAACCTGGAGAAGCTGGAGCGCCAGGCCGAAGTCGCGCAGAAGTACAACACCCTGCAGTCCGACGTCACTCTCAAGCAGCAGCAGCTCTGGTACCTGCGGCGCTCCGAAGCCGAGGCCGACCAGAGCAAGATCAAGCAGGAGGGCGAGAAGGCCGTCATCGAGCTCGAATCCCGCGTGGCCGACCTGCGTCACATCGAGGCCGACCTGGAAACCATACGCCAGGCCCACTATGCCGCCGGCGACCAGGTCAACCAGGCCCAGGGCCTGCTCTACGAGGCCAGCACCGAGGTCGGGCGGCTGGAGGCCGAGATCCGCTTCGTGGTCGAGGGCCGCCAGCGTGTCGAGGAGCGCCTGGTCACCTTGAAAGAGCAGACCGCCCAGTGGGCCACGCGCAAGCAGGACGCCCAGGCCGAGATCGAGAACCTGGCCGAACTGGCCCTGGTCGGTGAAGAGAAGACCACCGAACTGGCCGCCCAGTTGGAGGAGCAGGCGCAGGCCCTGCCCGACATGGAAGAGGCGCTGCGCCAGGCCCAGAGCCGTGCCAACGAGCAGCGCGGCAGCGTGAGCCAGGTGCAGCAGCAGATCCAGGTGCTGGCCGCCGAGCAGCGCAGCATCGAGGAGCAGTCGCGCCAGCTGAACCAGCGCCGCGAACGCCTGGACACCGACCGCAAGGCCCTGGCTGCCCCCGACGAGGCCCGCCTGCAGGCCTTGCAGACCCAATTGGCCCAGGCCAGCGAGGCCGCCGCCGTGGCCGATGCCCGCCTGCACGAACTGCAGGACAGCGTGCCGCAGCTGGACGAGGCGCGCCGCGCCCAGCAGGCCAGCGTCAACACCGAGTCCGCCAGGCAGGCCGACCTGTCGGCGCGCATGGAAGCGCTCAAGGCCCTGCAGGAGAAGGTCAAGACCGACGGCAAGCTGCAGCCCTGGCTGGCCAAACACGGCCTGGCAGACCTGCAGGCCCTGTGGACCAAACTGCACATCGAGCAGGGCTGGGAAAGTGCCTTGGAAGCCGCGCTGCGCGAACGCATGGGTGCGCTGGAAGTCAGCCGCATCGACATGGTCAAGGCCTTGGCCTCTGACGCGCCGCCGGCCAAGCTGGCCTTCTACAGTGCGCCGTCCGCCGGTGCGCCCGAGAAGAGCGGTGGTTTGCCGCGCCTGGCGGACCTGCTGCGCGTGAACGATGCCGGGCTCAAGGCCGTACTGGTGGACTGGCTGCAGGGCTGCTACGTGGCCCAGAGCTTCGAGGACGCCCTGGCACAACGCAGCCAGCTGCAGCCTGGCGAGACCCTGTACGTGAAAAGCGGCCACGCCGTCACTGCGCACAGCGTGAGCTTCTACGCCCAGGATTCCGAGCAGGCAGGCCTGCTGGCCCGCGCCCAGGAGATCGAGAACCTGGAAAAGCAGTTGCGTGCCCAGTCGCTGATCAACGAAGAGGCCCGCAGCGCCCTGGTGCGCGCCGAGGCCGCCTACGCCGACGCTTCGCAGCGTCTGGTGACGGCCCGCCGCGAAGCCAGCGAAACGCAGAGCCGCGCCCACGAGTTGCAGGTCGAGACCCTGCGCCTGACCCAGCTGGCCGAACAGACCCGCGCGCGCAGCGAGCAGATTGCCGGGGACCTGGCCGAAGTCGATGCCCTGCTTGAAGAGCTGCAGGAGCGCCGCGTCGCCGCCGAAGGCCGCTTCGAGGAACTGGACATGCAGCTGGCCGACAGCCAGGAGCGCCATGCCCAGCTCGACGAGCGCGTGCTCGAATCGGAACGCAAACTGAACGCCTGCCGTGAGCAGCAGCGCAGCCTGGAGCACCAGGCGCAGGAGGCCACCTTCTCGCTGCGCACGCTGGACGCACGCAAGGCTGAACTCGCCCGCGCCATCGACACCGCCGACCAGCAGGCTGCCACCATCACCACCGAAGAGCAGCGTGCCCGTGACGAATTGGCGCGCCTGACCGATGCCGCGGCGCAGGCCGGCCTGCAGAACGCGCTGGCCCTCAAGCTCGAGCGCGAGCAGGCCCTGGGCGCCAAGCGCAGCGAATACGACGACCTCACCGCCAAGCTGCGCGCCAGCGACGAACGCCGGATCAAGCTGGAGCGCGAGCTCGATCCCCTGAGAATGCGCATCCAGGACATGCAGCTCAAGGAGCAGGCCGCGCGCCTGGGTTTCGAACAGTACGCCCAGTTGCTGGCCGATGCCCAGGCCGACCTGGAGGCCGTGGCCCTGTCCATCGAGCAAGGCAATGTGCGCCTGACCGGCCTGCAGGGTGAGATCGATCGCCTGAGCCGCGAGATCGCGGCGCTGGGGGCGGTCAACCTGGCGGCCCTGGAAGAGCTGGCCCATGCCAGCGAGCGCAAGCAGTTCCTCGACGCCCAGTCGGCCGACCTGAACGACGCCATGAACACGCTGGAAGACGCCATCCGCAAGATCGACGGCGAAACGCGCGAACTGCTGGCCGGCACTTTCAAGACCGTCAACGAGCACTTCGGCAAGATGTTCCCCGAGCTCTTCGGTGGCGGCCAGGCGCGCCTGATCATGACCGGCGACGAGATCCTGGACGCCGGTGTCCAGGTCATGGCCCAGCCGCCGGGCAAGAAGAACCAGACCATCCACCTGCTCTCCGGCGGCGAGAAGGCGCTGACCGCCATCGCCCTGGTGTTCGCCATCTTCCAGCTCAACCCCGCACCCTTCTGCCTGCTGGACGAGGTGGACGCGCCGCTGGACGACGCCAACACCGAGCGTTACGCCAAGCTGGTGAGCAGCATGAGCAAGGGCACGCAGTTCCTCTTCATCAGCCACAACAAGATCGCCATGGAAATGGCCGAGCAGCTGATCGGTGTGACCATGCAGGAGCAGGGCGTTTCGCGTATCGTGGCGGTGGACATGGAATCCGCCGTGTCCATGGCCGAGGCGGCCTGAAGCATCGCGGAGCCCGGAACCCGATGAGCAAGCTGCAAATCGGACTGGCCATCGCCGGCATCCTGCTGCTGGCGGCCCTGGTGGTGCATGGCGCCTGGACGGCGCGGCGCAACCAGCCGCGCCTGGCCGAGCCCGAGGCGCCGCCCATCGAGCCCCATGGCCTGGGCGAGTTTCCGCACGAGCCCGCGGCCTCCGCGCTGGCGGGTAGCGCTGATGAGGACGGCTTGCTGCTGCCCACCCTGCAGGACAGGAAGGCCCAGCTCGATCCGCTGATCGACGTCAGCGCGGCCATCGAGCTGGAACACCCAGTCAGCGGCGAGGCCCTGCTGCAGCATCTGCCGGCCACGCGCCGCGTCGGCAGCAAGCCCTACGCCATCGAGGGCCTGGACGAGTCCACCGGTGCCTGGGAGCCGCCCCAGCCCGGCCGGCGTTACAGCGCGCTGCAGGCCGGTGTGCAACTGGCCAACCGCGCCGGTGCGCTCAACGAGATCGAGTACTCCGAGTTCGTCGTGAAAACCCAGTCCCTGGCCGATGCCGTGGGCGGCACGCCCGAATTCCCCGACATGCGCGACGCCGTGGCGCGCGCGCGCGAACTCGACGCCTTTGCCAGCGAGCACGATGCCCAGCTCAGTGTCACCCTGCGGGCCCGCCAGACGGCCTGGAGTGCCGGTTACGTGCAGCAGAACGCGGCACGCCTGGGCTTCGTGGCCGGTGTGCTGCCCGGGCGCATGGTGCTGCCGGCCAGCGTCGGCGGACAGCCGCCCGTGCTGGGCCTGCAGTACGACGCGCAGGCCGCGCTGGCCGAAGACCCGGCCCAGACCGCCATCCGCGACATGACGCTGAGCCTGGACGTGGCCCAGGTGGCACGCTCCGAGCAGCCTTATGTGCGCCTGCGCGAGGCGGCCAAACGCCTGGCCGAGGTGATGGATGGCCTGATCACCGACGACAACGGCCAGCCACTGAGTTCCGACGCCATGGACCTGATCGGTGCCGAGCTGGAGAACCTCTACGACCGGCTCGACGAGCACGAGCTGTCGGCCGGCTCGCCGCTGGCGCGTCGCCTGTTCTCATGATGCAACCCCCAGGCTTCGCTCCCTTCGTTCGCTTCGCCACCCCCCTTCCGCTGCGCGAAGGGGGCGCTCCCAGCGGCCTGGCAAAGCCAGTTCCGCGGGAGCCCTGGCTATTTGTCTTGTAGATCTCGGCATGACGACCCTGGATCTGTTTTCTGCTGGTGCGCAGCCGCAGCGAATTGGTGAGCGTGTGCAGGAACTGCATCGCCTCCTGCACCACCACGCCCACCGTTATTACGTGCTCGATGCCCCGGAAATTCCGGATGCCGAGTACGACCGCCTGTTTCGTGAGCTGCAGGCCATCGAGGCCGCCCATCCGGAGCTGCTGACGCCGGATTCGCCGACCCAGCGCGTGGGCGGCAGGCCGCTGGACCATTTCGAAAGCGTGCGCCATGCCGTGCCCATGCTCAGCATCCGCACCGAGACCGATACCGAGGCCAGCGGGGCGCAGAACTTCGACGCGCGAGTGCGACGCGAACTGGGGCTGGGCGAGGCGGACCCGCCCGTCGAGTACGCGGCCGAACCCAAGTTCGACGGCCTGGCCCTGAACCTGCGTTACGAGCAGGGCGTGCTGGTGCAGGCTGCCACGCGCGGTGACGGTGAGGTGGGTGAGGACGTGACGCAGAACATCCGAACCATCGGGCAGATCCCCTTGAGAATTGGTGCCCCCACGCTCGGCACAGACGTGTCCTCGCTGCCCCCCGGGGGGGCGCGTTTCGCCTTGGGGCGGCCCGGCGGCGAAACCTGCCCGCCTGTCCCGCCCGTGCTGGAAGTGCGCGGCGAGGTCTACCTGCGTCGTGATGACTTCGAGTCCCTGAACGAGAAGCAGCGCCAGAAAGGCGAAAAGACCTTCGTCAACCCGCGCAATGCCGCCGCGGGCGCCGTGCGCCAGCTCGACCCGGCCATCGCCGCGCAGCGCCCGCTGAGTTTTTTTGCCTACGGCCTGGGTGAGGTGACCCCGGGTGCCTTGCATTTCCAGAGCCACTATGACCTGATGCAGGGGTTGAAGGCTTGGGGCTTGCCGGTCTGCGAGCATGTCGCCCTGGCACGTGGCGCGGAAGAACTGGTGGCCTACCACCAGCACATCGGCGCGCTGCGCGACAGCCTGCCCTATGACATCGATGGGGTGGTCTACAAGGTCAACAGTCTGGCGCTGCAGGAGCAGATGGGCTTCGTGACGCGTGAGCCGCGTTGGGCGGTGGCGCACAAATATCCGGCGCAGGAGATGCTGACAACGGTACAGGCCATTGAGGTGCAGGTGGGCCGCACCGGCAAGCTCACGCCGGTGGCCAAGCTGGCTCCGGTGTTCGTGGGCGGCGTGACCGTCACTAATGCCACCCTGCACAACGAGGACGAGGCGCGCCGCAAGGACGTGCGGGTGGGCGACACCGTCATCGTTCGCCGCGCCGGCGACGTGATCCCCGAGGTGGTGGCCGTGCTGCCCGAGAAACGCCAGCCCGGCGCCGAGATCTTCACCATGCCCCGTATCTGCCCGGTCTGCGGCTCGGCCGCCGTGCGCGAGGAGGACGAGGCCGATTACCGCTGCACCGGCGGCCTGTACTGCAGCGCCCAGCGCAAGCAGGCCATCCTGCACTTTGCGCAGCGCCGGGCGGTCGAGGTCGAGGGCCTGGGCGAGAAGCTGGTGGACCAGCTGGTCGATGGCGGTGTGGTCAAGACCCTGCCGGACCTGTATCGCCTGGGCCTCACCGCGCTGGCCAGCCTGGAGCGCATGGCCGACAAGTCGGCGCAGAACATCGTCGATGCGCTGGAGCAGTCCAAGCAGACCACGCTGCCGCGTTTCATCTTCGGCCTCGGTATCCGCCATGTGGGCGAGGCCACGGCCAAAGCCCTGGCGCGGCATTTCGGAAAACTCGACGCCATCATGGATGCCAGCGAAGACCAGTTGCTGCAGGTGCCCGACGTCGGCCCCGTGGTGGCACAGAGCATCCACACCTTCTTCCAGCAGGAACACAACCGCGAGGTGGTGGAGCAATTGCGTGCCTGCGGCCTGCGCTGGGAAGAGGGCGAGCCCAGCCCGGCGGCCCAGCTGCCGCTGGCCGGCAAGACCTTTGTGCTCACGGGCACCCTGCCCACGCTGAGCCGCGAAGCCGCCAAGGAGATGCTGGAGGCCGCCGGCGCCAAGGTGGCCGGCTCGGTCAGCAAGAAGACCGACTACGTGGTCGCTGGTGAAGAGGCCGGCAGCAAGCTGGACAAGGCGCGCGAGCTGGGCATCACCGTGCTGGACGAGACGGGGTTGCGGGCCCTGCTGCTCGGGGACTGACGGTCACTGCGGGCCGTGCACTGGCCTGCGACAAGAACATGGCTGTCGTCGCATGGAGCGATCGGCAGCACGAGGGAGGAAAGTCATGTGGTTCGTGTTCGGTCTGATTACGCTGGCCAGTTTCAGTATTTACTTTGGCGTCAAGCGCTTTGGCGCAAGGTGGAAGGGCGAGCACGCCTTTGTCCACAACCAGCCCGCGCATGAGTATGAGTTTGTCCTCAAGAAGGACACCATTAAAAAAATGCGGGTTGGACTGGATGCGCCTAAGCATTTCGATTTCACGCTCAAGCGGGAAAGCGCCGTCGACCGTTTCTGCAAGTTCCTGGGGCTTTCGGTGGAACACCAGATCGGAAATCATTCGGTGGACCGGCTGGTTTACATTGTGTCGAACGACCAGCACTTGCTCGATCAGTGCATGAAGGATACGGCCATGGTCGAGGATGTCCAGGGTTTGTTCAATATCCAGCATCTGGATTCCCGCATCACGCATGTGCACTGCCGCAACGGACGAATCTGGGCAGAATTCAAGGTAGGTAGTCTTTTCAATGATCGGTCCAATCAGATTCGGCTGAGCCAGATCTTCCCCAAAGTCGCGACGCGACTTCAGAGGATGACGCGACAGCTTGGGGCCCACCCACCCTCGAATGAGGCGGTCCAGCGAGACCCCTTCATCCTGCGGGCCGCCCTGGTGCTGGCTATCAGCACGGGCCTGCTGGTCAACGGGTTGGCACATGTCTTTCGCCAGCTGGCGTTTTCATACGCCATCACTGTGGATACGGTCGAGCTGTGGACTTACGCGGCGTTCGGAGGGGCGGCAATCGTCGCAGCCTTGATGGCCCTGGCTATTTTCTTGCTAGGGCGCACGGCCCGTACGCATTTGGTGCTGATTGAAATCGTTCTGGTCGGAGCACTCGGCGCCCTGCTGACCGCCTTTACCGAGATCCGTGATCTCAATATGGATCTCGACACTTCGCCCGCGCATCGCTACGAAGCGAGGGTTGTGGACAAGACGATCAGCAAGTCCAGAAAAAGCGGTACGCGTTACTACCTGCACGTGCCGGGATGGACCGGGCAGGACTGGACGTCGCTGAACGATACGGAGCGACTGCAAGTCTCCGGTGATTTCTACCACGGATGCAAAAGGGCGAGCGCATCGAGATTTGGCAGCGCAGCGGCTTCCTGGGCATACGCTGGGTGGAGAGCCTCGGCCGCGCACCCAAGCCATGAGAAACCCGATGGCGCAGTGCAATCCGATTTGCCTCCTTGGGGAAACAGAAGTCCGAGGAGGTGCAGCCCTGCAGGGCTGAGTTGGTTTCAGATCTTTGCATTTTTTGCCGAAAACCGAAAGGTGCGCTAGGCTCTGCGCATGGTGTCGGACTGCCCACACCTTATGGCCCACTCGCGGCAGGACAATAAAAAGGAAATGCCCCCTATGAATTCACGGCTGGCTTCGTGGCAATTCAAGCGCATCGGCGCCCGTCTGGGCGCCGGTTTCGGTATCATCCTGGCGCTCATGGTCCTGATGCTGGTGGCCACCGTGCTGCAGCTCTGGCGCATCCAGTCCCACAACGCCGACAACGAACGCCATACCGAGCGGCTGGTGCTGGTGCAGGAATGGTCGGCCCTGGTTCGTACCAATCTGGACCGGGCCCTGACCGCCACCCGCCTCGATGCCGCCATCGGCGACGACGAGGCCGTGCGTGGCCGCATGGAAGGCGTGCTGAGCCAGCTCAATGCCGAGATGTCCGCCACGGCATCGGCGACGGTGGAGCTGCAGAAAAAAGTGGTGGCCATTTCGGACGAGCCGGCCGTGGCCACGCTGATCACGAAGGTCAACGATGCGCGCAACCGGTTCGTGGCGCTGCGCGCGAACATCCGCGACGACATCCAGATGGGCGAAGGCGGCAAGCGTGTGGAGGCCGAGCTGGTGCCGCTGGCGCTGTCGATGATCAAGACCCTGGACGAACTGACGGTCCACTTGAAGGCGGCCAGCACCACGGCCACGCATGAACTGGCGGACAACGTGCGCCAGGCGCAGGTTCTGCTGCTTGTCATCTGCGCCATTGCCCTGGCCGCCGGCGTGCTGATTGCCTGGCTGACCACACGTGCCATCACCCGGCCCATGCACGATGCGGTCCAGATCGCCGACAAGATCGCCCAGGGCGATCTCACGCACAGCTTCCAGAGCACGCGCGAGGATGAGATCGGATCCATGCTGCGTCGCCTGTCCCTGATGCAGCAGAAGCTGCGCCAGGCTTTCACCGACATCAGCGAGGCCACGACCCAGATCAGCCATGCCAGCGGTGAAGTGGCCAGCGGCAACGCCGACCTGGCGCAACGCACGGAGCAGGCGGCCAGCAGCCTGCAGGAGACAGCGTCTTCCATGGAGCAGCTCACCGGCACGGTGCAGCACTCGGCGGAGTCGGCACGCACGGCCAGCCAGCTGGCCACCACGTCGACCGAGGTGGCGCAGCGCGGCGGCGCGGTGGTGGCGCAGGTGGTGACGACCATGGACGAGATCAACCACAGTTCCAGCCAGATCGCCAGCATCATCAGCGTGATCGACGGCATCGCCTTCCAGACCAATATCCTGGCGCTCAATGCGGCGGTGGAAGCCGCGCGCGCGGGAGAAC
This sequence comes from uncultured Hylemonella sp., assembly GCA_963513295.1. Taxonomy (GTDB): domain Bacteria; phylum Pseudomonadota; class Gammaproteobacteria; order Burkholderiales; family Burkholderiaceae_C; genus Hylemonella. The sequence continues at coordinate 28,290 of CAUPQO010000013.1, forward strand.
AGGGGCGCGGTTTTGCCGTGGTGGCGGCCGAGGTGCGCAGCCTGGCCCAGCGCTCGGCCGAAGCGGCACGCGAGATCAAGACCCTGATCGACGCGAGCGTGGGCAAGGTCGGGGCTGGTGCGCGGCTGGTGCACGATGCCGGCAACACCATGAGCGACATCGTGGCCAGTGTGCAGCGCGTCACCGACATGATTGCCGGCATCAGCGCGGCATCCACCGAACAGAATCAGGGCATCGCCAAGATGAACCAGGCCGTCGGTCAGCTCGACGAGATGACGCAGCAGAACGCCGCACTGGTGGAGCAGTCCACCGCCGCGTCCGAGAGCATGAAGGATCAGGCGCAGCGCCTGGCCGGCATTGTGGCGACGTTCCGGCTGAACTGAGTCTGCGCTCAGTTGCCCGACGGCGGATCGTCGGCAAAACGTTCCGGACGCCGCCACAGCCACTGCAGCACGGTGGCCATGCAGGCGATCGCCAGCCCCGAGGCCCACAGGGGGCGCACGGCCAGCAGCAGGTAGAAGGCACTGGCGCCCATGACCACGGTGGCAGCCCACTTGGCGTGGCGCCGCACCACGCCGCCGCGACGCCAGTCGCGGATCATGGGGCCGAAAGCCGTGTGGTTTTCCAGCCAGGCCAGCAGGCGCGGTGAGCTGCGGGCCGCCGCCCAGGCCGAAAGCAGGATGAAAGGCGTGGTCGGCAGCACGGGCAGGAAGATGCCGATCACCCCCAGCGCCAGGCACAGCAGGGCCAGGCTGAGGTAGAGCCAGCGGACCAGGGGCAGGCGGCGGGGAACAGGCGGAGGTGGCAGGGGCATGCCCGATTGTGCCGTGGCCTTATGCTGAGAGCCTGTTCATAGGCTCTTAGGGCTTCAATTCCTGCTTAAACCATGACCGTCCGTGACATCCTCAAGATGGGCGACCCGCGCCTGCTGCGCGTGGCCCAGCCCGTGACCGATTTCGACAGCGATGCCCTGCACCTGCTCATCAGCGACTTGCTCGACACCATGGTGGCGGCCAACGGCGCCGGCCTGGCGGCGCCGCAGATCGGGGTGGACCTGCAGCTGGTGATCTTCGGCAGCGGAGAGTTCAACCCGCGTTACCCCGATGCACCCGTGGTGCCGCGCACCGTGCTGTGCAACCCGGTCATCACGCCGCTGGGCGAGCAGGAGGAACTGGGCTGGGAGGGGTGCCTCTCGGTGCCCGGCCTGCGGGGTTTGGTGCCGCGCTACACAAGAATCCGCTACACGGGCTTCGACCCATATGGCGACCCGGTCGAGCGCACGGTGGAGGGCTTCCACGCCCGCGTGGTGCAGCACGAGTGCGACCACCTGATCGGCAAGCTCTACCCCATGCGGGTGCGCGACTTCACGCAGTTCGGCTACACCGAGGTGCTGTTTCCCGGGTTGGATGCGACCCAGGATGACTAGCCGGGAGGGGGCGAACCCCCGGCCCGACCCTCAACTCACAGCGGCTTGATCTGCACCTTGCGCCACTTGATCGGGCCGCCGACCGCGCCCTTCACGCCGGAGCCGTACTGCAGGGCAAAGGGGCCGCTGGCGTATTTGCCGTTGCGGATGCTGACGGTCTGCACGCCGTTGAACTTCACGGTCAACTGTTCGCCCCGGGCCTCGATCTCGAAGGTGTTCCACTTGCCGCCGGCCTGGTGCACGAGGGGCACGGGGACAGCCGCGAAGTCGACAATCGCACCCGTGGCGTATTTCGGGTCCGGACGGATGTCCCAGATGTTGACTTCGTAGGAGCTGTCGGCGCCGATCTTGGCCGGGTTGGCGGCGCGGATGAAGATGCCGCTGTTGGTGTCGGTGGCGGCCCAGAACTCGGCGTAGATCACAAAGTCCTTGTAGGAATTCTTCGAGACCAGGTAGCTGGTCTTGCCCTGGTCGGCCACGATGGCGCCGTCCTCGGCCCGCCAGTTGGCGTCGCCCAGCCGGTTCCAGTTGTCCAAGCCCTTGTCGCCATCGATCAGCGTGACCCAGCCGGAGCCAGGCCAGCTGGCGCAGCCGGCCAGACCCAATGCCAGGGTGAGCAGGGCGAGCCTGCGCGAGAACGTCAGTTTCATGGGGGTCTCCTCGTTTGTTGTGTCTGCAGCGGATGGCTGCAGGCACACTATCGCACGACCCGGGTGAGACCTGTCAAGCGGGCTCAGGAAGCCAGAACGTCGAGCAGCTCGGTCTCGATGGCGATCTGGGCGCGGTTGTTCTGCAGCGCGTCGCCGCTGATCAGAAAGGTGTCGTCCACCCGTTCGCCCAGGGTGTTGACCTTGGCCAGCTGCAGGTTGATGCGGTAACGTGCCAGCACGCGCGCCACCTTGTAGAGCAGGCCGGTCTGGTCGCTGGCCGATATGCTGAGCAGCCAGCGTTGTGCCTTCTCGTCGGGCTTGAGGCTGACACGCGGCGTGACGGGGAAACTCTTGACGCGGCGCGAGAGGCGGCCGCGGCTGGGTTCGGGCAAAGGAGTGGCCTCGGCGATGGCGCGCGCCAGTTCGGACTCGACCATGCTGGTCATCTCGCGGTAATGGTCGTGCAGGCCGGGCGAGACGACCTGGAAGGTGTCGAGCGCGTAGCCGTTGCGTGCCGTGTGGATGCGCGCGTCCAGGATGCTGAAGCCGCCCTGGTCGAAATAGCCGCAGATGCGCGCGAACAGGTCGGGCTGGTCCGGGGTGTAGACCAACACCTGCAGGCCTTCGCCCGCAGGCGAGCGGCGCGCACGCACGATGGGCTGGTCGGTGCCGACAAAGCGGGAGATGTGCCGGGTGTGCCAGGCGATGTCGTCGGCATCGTGGCGCATGAAATAACTCACGTCCAGCGTGTCCCACAGCTTTTTGTGCGCCTCAAACGGCAGGCTGTGCAGGGCCAGCTGGACCAGGGCCTCGCGTTTGTGCGCTTCGACTTCGGCGTCGGGTGAAGGCGCGTGGCCGCCCAGGGTGCGCAGGGTGTAGCGGTAGAGGTCTTCCAGCAGCTTGCCCTTCCAGGCGTTCCAGACCTTGGGGCTGGTGCCGCGGATGTCGGCCACCGTCAGCAGGTACAGGGCGGTCAGGTAACGCTCGTTGCCGACCTGTTTGGCGAAGGCGGCAATGACGTCGGGGTCGCTCAGGTCGGACTTCTGCGCGATGCGGCTCATGGACAGGTGCTCGCGCACCAGGAACTCGATCAGGCGCGCGTCCTCGCGGCTGATGCCGTGCTGGCTGGCAAAGCGCCGCACTTCGGCGGCGCCCAGGTCGGAGTGGTCCCCGCCGCGGCCCTTGGCGATGTCGTGGAAAAGCGCGGCAGCGTAGAGGATCCAGGGCTTGTCCCAGCCGGCGCCCAGCTGCGAGCAGAAGGGGTATTCGTGCGCGTGCTCGGCCAGGAAGAAGCGCCGCACATTGCGCAGCACCATCAGGATGTGCTGGTCCACCGTGTAGACGTGGAACAGGTCGTGCTGCATCTGGCCGACGATGCGCCGGAAGATCCAGAGGTAGCGCCCCAGCACCGAGGTCTGGTTCATCAGGCGCATGGCGTGCGTGATGCCGTGCGGCTGCTGCAGGATGTCCATGAAGGTCCGCCGGTTCACGGGGTCCCGCCGGAATTTGGCCGTCATCAGGCCGCGCGCGTTGTACAGCGCGCGCAGGGTGCGTGCCGACAGGCCCTTGGCACCCTCGGTGGTCTGGTAGACCAGGAAGGTCTCCAGGATGGCATGCGGTTCGCGCTGGTAGAGGTCGTCGCTGGCGACTTCGATCAGGCCGCCCTTGTCCAGGAAACGCGCGTTGATGGGGCGCGGCGCCTGGGTGCGCGGGTTGAGCCGCTCCTCGA
>CAUPQO010000014.1:0-31521 GCA_963513295.1 uncultured Hylemonella sp.
CTGCTGGACGCTGACGCGCAGCGCCGTGGCATTGCGCACGGTGGATGGCGGGCCTTCGTGCGTTTGCGCAATGGCCGGCCGGGATTCAGGCGCAAGGCCGCTGGTGGCAAGCTGAGTCGTCGGTGTGCCGACCAGCACCACGGAGGTGGAGCGTGACAGCGGCTGGTCGATGACTTCACCACGGTCGATGCGGTTGGCCAGGTCCAGGACCCTCTGCAACACCTCCTGTGCCTGCAGAGGGTAGTCATCCGTGCCCGTGACATGGCCGACCATCTGCTCAAGACAGTAGGCGGCGTCCAGCAGGGTGTCTGCGGCCGGCTTGGCAACGACCCCGCCCTGGCCTTCGAAGTGATCCAGGATGTCCTCGAAATGGTGCCCCAGCGACGCCAGGCCGCGCAGGCCGATGATGGCGCCGGAACCCTTGAGGGTGTGGGCCATGCGCCGCGCGGCGACCAGATCCGAGCTGTCGCCCTGCCCCAGCGCCATGTTGCGCGACAGGTCCACCAGGTAGCGCGCCTGATCGGGTGCCTCGTGAAAAAAGCCCTCCAGCAGCTTGGCATCCACATCGGCTGGAATCTGCAGTGCCACGTCTTCCGGCGTGGCCAGCACCGCGCGTGCCGGCTGGCCATCTCCGCCCGGCTGCTGCACCTGCAGAGGCATGGCGCCCAGCATGTGCATGATCTTTAGTGCCTGTTCCTCGTCCAGCGGATACGGCGCACGCACCAGATGGTCCACCAGTCCGGCCGCCGTCGTCGGGTCGGAGATGTTGCGCAGGTAGTAGATGATCAGCGGTGGCCATTCGCGCAGGAACCTGATCAGGTCCCCGCGTTCATGGTTCCCCAGTCCCGGCAGAGCCAGCGTGTTTTCCAGCACATGGTTGCAGACGGCCTGCAGCCCGGGGAAACCGGCCATTTCGGCGGCCTCACCCATGCGCTGCGCCAAGCTGCTGTATTCATCCAGCGCCACCAGGAATGCTGGCTCGGCAGCATCCAGAGAGGCCAGTTCGTCCAGGTCGCGGTCGAGCTGCGGGCGGGCGAGTTCGATCTCGGCAGCCAGCGCATCGATCAGGTCGTTCAGCTTCACGGGCGTAGCCTCCTCGGGTATGCAGAACAGGGCCTTGGTCAGGCCATCTTCGGCAGCTTGAACACGTTGACGGACTCCACCAGGCGGCGTGCCGACTGCAACAGCGTCTCGGTTTCCCGGTTCTGGGCCGAGATCTGGTCGGCGGTGCGCTCCGTGCTCAGGCCGATGTGCTGCACCGAGGCCAGCAGGTTGGCCGACATCTCGCGCTGCTGCTCGGACATTTCGGCAATCCGCTTCACCTGCGCCACCAGTTCGCCGGTGATCTGCTGCGTCATGCGCATCTGCTCGCCTGCCTTTTGCGCCTGTTCGGAGCCCTGCACCACCTGGCCGATGGTGCGGTTCACCGTGCTGATGGTCTCGTTGGTTTCGAGCTGGATATTGTTCACCAGCGTGCTGATCTGCTGGGTGGCCGTGCGTGAGCTTTCGGCCAGTCGCTGCACCTCTTCCGCCACCACTGCGAAACCGCGCCCGGCTTCGCCAGCCACCGCGGCCTGCATGGACGCGTTGAGCGCCAGCACGTGGGTACGTTCCGAGATGGTGTTGATCAGGTTCACGATGCCGGAAATTTCCTGCGAACGCTCGCCCAGGCGCTTGATGCGTTTTTCCGTTTCGGCAATCGTTTCGCGGATCGACTCCATGCCCTTGACCGTTCCATTCACCGTTTCCAGCGCGGTATCGGTCACGGCCGTGGCCTTGTTGGCCGATGCATTGGACTGCTCCGCCAGCGCGGCCACCTGGTTCATGGTCTGCGTCGCGTTGGTGAGCGATTCGATCATCTTGCCCACGCTGCTGCGTTCGTCTTCGGCCGTCCTGGACACCATTTCGGCCTGGCTGCGCACCTTGTCCGAAGCCTGGGCCACGTGGCCGGCGATCTGACTTACCCCCTGCAGCACCCTGGAGGTTTCGGCGGTCAGGGAGTTGATGGAGTCGGACACGGTGCCGATCACGTCTTCCGTGACCGGCGCCTTCACGGTCAGGTCGCGCTGCGACAGTTGGTGCACCGATTCCAGGATCGAGATGACCGACTGGTTCAGGCTGTCGTTCTCCGCTTCGGCCTTCAGCTGCGCATCGCGACGTTCCTTCAGGAGACCATGCACCGTGCGCCAGATTGCACCCAGCTCGTCCTGGGATTTCACGCCCTCGGCCTCCCTCAATTCTTCGCCGGCCCGCACGCGCGCCACCGTGTTTTGCAGATCCTGCAGGGGGCGGCTGATGCCGCGGTACACGTAGAAGGCGATGCCGAGGCCGCAGAGCGCCAGCACCAGGCCGGTCAGTCCCATCAGGCGGTTGGCCGTGGCGTGGGTCTGGGCGATGCTGCCCTCGTTGTTCTGCTGGGCAAGCTTGCGCAGGTCCGTGATGCCGTTCACGGTTCCAATGGCTCCCGGGACCGTCCACTTGGTGCGGATCTCCTGGGCCTCATCCACCTCGCCTTCCTCGAACAAGCTGAACAGCAAGGGCTGCTTGGAAACATACTGTTCAAGGATCGCCTGCGTCTCCTGCAGCTTCTTCACTTCCTCCGGCGTCAGGTTCGGCAATTCCGAGTAGGCCTGCAACTGCCGGCGCACGTCCCGGATGTGATCGGGGTTCTTGTCCTTGATGCTCTGGCGCCGCTTGGGATCCAGGCTGGCATAAAACAAGGGAAAGCCGGAACGCAACTCCCACACGGAGTTCTCCGCCTGGGCGATGATGGAAAACTTGGTTTCGGCAAGGGTGTGCAGCCGTTGCAGGGTATTCACCTGCCAGCTGGCCACCACGGCGAACACGGCGGAAAGGAGCAGCAGCAGGCTGAAGCCGGCCAGCACCTTGGTTCGGATCGTCAGGTTCAATTTCATCACGGCTCTCCCGTTGTTTCAGACATGAAAGGGGCGGTCAGGGTCCGGCTATGGGCCGGTGGCTGCCAGTTCGTCGCTCAATTGGCTCAACAAGGCTGGCACCTGCAGGTCCATCCAGGTGCGTCCGGCTGCCCAGCAGGTCTGATGTACGCAATCGTCCAGCCGGGCCGGCACCGGGGCGCCTTCCACACGATCGCCGGGCATGAAGCGCAGGCGCAGGGGCAGGCCATCGATGAGCACACCAGCGGCATCGGCGCCATGCCCCAGCACCAACAGCATGGGTTTGGCACCCTGCTGATGTTCTATGCCCAGGTAGTTCGCCAGATCAAAGACGGGGACCAGCAGGCCATGCAGGTTGCTGATGCCGATGAACCAGTCCGGTGCGTTGGGCAACTGGTAGGTCGCAGGCATGTCGGACAGTTCGCTGCCGTCTTCGTAGCGGATCATCAGCCCGAGAGGGCCGATGAAGAAACCTTCACGTTGCTGCATCTCGCCGCCAGCGGCGATACCGCCCGTGTCGGCGCCGGAAGTGGCGTAGGCGGCTGCCAGAGCCGTGCCTGCCGGAGCCGGGGCGTCCAGGCGGAAACCGCGGCGCAGTGCCTCGGTGGGCGGCAACAGCGGCAGCCCGGGGCTTGCAAGGGCGTCGTTCATGGCTTGCGGCATGGTCTTGCCCCTCAGGCCAGTTGCGCCAGGATCTGCTCGCGGCTATAGGGCTTGGTGATGTAGCCCCGGGCGCCCAGCATCTGGCCCCAGGCCATGTCGGCCTTCTGGTTCTTGCCCGAAACGAACACCACGGGGATGTTCCTGGTGGCGTCATCGGCCTTGAGCATGCGCGTGGCGGCAAAGCCGTCCACTTCCGGCATGTTGATGTCCATCAGAATCAGGTCGGGCTGGTCGCGCCTGGCCCGTTCCACCGCTGTGGTGCCGTTCTCCGCCAATAGCGGCTGGTGACCGGCTTCCGAGACGATGCGCTCGAGATGGGCGCGATCGGCCTGCATGTCATCGACGATGAGGATTTTTCTTCTCATGGTGGGCTCTCCCTTTGATCCGAGGTGGCTGCTCCGGGCCCTGTGCTCAATGCAGGGCACGGACCTGTGACAGCAATTGCTCATCGCTGAACGGCTTGGTGACATAGCCCTTGGCGCCCAGCATCTGACCCCAGGCCTTGTCAGCTTTCTGGTTCTTGGCCGAGACCAGCAGCACCGGAATGTCTTTCGTCTGCGCATCCCCCTGCAGCGCCCGGGTGGCGGCATAGCCGTCCATTTCGGGCATGTTGATGTCCATCAGGATGGCGTCGGGCTTGCTGCGCCTGGCCGATGCCACGGCCTGGGCGCCGTCGGTGGCCGTGGCCACCATGTAGCCGGCTTCGCTCAGCAGCTTTTCGAGGCGCTGGCGGTCGACCGGGTTGTCTTCGACGATGAGGATGTTGCGGGCCATGATGTGTGCTCCTGGGGTGTTGAATTCAGTTGGGCAGATGCACGGCGAGCACATCGCCAAGATGCAGGGGGTCGATGGGCTTGGTCAGGTAGGCATCACAACCGGCCATCTTTCCGCGGATGCGGTCGAAAGGAGAGGACTTGCTGGTCAGCATGACCACCGGCACGGCATGGCTGCCGCGCAGCAGGGACTTGATCTGGCGGCAGCCCTCATAACCGTCGAGGCCGGGCATCAGCACATCCATCAGCACGCAATCCACCCGCTCATGCGACAGGATCCTGAGAGCCGAGCTCACGCTGTCTGCTTCACTCACGGCGAAGCCGCCAGCCTCGAGCAGGGAGCGCAGATGGTTGCGGACGGCCAGGCTGTCGTCGACCACCAGGATGGGACGATCGGAGAAACGACCGCGAAAGGTGCTGTGCTGGGCATCCAGAGGAGCGGCCTGCGAAACCGGAGGTGCGCCCGGGCCGTTCTCGAGTGCGCGCGCCAGCAGGATGGGCAGGATGGACCATTGCACCGGTCGGCGGATGATCGTATGTCCGGCCGGGACCGGGCCGCTGCCGCCGATCCAGATCACGGCCTTGTGGTCGATCCAGGCTTGTTGCCGGGCCCAGCTGACGGCGGCATTGTCGCTGGCACCGATCAGGACCACGTCGGCCCGCGCGGCCTCGTGTTCTTCCAGGATTTCCAGGCGCGGTGAGCGCCGCAGGGACACCCGGACCAGGCCGTCGAGCAACTGGCGCTCGTCGCGTTCGAGCCCGCGGACCAGCAGCCTGAGCGCGGGGCCGGCAGCCTCCTGCGGGCGGGCCGATGATTTGCCTTCAGCCATGGGGGCATCGAGGCGCGGAAAAGTGCGCTCCGTTCCCCCTGCATGCATTTCACTGCTCACAGCCACCTCCCTGAATTGACGGCCTGGACGTGACGAGCCTTTTTCTTTTGTTGCTGCCGGCTCATCTGTGCAACAACATGAAAAAATCTTGCGCCGCGGCTGAAGGGGGTCCAAGCAACACTACAGTTTTTTACATTTTCACGAACTTTGAAACGAAGAGCGTTACAAACGCCTCGATCCTGTTACAGATCGGCAGCGAGGGGGCGGTGCGGCCCGGGGCGGGCCGATGCGAGGCAGCGACTCAGGCTTGTGCCGTGTCGCTGGAGAAGGAGGAAAACAGGCGTTCGAAGTTGCGGCTGGTGATGTCGGCAATAGACTCCACCGGGCATTGCCGAAGCAGGGCGATCTGCTGGGCCACGTGGGGCACGTAGGACGGATTGTTGGTCTTGCCCCGGTGCGGGACCGGTGCCAGGTAGGGACTGTCCGTCTCGATCAGCATGCGATCCAGGGGCACGAAGCTGGCTACCTCACGCAGGTCGGCGGCATTCTTGAAGGTCAGGATGCCCGAAAACGAAATGTAGAAGCCCAGGTCCAGCGCCGCGCGTGCCACGGCCATGGTTTCCGTGAAGCAGTGGAACACCCCGCCGGCCGCGCCGGGCGTACCGTCCTCGCCCTCCTCGCGCAGGATGGCCAGGGTATCGTCGGAGGCACTGCGGGTGTGGATGACCAGGGGCTTGCCCAGCTGGCGTGCCGCCCGGATATGGGTGCGAAAACGTTGCCGCTGCCATTCCATGTCGGCCACGGTCCGCTCACCGAGGCGGTAGTAGTCCAGGCCGGTCTCACCGATGCCGATGATCCGCGGCAGACGGCCGCGTGTGAGCAGGTCGTCGAGTGTGGGTTCGGTCACGCCCTCGTTGTCCGGGTGCACCCCGACAGTGGCCCAGAAATTGTCGTAGCCCAGGGCCAGACCGTGCACCTGCTCGAATTCTTCCAGCGTGGTGCAGATGCACAGGGCACGTGTCACCTGTGCCGCGCTCATGGCCGCACGGATGCGAGGCAGGTCCTCCCGCAACTCAGGGAAACTCAGGTGGCAATGGGAATCGGTATACATGGGAAAAAGAAAGGAAACACGTCCGGCGAGACGCGACACCGATAGCCGGACCGGCCTCAGATGGTCTGCGTGGACCGGTCGGAACTCAGGTGCGAACCCAGGATTTCCTCGATCTTGTTCTTGAGCAAGCGGGATTTCTCGTCCGAGGGGAAACGCACCCCCACCCCCTGGGTCCGTGTGCCGGCGGCCTTGGCCGGCGTCACCCAGGCCACTTTGCCGGCGACCGGGTAGCGCTGGTTGTCGTCGGGAAGCGACATCAACACATAAACATCATCCCCCAGACGGTATTCACGCGTGGTCGGGATGAACACCCCGCCCTCGGCAAACAAGGGAATGTAAGCCGCATAGAGTGCGGCTTTTTCCTTGATGGCCAGCTGGATGACACTGGGCCGGGGGGTACTGTTGGGAGCGGCGGTGGACATGGGGCGTGTACTGGAAAGATCTAGTTTAGAGCGGTTTGGGCGCGACTCACAAGGGCTTCGATCATCAGGCCGGTGTTGTAAGGGTGCTCGGCGCTGCGGCTTTCCTGTCCCAGTTCGCGTTGCCAGGCGCTGAGCGCCGTCAGGTTCGCCTGCATCGGCAGGTCGCTTGCGTCGAAATATCGGGGCTGGGCGCCCACGCCCAGGGCCATCAGGTCGTGGCAGATCTTGTGCAGGGCATCGATCAGCTGGGCCGGGCTCCAGTCGGCCAGCACGGCAAGCTCACCGCGCTGCAGGGCCCGCGGCAGCTTGCGCCAGTTGGCCGGGTCGCGCCCGGAGGCCGAAAAGCGCAAGGCGTCCTCGGGGCGACCGCCGGCCGCGCGCAGCAGGGTACGGGCATCGGTGGCGGCCACTCCCTGTTCCTGCAGCCATGACAAGGCCCCGGCTTCCAGTGGCCAGGTCATGGTGTGGCTCAGGCAGCGGCTGCGGATGGTGGGCAAGAGCTGGTGTGCGGCCTCGCTGGCCAGCACAAAGCGCACGTCCCCCGGGGGCTCCTCCAGCGTCTTGAGCAGGGCATTGGCCGTGACGTGGTTCATGCGCTCGGCCGGGTAGACCAGCACCGCCTTGCCGCGACCGCGCGCACTGGTGCGCTGGGCGAACTCGATGGCATCGCGCATGGCCTCGATGCGGATTTCCTTGCTGGGTTTGCGTTTCTTGTCGTCGATGTCGCTCTGTGATTTTTCGTCCAGCGGCCAGCCCAGCTCCAGCATCACGGTCTCGGGCATCAGCACGCAAAGATCGGCATGGGTGCGCACCTCGATGGCATGGCAGGAGGTGCAGTGGCCGCAGGCGCCCTCCTGCGTCGGCTGTTCGCACAGCCAGGCCCTTACCAGGGACAGGCCCAGGCTGTATTGCCCCAGGCCCGACGGCCCCTGCAGCAGCCAGGCGTGGCCGCGCTGGGCCAGCAACTGGTGACTTTGTGCGGTTATCCAGGGCGCCAGATTGCTCATGCCAGCCAGCCCTTGTTCTGAACAGCGGACAGAACGTCCTGCCAGACCGCTTCGCGGCTTTGCGCGGCATCAATGCGCGCGAAGCGCTGCGGATCCTGCACCTGGCGCTGGGCGTAGCCGTCTGCCACGCGACGGAAAAACTCCACCGGCTGGGCTTCGAACTTGTCGGGCACACGGGCGCCGGCCAGGCGCTGCGCGGCGATGGCCGGGTCCAGGTCGAACCAGACCGTCAGGTCGGGCTGGCGCAGCCTGGATGTCACAGGAAGGGCCTGAACCCAGCTTTCCAGCATGCTCAATATCGCTGGCTCAAAACCGCGGCCACCGCCCTGGTAGGCAAAGGTGGCGTCGGTAAAACGGTCGCACAGGACCACGTCACCGCGGGCCAGGGCCGGCTCGATCAGCTGCTGCAGATGATCGCGCCGCGCGGCAAAGACCAGCAGGGCCTCGGTCATCGCGTCCATGGGATCGTTCAGCACCAGGGTGCGGAGCTTTTCGGCCAGTGGCGTTCCGCCGGGTTCCCGCGTGAGTGTCACGCTGCGCCCGCAGGCGCGGAAGGCCTGGGCCAGGCCTTCAATGTGGGTCGACTTGCCGGCACCATCGATGCCTTCGAAACTGATGAACACACCTGGCATTCAGCGCTGCCCCAGCTGGTATTTGCGGACCGCACGATTGTGTTCTTCGAGCGTGGCGCTGAACTCGCTCGTGCCATCGCCGCGCGAGACGAAATACAGGGCCTTGGTCTGTGCCGGCTGAACGGCCGCCAGCAGCGCATCCTGCCCAGGCATGGCAATCGGGGTGGGCGGCAGGCCGGCGCGGGTGTAGGTGTTCCAGGGCGTGTCGGACTGCAGATCGCGCTTGCGCAGGTTGCCGTCGAACTTGGCCCCCAGGCCGTAGATCACGCTCGGATCCGTCTGCAGCCGCATGCCGATGCGCAGGCGGTTGTTGAAGACCCCCGAAATCTCTGCGCGATCTGTGGGGCGCCCGGTTTCCTTCTCGACGATGCTGGCCAGGACCAGGGCTTCGTCCGGGCTCTTGAGCGGGCTGTCGGGTGCGCGTTCGGCCCAGGCTGCAGCCAGGCGCTGGTCCATCTCCAGCAGGGCGCGCCGCAGCAGGGCCAGGTCGCTCGAGCCCTTGGCATAGGTATAGGTCGTCGGGAAAAAACGTCCTTCGGGGTGCTGGCCCGGGCGGCCGAGTTTTTCCATGATGGCGCTGTCGCTCAGGTCCCTGGTGTCGGCCTTGAGCCGGTCAGCCTTGCCGAGCAGTTCGCGCCACTGGGTGAAGGTCAGGCCTTCCGCCAGCGTCACACTGCGTTGTGCCACGTCGCCGCGGACCAGTTTGGCCAGCAGCGTGCGCGGCGTCGGGCCGCGGCTGATCTCGTAGCTGCCGGCCTTGATCTGGCGCGCCTGACCCGACAGGCGTATCCACCAGTAGAGCAGTTGCGGATCGACCTCGACACCGCCCTGGACCAGGGACTGCACCACGGCGCGTGCGGACATGCCTGGCACGACAGTCACCTCCACGGTGTCTGCCTTCAGGGCCAGGGGCTGCTGCAGCCACCAGGTGGCGCCGGCAAACAGCAGGCTGGCGACCAGGAACAAAAGCGACGCGATGAATTTCACAGCCCTACGGCTCCTATGTGTACAGTGGGCGATGATAATTCACCCCCATGAACCCCATCCTGAACGGTCTGACCCCCCTGCCCCATCTGGGCGTGATCCGCGTCGAGGGCGACGATGCCGCCAAATTCTTGCATGGCCAGCTGACCCAGGATTTTTCCCTGCTGGGCCTGTCCGAAGCCCGCCTGGCGGCCTTCTGCTCGGCCAAGGGGCGCATGCAGGCCAGTTTCATCGCCTTCAAGCGCAGCCATACCGACATCCTGCTGCTCTGCAGTCGCGACCTGCTGGCGCCCACGCTCAAGCGCCTGTCCATGTTCGTCTTGCGCGCCAAGGTCAAGCTCAGCGATGCGACTGCGGATTGGGTCGTGTATGGTCTGGCCGGTGAGCCTGTGCAGGCCCTGGTACCTGGCGTCCACAAGCCCTGGAGCCGCCAGGATCTCGGCGCCGCCAGTGTGGTGCATCTCTACCCGGCCGATGGCACGCCCCGTGCCGTGTGGGTGGCGCCCGCCGGCACACTGGCGCCGGCGGGAACCGTGATAAAACACGAGGACTGGCTCTGGAGCGAGGTGCGCAGCGGCGTGGCCACGCTGACCCAGCCCATCTTCGAGGCCTTCGTGCCGCAGATGCTCAACTATGAGTCGCTGGGGGGCGTCAATTTCAAGAAGGGTTGTTATCCCGGGCAGGAGGTGGTGGCGCGCAGCCAGTTCCGCGGCACGCTCAAGCGCCGCGGTTATCTGGTGCACAGTGCGGCCGAGATGCGGGCTGGCCAGGAGATCTTCGATGCGGCCGAAACCAGCCAGCCTTGCGGCATCGTGGCCCAGGCGGCTGCGGCGCCGGACGGCGGTTTCGACGCCATCGTCTCGCTGCAGACGGCGGCGGCAGACGCCCATCTGCAGCTGGGTCAGGCTGGCGGACCGGCATTGCAGCTTCTGCCCCTGCCCTACCCGCTGCTTGACGACATCTGAGATCGCCTCAGCGCAGCTGAGCGCGGTAGTCCGGCGGCACCAGCTCACGCACCCGGGGTTTCAGGGACTCGGGGCTGGCTTCCCAGGCGGCCTGGAAGGCCTCCAGTGCCCGCTTGCGGTCCTTCAGGTCCGGACCGGCATGAACCATGCCCGTCTTCAGCCAGCTGTCGATGCGGGTGCCGGGCCATAACTTGCGTCGCAGGCGCTGTGATTCGAGTGCCAGCGCAAAATCCTTGTGCCGCAGGCCCAGCACATAGGCGTATTCGATCAGGTCAGCCTCCACCTGGCCGCTGGCCAGGTGGGTGTGCAAGCGGGGCAAGGCATCCTGCTCCCGCCCCTGGCGCAGCAGGAGCATGATTTCGATCGAACGCAGGCTGGGCGCATCCGGCCGGATGGCCAGGGCACGTTCATAGTAGTGCCGGGCCTGGTCCAGATCTCCCAGATGAATGCCGGCCCGCGCCAGGTTGGCCAGCAGGGCCACCACATGCGGGCGTGATTCAAGCACCGAGGCCCAGATCCAGCGGGCATTCTCCCAGTCGCCCCAGGCGGCCAGTTCGTCAGCGACCAGGGGCGTGATCTTGCGGTAGTGGGGGTGGAGCGCGATGCCCTCGCGCACCAGCCGCAGCATGTCCTGGCGTGGTGCCGACCAGCGTGGATCGTCCGGGGCTCCGGCAAACGAGATCCGGTAGGCCAGCTGTGCTGCGCGTACCAGTCGGGTTTCCGCTGTCACGGCCAGCCAGCTAAGCCCCATGGCCAGCGCCAGCGCCAGGGTCAAGGCGCCCAGGGCCAGACGCATACGCCTCTGGTTCAGCCTGGCATCTTGCGGTACGGCTACCTGGGCAGACAGCCTGAGGTCTGAAGCGCCCAGAGCTCCCAGCAGCAGGGCGAACAAGGCGCAGGTGCTGGCCAGGTGCCAGGGAAAACCGGCACCGCTGACCACCAGCAAGCCCAGTACGCTGGCCAGCAGACCCGCTCGCCAGGGGGCCTCCTGCGTGTCCGGTGGATGACCGATGCTCCACTCCGTCCAGGTTTTGCGCGTGGCACGCAGCAGATAAGCCGCGAGCAGGAGTGCAAATAGCCAGCCGGCCACGCCGTATTCGGCCAGCAGTTGCAGGTACTCGTTGTGGGCGTAGTAGTCGGTCTCCAACTGGGTGCCGGCAGCCTGGTACAAGGGGATGGCCACCTCCCAGGCACCGGCGCCCACGCCGCTGAGCGGCCGATCGCTGATCAGGCGCAGCGTGGCCTGCCAGATCTGCAGCCGGATGCTGGAAGATCCCGCGCTGTACTCGGAAGCCGCTCCCAGCGAGCTGCCGCGGATGAAAGCGCGTTCCAGAGCCGTCTGGCCTATGCCATCATTGGCGAGATGCGCGTTGCGGGTGGGCAGACTGCCTAGCCCCAGCGCGGTGACGAGCATGATGGCACCGGCCAGCCACTGGCTGGCGCGTCCCCAGTGCGGGAATGCGAGCCGGTCGCGGTAACGCCAGAGCATCAGCAGCAACACCGGCACCAGGACCAGCAAGGCAAGCAGCGCGGAGCGCGTCCCCGTCATCAGCAGAGCCAATACGTTGAATGAGGTGCTGAAGACCCGCAAGCTCATCTGCGCCCTGCCCTGGGCCTGCGCTGCCAGCAGGACTGAGAACGGCAGCGTACAGACCACGAACTCAGCGTAGAAATTGCGATTCAGGAAGGTCGAGCCCGGCGGCGGCATCTGGGGAAAGAGGCGCAGATCAAGCCAGAACTGCAGAGCTACCCACAGCGAGGCCAGGACGGCGCCCCAGTGGATGCCGGTCGCCAGCAAGGGCAGCCGCGCCAGTGTCAGGGTGTTGAGGCCCAGCCAGAGCAGCAGCGCGAAGACGCACCAGCGCAGCGATTCCACCGCGGCCAGGTAGGTATGCGACCAGGCCATGCTGCCCAGCGCCCAGGCCAGCAGCAGCAGGGGCAGCCACAGCAGGGGATGCCAGCGCAGCGTTTGCGCTGTACGCAGGTTATTCCAGCACAGCAGCCAAGCGGCCCCCAGCGTCCCGAAGGCCACCAGGGCCGACTTCAGCGTGTCCTGCAGCAGCAGCTCGCTGGGCACGCCGACGGCCGGCAGCAGCAGCAGCATGGCCGCCAGCACGAGCACGACGCGGTCGTAGCCGCGGGGCCAGTCCGTCGCGGTGGTCAAGAGCTTCACGCAGCGGCTCCCGTCAGCGCCCGGCGCATCTCCAGGTGGGGGATGCCGGCTTCCTCGAAGGGCTCACCCTGCCCTTCGAAACCGAGCTGACGGTAGAAGCCTTCGGCACTGCGCTGGGCATGCAGCACCACGGCGCGGTCGCCGCGCTGCCTGGCCGCCTGCATCAGGGCCTGCAGGATGTCGCGGCCCAGGCCGCTGCCGCGCAATAAGCGGCTGACCGCCATGCGACCGATCTTCGCAACATTCGGTCCGTGCCGCAACAGACGGCCCGTGGCCACCGGCATGCCCAGGCGGTTGTAGGCCACGGCATGCAGGGCCGTGGCATCTTCGTCGTCCCATTCCATTTCCAGCGGAATCTGCTGCTCCTGCACGAAAACCTCGGTGCGGACCTGGCGGGCCGCCTCGCCCAGCTGGGCCCAGGTGCCGAGGCGGATCTCCACCATGCTCTCCCCTGCTTCAAAAGCCGTCAGTGTCTCGCGCAGGGCCTGCGGAACAGGACTGGATTTCTGTGTGGCCGGATCGGCATACACATAGACCAGCTCGCTGCTGATCAGCAGCGCATCCCCGCGGAAGACACCGCCACGGAACGTCAGAGAGGAATTGCCGATGCGTTCGCAACACAGGCCGATGTCGAGTGTGTCGTCGTAGCGCGCCGAGGCGTGGTATTCCAGCGTGGCCTTCTTCACATACAGGTCGCCGCCCAGGTGCTCCATGGCTTCCACATAGGGCATGGCCAGCGCCCGCCAGTAGTCGGTGATGGCCGTGTCGAAATACATCAGGTAATGCGCGTTGAAGACGATCTTCTGCATGTCCACCTCGGCCCAGCGCACGCGCAGGCGGTGGAAAAATCGGAAGTCGGCGCGGGTGGTGGTGTGCTTGCTCATACGGTCTGGAAGGCGTGTTTCAGGGCCCGTGCGGCATCAGCATGCGCCTGCAGGGCTTCGGGAATGGCGCGGCCCATCTTGATGAACTCGTGCACCATGCCGCGGTAGATCTCCAGGTCCACGGCCACGCCGGCGGCGCGCAGCTTGTCGGCGTACATCACACCCTCGTCCACCAGCGGGTCGCATTCGGCCAGGCCGATCCAGGCCGGCGCCACGCCATCCACGTCCGGCGCGTGCAATGGCGCGAAGCGCCAGTCGTCGCGGTCGGCCGGGGTGTTGACGTAGTGGTTGAAGAAATAGGTGATATGCGGCTCCTCGATCACGAAGCCGTGGGCAAAGGTCTTGTGCGAAGGCGTGTCCTGGTGGGCGGCGCAGCCCGGGTAGAACAGCAGTTGCAGGGCCAGCGACAGGCCGGCGTCACGCGCCTTGATGGCACTCATGATGGCCAGCGTCCCGCCCGCGCTGTCGCCGCCCACGGCCAGGCGGCTGCCGTCCAGGCCCAGCGCTCCGGCCTGCGCGGCCTGCCACTGCAGGGCATCCCAGGCGTCGTTGGAGGCCGTGGGGAACTTGTGCTCGGGCGCCAGCCGGTAATCCACCGAAAGCACGGCGCAATGCGCCAGATGGCTGAGGTGGCGGCACAGCGCATCGTGCGTGGCCACGCTGCCGATGGTGAAGCCGCCGCCATGAAAATAGACGAGCACCGGCAGCTTGTCTTGCGTCGGCGCATAAAGCCGGGCCGGGACCGTCTGGCCGTCGCGTACCGGGATCTGCAAATCCTGCACGCGTGCCAGCTTGTGGCCGGGAATGTCCAACATGCTGGAGCCCACCTCGTAGACCTGGCGCGCCTGTTGCGGCGTCAGCGCATGCAGGGGCAGCTGCCGCACCCGCGCCATGCGGTCCAGCACCTGGTGCATGGCGGGGGTCAGCAGGGCACGCGGGTTGCGTTGGTGACTCATGGGTGGGGATTTGCTTGCTAAAGTGGCCCGATTCGAAGTTTTTGATCGTACACCGCGGAGACAAACAACCATGGCGCTTATCTACTACATCACCCAGGTCCAGTTCGATTTCGGAGCCATCAAGCTACTGAAACAGGAGTGCGAGCGCAGCTGCATCAGCCGCCCCCTGATCGTGACCGACGCCGGGGTCAAGGCGGCTGGGCTGCTGCAGAAGGCGCTCGACGCCCTGCCCGGCATGGACCCGGCCGTGTTCGACCAGACCCCGTCCAACCCCACCGAGTCCGCGATACGGGCTGCCACAACCCTGTACAAGGCCCAGGGTTGTGACGGCTTGATCGCCGTGGGCGGTGGCAGCGCCATCGACTGCGCCAAGGGCGTGGCCATCACCGCCACGCACGAGGGCCCGCTCAAGACCTACGCCACCATCGAGGGTGGATCGCTGAAGATCACGGAACGGGTGGCGCCACTGATCGCCGTGCCCACCACCGCCGGCACCGGCAGCGAGGTGGCGCGCGGCGCGATTCTGATCGTGGACGACGGGCGCAAGCTGGGCTTCCATTCCTGGTTTCTGGTGCCCAAGACCGCCATCTGCGACCCCGAGCTCACCCTGGGCCTGCCTCCGAAGCTGACGGCTGCCACCGGCATGGACGCCATCGCCCACTGCATGGAGACCTTCATGGCCCCGGCCTTCAACCCGCCGGCCGACGGCATTGCCCTGGATGGCCTGCAGCGCGCCTGGGCCCATATCGAACGCGCCACCAAGGACGGTAGTGACCGCGAGGCGCGCCTGAACCTGATGAGCGCCTCCATGCAGGGCGCCATGGCTTTCCAGAAAGGCCTGGGCTGCGTGCATTCCCTGAGTCACAGCCTGGGTGGCGTCGATCCGCGTCTGCACCACGGCACGCTCAACGCCATGTTCCTGCCGGCCGTCATCAACTTCAACGCCGGTGCTGAATCGATCCAGAAGGAAAGCCGTCTCTTGCGCATGGCCCAGGCCATGAGCCTGGACTCGGCCGGCGACATCGGGGAAGCGATCAGGGACATGAACGCCCGCCTGGGCCTGGCCAGTGGCCTGCGTGAACTGGGCGTGAGCGAGAGTCAGTTCGACGCAGTCATCACCGGCGCCCTGGCCGATCACTGCCACAAGACCAACCCGCGCATCGCCAGCGCGGAGGATTACCGCGCCATGCTGCAGCAATCCTTGTAGCCTCAGGCAGATAGGTGAGCGGAAAACTTCGCTGCCACTGCCTCTTTGATCTGTTCACGCAGCAATTTGAATTGGCTCAACTGGTTGATCGTTTTCCTGACAATCAACGATACACGGCGTTTTACCCCCGGCAGCTCACGGTAGTTGCGGATATCCATTTCCAGTGCCAAACCCAGAGGTACCAGACCGTTGCCGAAGCCTGCCTTCACCATTTGCACCGCGGCGCCAAACGATTCCACAGAGGTAATCCGATTTCGCAGCAAATCGGGATGATGCGCGTGCAACTGTGGTTCGATTGCGCGCCAAGTCAATGCCTGGGACTCGATGGTGATCAGTGGACGATCCGGCTGAAACCTCTCACCAAACTCCGAATTGAGTAGCACCATCGGCTCATCCACAAGGGGGTAGCAGATCAAGTCATTGTCCGGCTGCAACTTGGTGCACATGCCTATGTGATAGCGTCCCAGACGCACATTCTCGATGAGCAGCACACCACGATGTGCGTGCAGATCAAGGGTCACCCCTTCTAGTCGACGGAGTGCCCGGCTCACCACCCCAGGGCCCCAGGAAGATGCGATCGAGTCCGCAATGGCCAGTGAAAATTGCGTGACCGGTGCTTCACTCATCGGATGAGTCAGATCGCGAAGCTCCGCCAGCAAGGGGCGTGCGCGATCGAGAAACTCAATCGCCTGCACCGTCAGACGCACCCTGCGCCCCTGAGGTTCAAGAAGTTGAAAGCCGAGCATGTCCTGCAAAGCGCGGACACGCTTGCTTACCGCAGATTGTGTCAGCCGGAGATGAGGTGCAGCCTCGCTGAGCGTGCCATACCTCTCGAGCGCTGCCAACGCCTCTATGCCACTCAACATAGTCTTGTTTCTCCCTTATTTAATTCCAAAGTTTCGCATGACTGCAATGCCTTGAAGTTCAATAATAATTTCGACACAAGGTGAACGTTGCGGAACATGACACTTGATCTGACTGTAAATTACCTGCTTCTTGGCGTTGGTGCAGGCATTCTGGCCGGCATGCTCGGTGTTGGCGGGGGGCAAATCATTGTGCCGGGAATGATCTATGTCTTGCGCAGCAATGGTGTTGCGCATGAGATGCAGATGCATATCGCGCTCGGTACCTCGCTTGCAACCATCTTCATCACCTCGCTCTCTTCCATCTATTCACATCATCGACACCAAGCCGTTGATTGGCAAATCATGCGCAGCATGACGCCAGGGATACTGCTCGGTGCACTGGTGGGGGCGCAGTTCACCTCGGGCATATCGGGAGCGGTTCTGCAAGTCGTTTTTGGCGTGTTTCTGCTGCTCCTGGCATTGCAAATGGGCTTCAATCTACGTCCCGAGGCCACCAGAGGCCTTCCAGGGCAATGGGGGCTGCTTGGCGTCGGGAGCGCGATCGGGGGCGTATCGGCGATCGTCGGTGTAGGTGGGGGCAGCATGGTCGTTCCATACCTGAGCTGGTGCGGCATCTCGGTGAAGCGCGCAGTCGCAACGGCTGCGGCCTGCGGGGCACCTCTGGCGTTCGGTGGCGCTGTCGGATTTGCACTTTCGGGCTGGCGTCCGATGGCCACGATGCCTGGTTACATCGGCTACATCTATTGGCCCGCAGCATTGACCATAGGTTGCAGCAGCATGGCGATGGCCTATCTGGGTGCGCGCCTTGCCCATCGATTGCCCACTGCGGCGCTCAAGAGATTTTTCGCAGCGTTCCTGGCCATTGCTGGGATTCGCATACTGTATTTATAAGGGGAGAGAAACGATGAGCTATTCCGATGGCGTCAGCAAGATAGCTGAACCCTGCCTGCCGACCTCACTCGCCTGCGCGCTTCATCAGTTCCTGTATGACGGCCTGCGACTAGCCGCTGGGGAGATAGACCAGGCGGACGAAATACCCGAGGAGATCTATGAACGGCTCGTCGATATGGGCCTGTTTGCACACGACCCCAACCCTGCTGGGGACGATGAATCAGAAGAAACAGAATCGACACGGCAAAGATTTCTGCATTGTGTGTTGCAGGAAATCGCGACCATCTCGCCAGCCGTTGCCAAGGCCGTCATGGACCAGAACATGGGACAGATTGGCATGATTCGCGAGTACTTGCCGAGAGAGGTCTCAGCACCTCTCCTTGACGAAATTCGCACCGGTCAGGTTCAAGCGTGCTTCGCGATGACCGAGCCTCATAGCGGCTCGCAGCTAAAAACCCTGCAAACCTCCGCCAGACGTGTGCCCGGTGGCTTTGAAATAAGCGGCGTCAAGGACTGGATAACCGGGGCCCATCGAAGACAACTGATGGCCGTTGTGGCACGAGATCAGGATGCGCCTCAATCGATAGGGCTCTTTCTTCTCGACAGACGTGGCTTGCCTCCTGCAATCGTGCAGATTTCCGACCGGAAGGAAAAACTGGGCCTTCGCGGTCTGGGCGAATTCACCGTCGCATTCGATCGCGCCTTTTGTCCTGACGAAATGGTCGTCATTGCGCCTTCTGGCAGCGGCTTGCGCCAGATCATGAAGCACTACAACTTCAAGCGTTGCGCTCAAGCCGCGATTGCACATGGGATTTCTCTCGGGGCCCTGCGCGCGTCCATCGCGTATGGCCGTGACCGATTTGCTCATGCGTCAGGACGGGATGCAATGAGGAACGTCATGTCAACCGCAGCGAATCTCTATTGCGAAATGCAGGCCGGCACAGAGCTGCGCAGCTGGGCATAGGGACAACTTCTCAAAGGAGACAACTCTGGTGTCCCCAGCGCCATGGCAAAGTTGTTCAACACCGAACTCGCAATCAGGGTCACTAACGCTATGGCGCAAAGCTGTGGTGCGAATGGCATGTCAAACAAACTCCCTATAGAGCGGCTGATGCGTGATGCGCGCATGTTCACGATTGCCGGTGGATCGTCGGAGGTGTTACGCGCGACCGTGGAACGGAATATCACCGCCTTGATTCAATAAGTTGCGCCCAACGCATTGCAGCGAGCTGACGTCGGTGATCTACGGGTTCGGCAAGGGTGAAAGTAATTGCCAGCGCGACAACAGGCGGATGTCATCTCGGGCTAGCAGGAAAACGCCCCTCTCACGAGATGACATGTACGAGCTGTCTTGCGCGTCGAGGGCGTGAGCGAGAGTCAGTTCGACGCCGTCATCACCGGCGCCCTGGCCGATCACTGCCACAAGACCAATCCGCGCATCGCCAGTGCGGAGGACTACCGGACCATGCTGCAGCAGGCGATGTGAGCCTGCGGACCTGGTGCTGCTTACTTGAACAGGCAGTTCTTGGCGTAGTCCGCCGCCTCGTTGGCCGTCCAGTCGCCCTTGGGCTTGGCCTGCAGCTTTTCGCACCAGGCCTTGCTGCCGACTTCGGGCGAGCAGGCCGTCAACAGCATCAGGGCCGCGATCAGGATGAGCAGTTTGTTCATGGGCAGTTCTCCGGGTTGGAAAATCACAGCGGATGCAGCCGCGCCAGGTCCGGCTGGTCCAGCCAGGCCTGGAACTCGTCGGCCAGCTGGCGGCTCATCTGCACGGCCTGGCCCCAGGCCTGCACGCGCGCGGCCAGATCGTTACCGTAGTGGGTGAAGTCCTTGCGGTCGGGCAGCTTGCCGTTGGGCAGGGTCCTGATCCATTCGGGGTTTGGCGCCAGCAGCAGCATGGTGTCCAGGTGGTGCGTGGCCCGATGCCGCCACGGCAATCCCTTGTCCAGCCAGCCCGGTACTACGGCGCGCTGGAAATGCGGGTATAGCACCAGGCCGGGCCGCTGCGCCGCATCGGGCGCGGCGGCGTAGTTCAGGTGCAGGTGGTAGTCGGTGATGCCACCATCCCAGTAGGCGCCGGGCGGTGCGCCGGGGATGTCGTGCACGGCCTGCAGCGCAAAGGGGATGGAGCAGCTGGCCTGCAGGGCCGGGTAGAAATTGGCCTCGTCCAGGGCGAGCTGGCGGGTGCGGTAGTCGTGGCTGGCGAATGGGAGAGGCGCACAAGGTGCGCCGGGCAAAGGCGCGCTGCGGGTGGAAAACACCACGCGCTCCAGCCAGGCGCCCATGGCCTTGCGCTGTACCGTGTTGGTGAGGAAGGCCCCCAGATAACCCAGTGGCGTGCGCAGGCCGTGCTCGCGTCGCAGGATATGGCGGCCACGCGAGGTCAGGACATGCAGGCGGTAGCGCGGATGCTGCAGCACCTGCGTTTCACGGCCGCCGTAAAAAGAGCGCAGGTTCTGCCCGAACATCTCGCTCACGTGGCGGGCGCTGGGCAGCTTGTTGCCGGGCCGGAACTCGTAGTGCTGGCGGATGTAGTCGTGCTCCAGGCGCTCGAAGGCGGCCACCGGATCGTCCAGGCAGGCAGTGGCCATGCGCCAGGCCCCGATCGAGGCACCGACCAGGTCGACCGGCTGCGTCGACTGCGGCAACCACTGGCCGAAGAGGTAGCGATCCAGCGCGCCCAGGATCAGTCCCTTGGGGCCGCCGGCAGCGGCCGGGATGGTGTGGATGTGCTCGGGCCGCAGGCCGTGCTGGCGGATGTGCTCGCGGGCCGCCGGCCCGGCGTACAGACTCAAGGCTTTCATGCGGGAAGAATCGGGGAAACCTGCTCTCAGCCTCTCAGGTATGGGCGGACCAGTCGAAGGGGTCCTGCTGCAGCACCATGTCGATGTCCAGGTCCAGCACCTCGCCCACTTCGCCCGGAAAGGTCACGGCCAGGGCACGCTCGTTCAGCTGGGCTTCCCGGGCCCGGGCGCGCCAGGTGGCGAGGTGGATGACCCCGGCCAGCGGCTCGTAGACGTTGTTGGAGAACGGGGCGTACTGGTGCTCCAGGGCGTCGACCATGGGCTGCGGGAAGCGCCACTGGCGCGCATAAGCGGCACCGACATGGGCATAGTTGTAGCCAAAGCGCAGGAACTCGGCCTTGGCGCGCTTGAGGTCCAACGGCCCGAGTTCCTTGTTCAAGACGGCCATTTCGGCAGGCATGCCGGCATGCATGACCAGTTCGCCGATGGCATGGATCAGGCCGCAGGTGAAGGCCGCGCCCTGGTTCTGCCGGGTCACGCCGGCCAGCGAGCGCGCCAGCTTGGCCACGTTGAGGCTGTAGACCCAGAACTGCGGCAGGTTGATGCCGGGGATGCCCTTGAGCGAGGCGGCCGAGGCGGCCTCGGCTGCCATCTGGCGGATGTGGGACAGCTCCAGGATGGCCAGGGCCTCGGCGGCGCTGTTGACCTTGCCAGAGAGCCGGAACAAAGGGGTATTGGCGGTCTGCAGCACACGCGTGGTCAGGGCCGGGTCGGTACTGATCAGCTGGGTGATGTTCTTCAGGTCGGTGACCTCGCGGTCCAGTTCGCTGAGCAGCAAGGCAACCACTTTGGGGATGCTGGGCAGCACGATGGGGGACGCCAGCAGGGCATTCAACTCCATGGCTACGGTCTCCGGGCATCGTTCTGGCTCATGGCGCCATTATGTCCTGCCCTCAGCCGCTGCGTCGAGCGGCCAGCCCCCCAGGTGACAGGGGCGTGAACCTGTTCACACCGCCCGCAGCCCCCTGCCCTGTGGCTCAGCGCTTGAGCTTGGCAAAGGCCGACGCCATGGCCGACTGGGGTGCCGGGCCGTTGTCGCGGCGCGGCGCTTGCTGGCCCCGCCCTGCCCCCTCGTAGCGGTTCTCGCGCGGGGCGTCGCGGCGGGCCGGGGCGGTGTCGAGTTTCATGGTCAGGCTGATGCGCTTGCGCGCTACGTCCACCTCCAGCACCTTGACCTTGACGATGTCGCCGGTCTTGACCACTTCGCGCGCATCGTTGACGAACTTGTTGGCCAGCTGGCTCACGTGGACCAGTCCGTCCTGGTGCACGCCCAGGTCGACGAAGGCACCGAACTGGGCCACGTTGCTGACCGTGCCTTCGAGCACCATGCCCTCCTGCAGATCCTTGATGTCGTCCACGCCCTCGTTGAAGCGCGCCACCTTGAAGTCCGGGCGCGGGTCGCGGCCCGGCTTTTCCAGTTCGCCCAGGATGTCCTTGACCGTGATGACACCGAAGCGTTCGTTGGCGAACAGCTCGGGTTTGAGGGTCTTGAGCATCTCGGCGCGGCCCATGAGCTCGGCCACGGGCTTGCCGGTCTGCGCCATGATCTTTTCCACCACCGGGTAGGTCTCGGGGTGCACCCCCGTCATGTCCAGCGGGTTGTCGCCACCGCGAATACGCAGGAAACCC
The DNA here is from genome assembly GCA_963513295.1 of uncultured Hylemonella sp. Taxonomy (GTDB): domain Bacteria; phylum Pseudomonadota; class Gammaproteobacteria; order Burkholderiales; family Burkholderiaceae_C; genus Hylemonella. The sequence goes on from CAUPQO010000014.1 coordinate 21,713, forward strand.
GCGCTCTGCTCGAAGGTCTTGGCGCCCAGGCCGGTAACCTGCAGCAGGTCCTGTCGACTTTTGAACGCGCCATTCGATTCACGCCAGCGCACCACGGCCTTGGCCACGCTGTCCGACAGGCCGGAGACGCGCGACAGCAGCGGCACGCTGGCCGTGTTCAGGTCCACGCCCACCGAGTTCACGCAGTCCTCCACCACCGTGTCCAGGCTGCGTGCCAGGTCGCTCTGGTTCACGTCGTGCTGGTACTGGCCGACGCCGATGGACTGGGGGTCGATCTTGACCAGCTCGGCCAGCGGGTCCTGCAGGCGGCGCGCGATGCTGGCCGCGCCGCGCAGGCTGACGTCCACGTCGGGCATCTCTTGAGAAGCGAATTCGCTGGCGGAATAGACCGAGGCGCCCGCCTCGCTGACCACCACCTTCTCGATCTGCTTGTCCACCCTGGCGGCCAGCTTGATCAGGTCGGCCGCCAGCTTGTCGGTCTCGCGGCTGGCCGTGCCGTTGCCGATGGCAATCAGGTTCACGCCATGCTTCTCGACCAGGCGGCCCAGGGTGTGCAGGGATCCGTCCCAGTCGTTGCGCGGTTCGTGCGGGTAGACCGTGGCGGTATCCACCAGCTTGCCGGTGGCATCGACCACGGCCACCTTGACGCCGGTGCGGATGCCGGGGTCCAGGCCCATGACCACGCGCGGACCGGCCGGGGCGGCCAGCAGCAGGTCGCGCAGGTTGTCGGCAAAAACCTTGATGGCCACCTTCTCAGCCTCTTCACGCAGGCGGGCGAACAGGTCGCGCTCGGTGGACAGGCTGAGCTTGACGCGCCAGGTCCAGGCCACGCACTTGCGGATCAGGTCGTCACCCGGGCGGGCCTTGTGGCTCCAGCCCAGGTGCAGGGCGATCTTGCCCTCGGCGATCGAGGGCTTGCCCGGCTCCGGTTCGACCGGCAAGATCAGCTTGGCGTCCAGGATCTCCAGCCCACGGCCGCGGAACACGGCCAGGGCCCGGTGCGAAGGCACCCGGCCGATCGGCTCGTCGTAATCGAAATAGTCGCGGAACTTGGCCACATCGGGGTGGTTCTCGTCCTTGCCACTGGCCAGCTTGCTCTGGAACAGACCCTCCTGCCAGAGCCACAGTCTCAGCGACTGCACCAGAGCCGCGTCCTCGGCCCAGCGCTCGGACAGCAGGTCGCGCACGCCGTCCAGCACGGCGGCCACTGTCGTGAAATCGTCACCGGCCTCGGTTTTGTCCTTCAAAACAAAGGCTTCGGCCTCGGTGGCCGGGTTCAGGCCCGGATCGGCAAACAGCCGGTCAGCCAGCGGCTCCAGCCCGGCTTCGCGGGCAATCTGGCCCTTGGTGCGGCGCTTCGGCTTATAAGGCAGGTAGAGGTCTTCCAGTTCCTGCTTGGTCGGGGCGGCTTCGATGGCAGCCCGCAGGACGGGCGTGAGCTTGCCCTGCTCCTCGATGCTCTTGAGCACCGCGGCGCGGCGCTCTTCCAGCTCCCGCAGATAGGCCAGCCGGGCTTCCAACTCCCTCAGCTGGATATCGTCCAGTCCGCCGGTGACTTCCTTGCGGTAGCGGGCGATGAAGGGCACCGTGGCCCCCCCGTCCAGCAAGGCCACGGCGGCCTCGACCTGCTGCACACGAACCCGGATTTCCTGCGCGATCTGCGCGATGATTTTCTGCATGACTCTTGGGTAAACCACCGGCCCGGAGGACCGGTCTACGGAAACAAAGTCAGCGAGTGTGCCACAGGCCCGGGAGCCCTTGTCAGACAAATTCCTACATGAAGATCAGGCAAAATCCGACTCAATTTTTTAACGACACAGGCATAAAGTGAGGCATGTCCGTTGGGGGGCTGGACTCAGCCAGACGGGCAATAACCTTAGCCTGAGGTGCTACTGATGTCGACCAATCTTCTGGGAACTGAAGTCTCCGTTCGGTCCATGCCCATCCCGCCCGCCTATCTGGAACCCGAAGAGGACCAGCCCGTGCCGGCCAACGAGCAATACCTGCCTTTCACAGTGCGTCAGGCCAGCAATACTGACGATCTGAAGAAGGTCGTTGAAGTACGTCAACGGGCCTATGCTCGGCATTTGCCCCTGGTCGCCGAGACCCTCAAGACGCCCGAACAGGACGACACTGAAAATGGGGTGGTCCTGCTGATCGCCGAATCAAAGGTGGATGGATCTGCATTGGGGACGGTACGCATTCAGACGAATCGGGGCCATCCCTTGAATCTGGAGCAATTCGTCGCTTTACCGGATGGGTTGCGTAACAAGACGATAGCGGAAGTCAGGCGTCTGGGGGTGGCACAGGGTATGCCTGGCCGACTGGTCAGGATGTTGCTTCTCAAGGCGGTGTACCAGTACTGCGCGCACAACCACGTGGACTGGATCCTTGTGGGTGCGAGGCCCCCCCTGGACCGCATGTACGAACAGCTCACCCTTGCAGACGTGCTTCCCGGCAAGACTTTCCTGCCCAAGCAGAACAATATTCCGCACCGCGTATTGGGACTGGAAGTATGCGCCTTCCATGATCGGCTGGTCGCAAGCAACAATCCGCTGCTGGAATTCTTCTTCTACACGCAACACCCGGACATCCAGCGGAGTTGCCTGGAACCACGTAGCTGGAGTGGCGAAGAGGAAAAGATGAAGTCCACTTTCGCACAACATTCGGTAGGCGCAAGGGGCTGATTTTCCTGAAAACGTAGCCAAACGCGTCGAGATCGCGCTATCCTAGCGCCCAGAATCCACTGATTGACCATGTGGATTGCTTGGCCAGTCCATTCCTGGCTTTGGAATGGAACAAAAAACAAGGGAACCGATCTTGACAGCACTGTCACAAGGGCTGATATCCGTAGCGAACGCGATTTCCCGAGGCTTGGATCGCATATCCAACGCCATCGCGTTCAATGGGATTCCTCTTGCGATTGCCCTGGTCTCGTTGGCCGCGCTGTTCCTTTGGCCCAATCTCTACCGTAGCCAATCCGAGGTTCAATTCGAACTCCAGGTGCTCGAGCCTTCAGCCACCCCGCTAGCGGTGGAAGACGCCAAGGCCCGTCTTGCCACGGCGCCGACAAGCAAGTTCTACAAAACCAATCTATCCGAGCTTCCGATCTGGTTCGGTTTTAAGGTCCCGGACCTGGGATCAGTGCCCCAGCCCAGGTTGATCGAATTCCCGTCCAAGCATGCTGTTGATCTTCAATGCTGGGAGGGGCAGAGCCTCAGCCCTATCGGAGGCACGACGGGTCATGGCCATGAGCAGACCATCTACCGCGCCATGGCAGGGCATGCGATGCCTATCTCCCCGTCTGTCCGCGATGTGATCTGCCGCGGTTCATTTGTCGGGCCCGCCAGACTGAGTGCTGAATTGTGGGATCGCGACCGGTTCGATATAGCGATCCGGGACTACCACCGCAAGTCCGGCCTGATCGATGGCGGGATATTGGTCTTGGCCGTTTTTGTGCTGATCACCGCGATCTTGAACCGACAGCGCCTCTATCTGGTCTTCGCTGCGTGGCTGATCGTGACGGTACGGCTAAGCGCCACCGCTGGCGGCTGGGATGACCAGTGGCTCAACCATGCCGTACCACCCGGCTGGTTGCCCCAGGGACGCTCATTTACTCGCGCGGCGTGGGCCTTGTTGACGGTCACGCTATTCAAAGAGCTGTTCATAGAGGATCTTCGCAGGATGCGCTATGCGCTTCCGATCACGATACTCCAGTGGCTCTGCATGGCGCTTTTCATGGCGGCCGCTTTCCTGCCGAGGCACATATTTTTGCCGACGATGTGGGCCCTGGGAGCTGTCTGGGCGCCCTTTTTCGTTTATGTCCTGGGTCGGATTGTGATCGTGAATCGCAACCGGGTCGCCATCCTTTACGCCGCTTCGCTTGGCGTCACCATGATATCGACCCTGTTCGATATCTTTGCCGCATCGATGGGGACCAAGGGGCTGGATGAATCCCTCAACACGGTCATCGTCACCTTGGCTTCGGCGCTTCTGATTTCCTTGGCAATTGCCGAACAGATGCGACAGGAGCACAAAGCACGGCTGGCTGCACAGGCGCAGTTGCAGCATGCGTATGACGTCCTCCCCATCGGCATGTTCACGCTGGATCTGCAGGGCCGTTTCACGAGCATCAATCCCGCCTTGCGCAAGATGCTGGGGCAACGCGCTTTCAAGACGACGCACAACACCTGGCAGCAGTATTTCGGTGCCGACATCTGGCAACAACTGCTCGACCTGGTGCAGAACCGGCAGGACGGGGACATCGAGATCCGCAGCCAGATGGACGTGACCGGCTTCGAGGCGCCGCGCCGTTATCTGGTCAAGGCAGCCCTCTCCGGCGACAAGATCGAAGGTTCCCTGCAGGATGTGACGGACAAGTCCATTGCCGCCGAGGAGTTGAACTTCCTGGCGGACAACGATGCCCTGACCAAGGTGCTGAACCGGCGTGGTGTTGAGAAGGCCTTCAACGAGGCGGTGGCGGCCGTCGACGATGCGCACCCCCTGGCCCTGGCCTACCTGGACCTGGACCGCTTCAAGCTCATCAACGACCTCTATGGCCACAATGCGGGCGACGAGGTGCTGCGCCAGGTCTGCCACCGCGTCAACAGCCTGCTGGCCGGCCACATGCGGCTGGGGCGTGTCGGCGGGGACGAGTTCGTCATCCTGCTGCCCGACACGCGCATGCCCCTGGCCACGGTGATCAGCCGCGGCATCATCGACAGCATCGACGACAAGCCTTTCCGCGTCGGAGAGAAGGCCTTTTATGTGCGCGGTTCCATCGGGCTGATCGAGGTCAGCCCGGGCACGCAGTTCAAGGAAGTCCTTTCCACCTCCGACCGCGCCTGCCGCGAAGCCAAGACCGGCCAGTACCGCGGACTGGTCGTGTACGAACATGGTTCGCCCGCCTTCAAGGAACACCAGGCCGAAATCCGCCTCATCGGCGAGCTCTCCGCCAGTGAAAACATCGCCGGCCTCTATCTGGAGATGCAGCCCATCATGTCGCTGACGCGACCGAACGATGCGCTCAACTTCGAGGTGCTGCTGCGCATGCGCGATACCGTCGGAGAGCTGGTGCCCGTCAGCCGCGTGATTGCAGCGGCCGAGGACAGCGGGCGCATGAGCAAGATCGACCACTGGGTCCTGACCACCACCCTGGCCTGGCTGGACCAGAACCGGGCCAAACTGCTGCGCACCCAGTTCGTCTGCATCAACCTCAGCGGCGCCTCGCTCAACGACGAGGAGTTCATGCTCGAAGTGTTCGACATGCTGCGTCGCAACAGCCATATCTCCAGCTTCCTGTGCATCGAGATCACCGAGAGCATTGCCCTGCACGACCTGAAGAACACACGCCGTTTCATCGACAAGGTGCGCGGTTATGGCGCCCGGGTGGCGCTGGACGATTTCGGTGCCGGTTACACGTCCTTCTCCTACCTCAAGGAGTTGCCCGCAGACCTGCTCAAGATCGATGGCAGCTTCGTGGTCAACATGAACCAGCACCCGGCCAATGTGTCCATCGTCGAGGCCATCGTCAACCTGGCGCGCAACCTGGGCATGAAGACCATCGCCGAATGGGCCGAGGATGCCGCCACGGTGCAGGCCCTGGCGGAAATCGGTGTGGACTATGTGCAGGGTTATGCCGTGGCGCGTCCCATGGCTCCGGAGAGAATTCTGGAGGTCAGCTCGGCCGCCAGCTTCATCAAGAACGTCGAGCTGCTGCACTTTGTCGAAGCCCAGGACCGGCAGAATAACCCGCTGGCCCAGCTTGACCTGCTGATCGACAACGATAAGCAGTCGCCCCCCAAGATCCACTGACCGTCAGGCCGCAGCAGCGCGCAGCGCCCGGCGCAACTCCTCGCCCAGTTCGGGCTTGTGGGCAAAGGGATCGGTCGGGTTACGCGCCTGCATGATGTCTTCCAGTCGCGTCTGCACCGAGGCGATGGCCTTGGGATGGCTGTAGATGTAGAACTGGCCCGCCGCCATGGCATCAAAGACCTTCTGCGCCACTTCCGCGGCCGTTACCTTGCCCGAGCTCACCGCCTTGTCGCTCATGGCCTGGCCAATGAGCTGGCTGCGCGTGGGCTTGGCCATGGCCAGTTCGCCCGGCCGGTTGCGTTCGCTCTGGTGGATGCCGGTGGGCACGAAATAGGGGCACAGCACCGAGGCGCCCACCTGCTCCGTCACGAGCGCCAGGTCCTGGTACAGGGTCTCGCTGAGCGAGACCACCGCATGCTTGCTGACGTTGTAGACGCCCATATTGGGCGGGTTCAGCAGACCAGCCATGCTGGCCGTGTTGACGATGTGGCCGCGGTAGGACGGATCCTTCTGCGCCGCCTCCAGCATCATGGGCGTGAACAGGCGCACGCCGTGGATCACGCCCCAGAGGTTGACGCCCAGCACCCACTGCCAATCCTGGATGGTATTTTCCCATACTAGGCCGCCTGCGCCCACGCCGGCGTTGTTGAAGACGAAGTGCGGTGCGCCGAAGCGCTCCTGAACACGGCGTGCGAGATGCTCCATCTGGGCGGCATCCGAGACGTCGACCTGCTGGGCCAGCACCTCGGCGCCGGTCGCCTTCATTTCGGCGGCGGCACGCTCCAGCGCGTCCTGCTGCACATCGGCGAGTACCAGTTTCATGCCCAGGCGAGCGCCGATGCGCGCGCACTCCAGCCCGAAACCGGAACCGGCACCGGTCAGCACAGCGGTCTTGCCGGCGAAATCCTTGATCATTTTTGCTCCTCGTTTAATGTGGGCTAGTGTCCCGCGGCCTGCGTGCTGCAAAGACCTGGGTCCAGGTTTCGGCCAGATCACGCACCTCGGCTTCATGCAAGGCGTTCTTTGCCAGCAGCAACCGGTGCAGGCGTGGCAAGTGGTAATGGGGCACGGCCGGATACAGGTGGTGTTCCAGGTGGTAGTTCACGTGGTGCGGGAAGAGGAAAAAACGCCCAAGCCAGTTGACCGGGCTGCCCCAGGTCCGGTTGGTGCGCGCCGCCGTCAGGGGCGATGTGAGGTCGCGCACCGCGCCGTGTTCGCAAATGGCCCGCAGGCGCAGGATGGGCTGCAGCGTCGTGAGCAGCGGCAGGGTCCACAAAGCCAGGTAGATCAGCAGGCCGTCGAGGCCGCCGATCAGCGCGGCGCAGACAGGCGCCAGCAGATGGAAGGCCACCACGCCCCAGCGATCGCGCCGGGCCGCGGCGCGCAGCTGCGGCGAGGTGTCGTCCAGCGGGGAAATGCGCCGCTTCGTGTCCTCGTTGATGGCAGGTGAGCCGAAGAAGTAGGCGTAGGTTTTCCAGGCGTTCCAGCCGATCAGGTCCTGCCCCAGCTTCTTCCACAGATAGGCCTGGCCGCGCGGATAACCGCCGTGGATGGCCGTGTCCGGGTCTTCGGGGCCATAGAGGTTGTTGTGGTGCAGGCGGTGCGTGACACGGTAGGTGCACATCGAGACACCGCCGCTCATGCCGATCAGGCGGCCCAGTCCGTCGTTGAGTGCACGGGTGGACAGCAGACGGTAATGCGCGGCCTCGTGGGCGAGGATGAAGAGGCCATGCTGGGCTACGCCAATCAACACCAGGCCGGCCAGGCCACCCGCCCACCACCACGGCGTTGGCCATGCGGACAGGGCCATGACCATGCCGCATGCAGCCAGCAGCACCGTCTGCATCACGGCCCGCATCGAGCGGCTATCCGACAGGGTGGTGAGCGGTGCCAGTTCATCGGCCGACAGCAGGCGCCGGGCCTGGGCATTGCGGCTGCCCGGCGCACGCAGATCGTCGCGGAACTCCTCGCCCCTCCTGGCAATGGCCTGCCCCGCTCCATCGCTGTTCTGCGGGTGCGGGGCATGGTCCATGGTGTGAACAGGCCCTAGATCAGCTTGACCAGCTGCTTGCCGAAGTTCTTGCCCTTGAGCAGGCCCAGGAAAGCCTCGGGCGCCGCGGCCAGGTCGGGCGCCACGCTCTCGCGCGGACGCAGCTTGCCGGTGCCCACCAGGGTGCCGAGTTCCTTGAGCGCCTCGGGCCAGATCTCCATGTGCTCGCTGACGATGAAACCCTGCACCTTGAGGCGGTTGACCAGGATCAGGGCCGGGTTGGCCAGGGGCATGGGCTGGCCATCGTAGCCGGCGATCATGCCGCAGACGGCGATACGGCCGTGGGCGTTCATGCGCAGCAGCACGGCGTCCAGCACCAAACCACCCACGTTCTCGAAATAACCGTCGATGCCGTTGGGGCAGGCCTGCTTGAGCGCCTTGGAGAGCGAACCCGCGTCCTTGTGCTGCTTGTAGTCGATGCAGGCGTCGAAGCCCAGCTCGTTCACCACATAGTCGCACTTGTCCTTGCCACCGGCAATGCCCACCACGCGGCAGCCGCGCGCTTTGGCCAGCGCACCATAGGCGCTGCCCACGGCGCCCGAGGCGGCGCTGACCACCATGGTCTCGCCGGCCTTGGGCTCGATGATCTTCACCAGGCCATACCAGGCCGTCACCCCGGGCATGCCGACTGCCCCCAGGTAGTGGCTCAGCGGCACGTGCGTGGTGTCCACCTTGCGCACGGCGCCGGGCTGGTTGGCGTCGACCACGCTGTATTCCTGCCAGCCGCCCATGCCCACCACCTTGTCACCGGCGGCGAACTTGGGGTGGCGGCTTTCGACGATCTCACCGACGGTGCCGCCGATCATGACCTCACCCAGGGGTTGGGGTTGTGCGTAGCTCTTGCTGTCGTTCATGCGGCCACGCATGTAGGGGTCCAGGCTCAGGAAATGGTGGCGCACCAGCACCTGGCCGTCCTGCAGCGCAGGCGTCTGGACGGTGACGAGCTTGAAGTTGCCCGTGGTGGCTTCGCCCTCGGGGCGGTTGTCGAGCAGGATCTGGCGGTTTGCGGGCATGGTGTCTCTCTGTCTATATCAGTCGGTGGAAATCACGTTCAGCGCGTTGCTGTCTTTGGGACCAGTTGGCAGCCGCCTGACGTACTTGAAGGTGCCGGTGGCATGGGAACAGGGCTTGCCCTCGGCGTCGAAAATCGTGGCCTCGGTGAAGGCCAGCGTGGCGGTACGGTGGATCAGCCGGCCCTTGGCCGTGAGCTTGCCGCGCGCGGCCTGCATGAAGCTGGTCTTCATCTCGATGGTCACCACGCCCATCTCGGGCTGCACGCTGCGCGCTGCCGTGGCCATGGCCACATCCATCAGCGTCATGGTGGCGCCACCGTGCGTAACGGCGAAGGAGTTCAGATGCTCGGGCCTGGCCTCGTAATGCAGCTCGGACTGGCCGTCCTCGAAGCGCTCGAGGGTGAAACCCAGGTGATCGACAAAAGGAACGCGCACGCCAAAGGGAATACTCATCTGGCCCCCTTCAGCCGCCGGTCACGCAGCTCACGCCGCCATCGACGGCCAGCCATTGGCCGGTGATGTGCTTGCCGGCGTCCGAGGCGTAGAGCACGCACAGGCCCTTGAGATCTTCGTCGTCGCCCAGGCGTTGCAGCGGCGCGTGTTTTTTCAGGTTCTCCACACCCCAGGCTTCCAGGGTGCCGGCCGTCATCCGGCTGGGGAAAAAACCCGGGCAGATGGCGTTGACATTGATGCTGTACTTGCCCCATTCAGCGGCCAGGGCGCGCGTGAAGTTGATCACCGCGCCCTTGGAGGTGTTGTAGGCGATGGTGGTCATCTCGGGCGGATTGCCACCCAGGCCGGCGATCGACGCCACGTTGATGATGCGACCCGACTTGCGCGGGATCATGCTCTTCTTGCCGATCACCTGGCTCAGGATGAAATAACCGCGGATGTTGAGGTTCATCACCTTGTCCCAGGCGGGAATCGGGTGA